>DAIQNM010000340.1:0-1544 GCA_036788375.1 Cyanobium sp. CTOTU6536 | reverse complement strand
GCAGACAACGAATCCGCGCCTCCAATTCGCTGAGCGAAAACGGCTTGATCAGGTAATCGTCGGCGCCCAGTTCCAACCCCAGGATGCGGTCTGCCACGCGGTCGCAGGCCGTGAGCATCAGCACCGGCACATCGCTCATCGCCCGCAAGGCTTCCAGCACCCCATAGCCATCCAGACGCGGCAACATCAGATCGAGGATCACCAGATCTGCCGGTTCGTGGCGGAAGCAGGCGACGGCCTCTTCGCCATCGCCCGCCACAACCACGTTGTAGCCGTGCAGCCGCAGGCGTGTCTCGATCAGATTGCGGATCGGCGGCTCATCATCGACCACCAAAATCCGCTCACAACCCTGCCGAACCGCTACTGCGCTCTTGGCCATCAGGACCTGTGGAAAGACTTGCAGGCATCGACGATCCTGCTGGCCAGGGGCGTGTGATTGTTGCAGGCGGGTGGACAATCAGCCCAACACATCCAGCTTGAGCTTCTGGATCCTGGCGAGCAGCGCCGCACGCTGCTGCTGCTGCATGGCGTTGCGAGAGAGGAATCGAATCGCCGTAACCAGACCCACCAGCTGCAGCAGCCGACCCAGCATCGGCAGCTCATCGATGCTCACCAGCACCGCAGCGGTGATCTTGAGGCCGACACCGGCTACCACCGCCAGGCCGAGGATGCCGAACGCCGGCAGCAGTTGCTCGAGGGACTGGGGCTTGAGTGTGGTGAACGTCTCCAGCAACGGCCGCATGGACTCCAGGCTGCCTGGGGAGAACCAGGACGGCAGTCGGCCTTCTGACACTGACGGCTCGATCTGCAGAACCAGCGGTTCCTGGGCAATGGACGTGGCGTGGACGGGATCGACAACGTCCAAGTTGGCCTCCAGAAAAGCAGTGCCCATCGCCAGTCATCTCAAAGGCCGCAAACTTTTAGGCCGGCGGCGACCCCGCAGCTCAGCTGTGTGTGGGAATCCCGACACTTCCAGCACTGGTTGATCCGCGGCAAGTTCTGCCGCGCCGCTTCCTGTGGAAAGCCTGTGGAAAAGGTTGTGAAATCCGCTGCTCAGGTCTGGTTCCGCTGACCATTTCTCTGCCGGATCGGGCCATCGCGATCCGAGCGATAGGCCAGAGCTGCCCCGGGCAGAAGCCTCATCAGGAGATCCAACACCTGCTCCAGCACGTCATGGCTGAGCGGGGCGCCTGATCCCATTCCCTCACGGCTGTTCACCAGCACGCCCAGCTGATCCGGGTCACGCAGTTCAAACAACACCTGCACCGCCATGGCACTGGGGCACCCACTGCCAGGCTCAGGCAGGCATTGCGGGGATCCAGCCAGGTGAGCTCAGCCGCCCATTCATGACCCAGCTGGTCAAGGGCCTGACGATGGTTCTCTGCACCTGGTTGCAGTGAGAGCTGAGCCTCCAGGCGGGCCACTCGGCAGGCGCGAATCCATGGATTCTGCTCCCCTAATCCACCTGCAACGGGCAGCAATCCAAAACATAATCTGAAATCGACAAGGGCCACGGCCCGCTCCCCCAGGGCTTCCCCATGGGG
>DAIQNM010000339.1:0-1544 GCA_036788375.1 Cyanobium sp. CTOTU6536 | reverse complement strand
GGATCATCGGCCCCTTCCTGGAGGAGGCCAGGGCCATCACGAACCGTGTCGTGATCCGGTCCGTGACCGTGATCCTGAACCGGATCAAGCCGGCCTGGACCGATGAGCAGACCCGCAAGCTCCCCGCCCCCCTGCTGAGCCTGGTCTACGCCTTCGAGCAGGAAGAGGAGCTGGCCGGCGCCGGGCAGCAGCAGGATCCCGCGGCGCAGATGCGAGCGCTGGAGGAGGCCCTGGGAAAGTTGCAGGAGGTCAGCAACTTGACTGCGACCGACCCGACTGGGCCCGCGCCTTCTGGGACTGCCGCAGGCTCTGGCCCGGAGCCCCCGAGTTCAGCCGCGAGCACTTCGGGAAGCTCCCCGGCGGCTACGTCCTCCAGGCGCTCGAAGAGGGACACCGCGCCGAACGGGATCGCCTCCACCGGGAAGAGAAGGGCATCGCCCAGATTGCCCTGATCCTCGCCGAGACCAACCGCAACCGCGAGGTACGGCCCGAGCCCTACAGCCTGCGGGAGTTCTGCTTCTGGGCAGACGTGGCCGAGGCGCCGCGCCCCCCGAGCGAGGCCGGCGCCGCCCTGTTGGAGCTGCTGGAGCGCAACCTGCTGCCGGGGTTTGTGCTCGACGGCCCATGGCTGGCCGATCTGGAGGCCCAAGGCCGTGGTGTCACCCCACCACCGCGCCTGTGCTGGGCGGCTGAGGATGCGATCCTGCTGGCCCCCTACCGGGTGGATGCAGGCCACTGGGGCGGGTTCCTTGTGGCACAGGCCAGCGCCGTGGGGCAGGCGCGGGAGTTCGCATCAGAGGCCGGGGAAGTGGTGGCCCTGCGGGTGCCGGCCGATGCGGTGCAGGGGCGAGCGTTCGCCGCGGCGCAGGCCGGCGCGGTGCTGGCCATGAGCAGCCGGGAAAACTGACGGCAGAGACCCCCCTGCCATGCCCACCACCAACATTGACTACGCCGCCGCGCTTGACATTGCGCACTTCATCGTGCCGATGCAGATGGCATCGATCACCCTGGAGGATGCCGCCACGGCGGCGGCGAGCAATGGGGCGCAGCTCAGCACTTGGCTGAATGCCGCCAACGCGATCTCCGGCCCCGCCACCGTGACCGCCAGCGGCACAGGGTCCACCTTTGAAGTCCTGATCAACTCCGCCACCCGGACCATCACCAACGTGGCGCTCGCCTCCAACGTGGTGACGATCACCACCAGCGCCGTCCATGGACTGGTCGCTGGCGATCGGGCGAAAGTGGCCGCCACCACGGCCACCGCCGTGAATGGCACCTTCACCGTGGCAACGGCGCCCAGCACGACCACCTTCACCTACGCCTTGACCGCCAGCAACATCACCAGCGCGGTTGATACCGGCACCGTCACCACTGGTGTTTACAACCTGGATGGCACCGGCAAGCCGATCCAGCTCCTCAACGTCACCGGCGCCCCCCTCTCGACGCAGACGGCCGACGAAAGCGTGATCACGCACGATCAGGTAACCCGCGGCTCGACAATTTCGATCGGGATCACCGATACCCACACCATCGCCTTTAAGGGC
>DAIQNM010000338.1:0-1551 GCA_036788375.1 Cyanobium sp. CTOTU6536 | reverse complement strand
ACCCCGATGTGATCGTGCAGTACGGCGGCTCGGTGAACCCCGCCACCATCGACGGCCTGATGGCCCAGAGCGACATCGACGGGGTGTTGGTGGGCGGTGCCTCCCTCGATCCGATCAGTTTCGCCCGCATCGCCGATTACCAGGTGCCGGTGGCGGCCTGAGTATCAGGGCGGTGGGCGAGGTGATGGGCAGATCCGCGAGCCTGCAAAGGGGCCGCTCCATGCCGGTAGCGGGGAGCCCCACCTTGGTGATGGGCATCCTCAACCTCACCCCCGATTCCTTCAGTGATGGGGGGCGGCTCCACGGGGTGGATGGCGCGGTGCGGGCCGCCGGCCGGATGCTGGCCCAGGGTGCCGATCTGCTCGATCTGGGGGGCCAAAGCACCCGCCCCGGCGCCGAGGAGATCGGCGCCGAGCGGGAGATCGAGCGGGTGCTGCCGGTGCTGCAGGCGATCCGGGCGGCCTATCCAGAAGCGGTGCTTTCGGTGGACACCTTCCGGGCCGCCGTGGCCGAGGCAGCCCTGGCGGCCGGGGCCGACTGGATCAACGACGTGGGCGGCGGCCGGCGGGATCCCCAGATCCTGAAGGTGGTGGCTGAGGCCGGCTGCCCCTACGTGCTGATGCACAACCGTGGCGATAGCCAAAGCATGGATGGCCTGGCGGTTTATGGCGATGTGGTGGTGGAGGTACGCCAGGAGTTGCGGGCGGCCACCGGGCGCGCCCTGGCCGCCGGGGTGAAGGCAGCCCAGCTGATCTGGGATCCGGGGCTGGGTTTCGCCAAGACCACCGAGCACAACCTGGCCCTGCTGCGGGGCCTGGCTGATCTGTGCGCGGAGGGCTTCCCCCTGCTGGTGGGCCCCTCGCGCAAGCGCTTCATCGGCGCGGTGCTCAACGAACCAAGGCCCCGCGCCAGGCTATGGGGCACCGCGGCGGTCTGCGCTCAGGCGATCGCTGCGGGGGCTTCGATCCTGCGGGTGCACGATGTGGGGCCGATCGTGCAGGTGGCACGGCTGGTGGATGCCCTCGGCGGGGCCCATCCCGCTGGACCTGCCGCCGCAGAACGAGCCGCTGACAGAGCTGGGGAATTGGGGTAGGGGCGCCAGGCTTGCCACTACGAGCACCTGCAAGTTTGCAAGGAAGCTCAAACCTAAGCATTAGGTCAACCCTTGTTCCTGGCCCTCTTCCGCTTATCGGCGCAGGTGCAGCCTTTGGCTTTTCCGTCAAGCTGCGGCGGCGCACCAAGCTTTCTTTTTGAATCGAATGTTGACCGCTGCGATCACTTTCTAGCAATCCTTCGCGCCAACGGCGCCCAGGCCCTCCACCTCCCTTCAGCGAGCACGTAACCCTGGCCGACGCCTTGCTCATTTTTTTGCATCTGGGCCTACCAGCCAACCCCCTGAGCGTGACATCGTCGGCCCAGTGAGGCTGCTGAAATCCTCCCCGTGGTCGCCAGCGACAAACTCTTCTACTGGCTGTTCCAGCAGCACGCCGACCGCCTCCAGCCGCTGGTGGCTGAACTCCTGCCCCGGATGGAGGGCTATGTGTTCAGCGC
>DAIQNM010000337.1:0-1704 GCA_036788375.1 Cyanobium sp. CTOTU6536 | reverse complement strand
CACATCCCCCGTCTGGATGAGCTGCAGCGGTTCGATGCAGAGATCCGGCACGATCCGCTCGCTGACGCAGCCCCCCTCCTCCACCCGGATCCGGCGGGCGGCGCAGAAGGCCAGGGCATCGGCGCGGAAGGGGGTGCCCGAAAGCCCCAGCCGCAGATCGGCGCTGCCGGCCAGCTGGATGAACACCTGGCCCCAGGCGGTGGCCTCGGGCTCGAGGGGATCGAGGCCCAGGTGGTGCACCTCATCGGCCACGGCCAGCCAGCGCCGACCGCGGAAGGCGGTGGCCAGGTCTTCCTCCAGCCGTTCGCGGTGGCGGGCCGCCCCCTGGTAACTGAGCACCAGGCCGTGGACCCCGTCGATCGGAAGCCGAGGATCCCACTCGACCAGCCTCAGCCCCAGGCGCTCCGCCGCCGCCAGCCACTGGCGGGCGATCGAGGTGCGGTGACAGAAGACCACGAACCGATCCAAATGGCCCTCCCGCTCCAACCGCTGGAAGCCGAGCAGGGCCCCAAGGGTCTTGCCCGCCCCGGGCCCGGCGTGGAGCAGCACATCACGGCGGGCGGGATCAGGGTCGTGGAGACGGGCGCGGAGCAGCTGGATCAGGCGCTGCTGCCATTCCCTGGGCTTGGGGGCAGGGGCGCGCCGCGGCGCCGGAGGGGCGGCTTGGGGAACCAGCTCAAACGAGAGGGGAGGCATCGGCCGATTCTGCGGCTGAGCGGGGGGTGCCGGTGCTTGGCGCAGGCCGCTGGATCGAGACACTGCAGGCCAGGCGAAGGGTGACCCTATGGCGAGCCCTCGGTATCCAGGCACGGTTGGGATCTGCTGTCGAAGTGGTTTCGCCCCACCACCCAGTCGGCGATCGGCACCCCGCCCACCACGTGCTCCTCCAGGATCCGCCCGATCCGCTCCGCCGTGACGCCGCCGTAGATGGTTCCATCGGGCCAGATCAGCAGGATCGGCCCCCTCAACGCAGATGCGGAGGCAGTCGGCCTTGGTGCGCAGCACGAGGCCCTGGGGCCGGGCCGGATCCTCCAGGCCCAGCTCCCGAACGAGCTGCATCGGGAACGGCAAACTGGTACTGGAGAAAGCCGGAGGGGCCGTAAATGCGGTTCCAGTCCTGCACACCATCAAGTGGGTGAAAATAGGGAGCGATGGCTTGGAGTTCCCCGAGGCGATGTTTGGGTGCTTTCCGATACCAAGCCTCATTGAACGCCCTGACTGTGAGCTTGTTGAGCAGCCCACCTGGAAGGAACGAGGGCGTGGAGGCCAGTCCCTTCGGGTCGTAGGCCAGGGGATCGGCGCGCTGGGAGGAATCAAGTTGGCTCAGAGGGGCATGGTCTCCGCAGGTGAGGACTCCGCGTCCGCGAGGATCAAGGCTGTCGACCCAGGCGACGCTGTAGCGATAGCGATGGTCGGCCTCCACCATGGCCGCCATCAGGGCATCGAGATCGCGGAAGCGATCGGTTTCGACGCTGATCTGAGAGCTCGTGATCGGGATCAGAGAAAATGTGGCTTCCAGGATGACTCCTGTCAGACCCATGCCGCCGATCGTTGCTCAGAACAGCGCCTGGTTGCGCAGCTTGACGTCAGTGGCTGAAAGCTCCCGCAATGTACCGCTTCCATCGACAAGTAGCAGTCGTTTGACGTGGTTAGGGATTCCTGAAAAAAACAACCAGCCAGGCAGCTTGATTTAACCCAAGCGCC
>DAIQNM010000336.1:0-1758 GCA_036788375.1 Cyanobium sp. CTOTU6536 | reverse complement strand
GTTCGTAGGGCGTTACGGATACAATTAGATCCTCGCCACTGTTTCCTGGCTAGACCGGAAGAGTGAACCGGTGGCGTTGCCACCCTTGGCGTCGCCTGCCCTCTCGAGCAACAGATTCGGCCTTCGATCTGATGGAGACCCAGCCTTGACAGTCTTTGCCCCTGCCACGGATCCCGCATCACGCAATCGACGGCTGTTGGACGAGCTCAAAACGCTGCGCGATGCCATGGAGCGCTTCGAGATCGAGGAGCAGGCCACGCTCGCGGCCATCGCTCCGCGCTTCCAGGCCAGTGCCATCAATCTGCTGCATTTCATCGCCTTCCATCGCAACAACCATCCCGGCCTGCAGCTGGCGATGCGAGAAGCCGGCCTTTGTTCCCTGGGGGGCTGTGATGGCCATCTGCATGCCAGTCTCTCCACCGTGATCGGGGTGCTCCAGAAGCTCGAAGGCCTGCCAGCGGAACCGTCGAGTCCTTCGGCGGCACCCTCCAGCCTTGGAGGCCAGGCCCTCATGCAGGCCCATGGCGAGCGTCTTCTCGGAGGGCAGCTGGGAGAGGAATCCAGAACGAGGACAGCGGCGATCATGGTCACCCTGCCTGCCCTCGCCACCGAGCAGGCAGCTCTGATCGCCGAACTGGTCGAGGCAGGCATGGACATCGCCCGCATCAACTGCGGTCACGACGGACCCGAAGTTTGGAACAACCTCGTGACCCTTGTGCGATCCGCCGCCGCAGCCGCCGGAAGGGATGTGCGCATCGCGATGGATCTGGCTGGACCCAAGATCCGCATCGGCGCCCTGCCTTCCCAGCCTGGGGTCGTGGACGCCAGACCCCTGCGCAACCGATACGGAACGTTGCTGCAGAGCGCCAGGATCCTGGCTGTGCCCATGGAAGGGGCTGATGTTCCGCCCCATCGCCAACCGGATGTGGCGCCAGTGGATCTGCTGCCGATCCGCAATGAGGGGTGGCATTCCCTGACGATGGGGGATCGTCTGCGGGCGAGGGACTCCTCAGGCCGCTGGCGGGAACTCACCGTGGTGGATCGCCTCCAGCGGGGTCTGCTGCTCAGCTGCAATCAACGCTGCCATTTCACCACTGGACTGGAGTTCCTCCAGGAAGGAGGTCCTGGAAAGATTGTTGTTGGCGATCTTCCAGCCCAGGAAGGGGACGTGCTGCTGCGGCGCGGCGACAGGCTGTGGCTGGCCTCAAGCGGCGCTGACCAAGAGGTGGGAGCGATCAAGGGGGCGATCAACTGCACCGTGCCCGAGGTGCTTGCTGATTTGCAGGTGGGTGAGCGTGTGTTGTTTGATGAGGGCCGAATCGCCGGGCTGATTCGGGAAGTGAGCCCCGGAGCCGTGGAGGTAGAAATCACCCAGGCTCGGCCGAAGGGCAGCCGGCTACGCGCCGATAAGGGCATCAACTTCCCAGACAGCAGGCTTTCAATCCCCGCCCTCACCAAGAAGGATCTCACCGATCTGGCCTTCGCGGCCGCCCATGCCGACATCGTGAGCTATTCCTTCGTCTCCCGTTCGGCTGATATCGAAGTGCTACAGCGGGAACTCGAAAGCCATGGACGGGAGGATCTCGCCGTTGTGCTGAAGATCGAAACACGAAGGGCGTTTCTCAACCTTCCCAGGCTGCTGCTGACGGCGATGCGCTATCCCAGGCCCCTGGGCGTGATGATTGCGCGGGGGGACCTGGCGATCGAATGCGGCTGGGAGGAACTGGCGGAGATCCAGGAGGAAATCCTGAGGATCTG
>DAIQNM010000335.1:0-1803 GCA_036788375.1 Cyanobium sp. CTOTU6536 | reverse complement strand
TCGCCGATCACCCCCAGCAGGATGTTGACCGCATCCAGCAGCGTGGTGCGGCCTGGCGTTGCCGACTGGTTGGCCAGGCCCATGAGCGATCCAGCGGTGCAGAGCACATGCTATCGGCTGCCATGAAAAAGGCCCCCTGGGTGGCGGCCCAGGAGGCAATCGAGCCAGAAGATACGCACCGGCAGCCAAACCTTAGGGGATCACGATGCAGGCAGCGCATTCATCCCGCAGCCGGCCGATGCCGATCGACTGCGTGGCCACGCCAAGGGTGGCCTGGTACTGGATGTTGAAGTCGCCGTCGGGGCTGGTCATCTGGAACTTGGGGGCTCGCAGAGTGAGCATGCCGACTGCTTCCCGGCTGAAGATCAGGGCCCTGCACTTGGTGAGGTCCTGGGCATAGTCGGGGTTCTTGTCGAACGACTGCAGCGTGTAGGCGGGTTGGATCAGGTGGTTGGATTGATAAATGGGGATCCCTTTCACCCGGCCAACAGCGCCATTGGCGATGGTGCCGTTACTTTGGCCGCCGTTGAAATCCGTGTTAATGACACGGGTGCCTTCGTTGAGGAAGTCGTATTCATCAGGCGGCACCACGCAGACCAAGGTGCTCGGGTCCACGTCTTTCTTGACGAATTGAACCTTAATGTCGCCGAGGGCGGACGCCAGTTCGTCACCCTTGGCCTGCTTCGAGGCAGCCGCGTAGCCGCTCGTCAGGGTTTTCTTGAAGCCGACGCGACCAATGTTGATCGACTTGGCCAGGGGCTCGGTGGTGTTGTTGGCACCAGCGAAGACGATGCGAGCGATCCGCTTGTCCGTCTCCCAGGCCAGCGCGATCCCCAACTGCTCCATGTACTCGGATCGCACATCGGCGTAGTTCATCAGCTGGTCAAGGTCCCAGATCGCTTGGTCGGCAGCCAGGAGGCCATCGACGGCGATGTTGCGGACGTTGTTGTCGGAAGGGCTGTTGAGGCCACCCAGCAGGGGCACCCCAGGAGTCACGTAGCCCGCAGAGGCGCGGCCGGTGATCTGGAAGTCGAAGCTCTTTCCGCCCTTGATGTTCCTGGTCTTCACCAGGTTCTTGAAGACCGTCTCGCGCTTGAACGCGTTGAGGATTTCGGATTGCCCCAGCTTCTGGAACACGGTATCGACCGCGCCCGTCCCCTGGATCTGACCAAGCCTGGCCAGCAAGGCATCATTGACCGCCATGGTTGCAAAAAGCGTTTGGGTTGTTTGCCCGTGGCTTCTTGCAACCTGTGTTCAGCGATTCCCCCGTAGAGGGCCAAACGATGCAGAGACGCTGTAGCTGTAACGGCTGATTGCACCGGTGGATGGTGTGCGGACCCCTCCCGCAGGGAGGCCAGCACTACACAGGTGCAGCAGTCGTTGCGCTGATGCTACAACTTCAACCCCAATCTGGCGAGTTGCGAATCGCGTCCTCTACCCGCTTGGCGTACTTGGGATCGACGTGCATCAGCCGTTCGCCGGCAGCATTGCGGCGATCGACGGCCGCGTTCTGCTGCTCGATCGAGGCGAAGCGCATCGGCGCCTGGCCCCGGCCACCCCTGGCCAGCGGCGGCTCACTGCGGGGCCGTGGGCCGCGAGTGCCGGCGGCGGCGGCCTGCGCCTGCAGCGCCTTCACCGCGAAGGCGGCCAGCTCCTTGTTGCCGGAGTCGATGGCTGCGTTGTAGCCGGCTAGGTCCGTCTCGCTGAGGTTGGCGATAGCCCAGCCGCTCAGCGCCCGGAACTTCTCGTCGCCGCCGACCGATTGCCGGATCGCCGCGCCATCCTCTGCGCTCAGCTGGGGCG
>DAIQNM010000334.1:0-1822 GCA_036788375.1 Cyanobium sp. CTOTU6536 | reverse complement strand
TCTCAGTCAGCTGCAACACCGATGGCACCGCCGGCAGGGTGATGCTGGCCTGATCACCCACGGCCTGGCCGCTGGTGATGCCTGCCCAATCCAGCTGCTGATAGGTCCAGGCCTGGGAGTCCCATGTCACCAGCTGATCAATCGCATAGCTCTGCCACCGGGCAAAGATGCCGCCGAAACCATCGCCGAGCTCTAGGAACGCAGCCTGCGCGATGCCCATCAGGCACCCCTCAGCGCCATGCGCCCGGCGGGGGTGCCCAGCTGCCCCAGGAGTCCGGCGGCCAGTGCCTGCATGCCGGACTGGAAGTCGGCCATGCTCACCATGTCGGTGCCATCGGGCAGCCGGGTGACCGGGCCGGTCTGGATCGGGATCGTGATGCTGGTGGGGACGGAGCTCCCCCGGCCGCCGCCGGCCCTGGTGTGGTCGATCACGGTTTCGTGGGGGTGGAGCATCGCCATGAACCCGCCCTTGCCGTCAAGGCCGCCCGTGCGGGGGGCGCTACCGGTGTAACCGCCGCCGGCATAGACGGGCACCAGCTCGCTCACGCTGCCGCCGGCTGCCGTGGTTCTGGTGCGGTACTGCTGGCCGCCTACCGATCCACCCGCCGGATTGGTGTTGCTTAGGTAGTATTCTCCTATTCTTTGTATCTGGTCGTTGGCGGCTTGAACTTCCAGTATCGCGGCCTTTGCTGCGGCCCTTGCTCTAAATTCTGCTAATCCAAACTGAGCATTAGTCGCTCTATTCCTTTCATCGGCCAATCTGCCCATCATCACAAACTCACGATCAGCGGCATTAGCTGATTCTTTTGCAAGAGCAAGACTTCTTTCTTTTTCGGCGATCATCTTTTTTTCCTCCGCTGTGCCGGTGCTCATGGCTCTAGCTGTCGCCAGTGCCGCATCGGCCTTCCGCAACTCTGCCCAAGCCGACCGCCGCTTAAGGTCTGCAATCGTCACCTCTGATTCAGCTTGGGAAATTGCAGCGTCATTCTGAAGCCTTGCCCCTTCTAGTTCAAGGTTCATTATCTTGCGAATAATGTTTATTTTTTCAATCTTAGTCTTTGCTGTGCCCAGTTCAATGTTCAACCTTTCTTTAGCTGCGCTGTTGATTGCTTGCTCTGCTGTAAACTCAGCCAGTTTTCCTTTTATGCTCAACTCAAATGTCTGACTTGTGGCTTTCATGGTGCCCAGCAGTGTGTCGTATTGCAAGTTGCTTTGCTGCACAGCAGCATTGAACGCCTCCTGCTGCAGCTTGGCGTTTTCGATGGGTGGCGCGATCCCTTCAGACGCCCATTTGGCGCCGGCCATTCCGGCCGCCAGCTTCTGGGCCTCCAGGGCTGCCGCAGTGGTTGAATCCCCGGCGCCCTTGGTTGCCTCGTTGATGGCCCACACAGCGCCAGCGGTGGCGATTGCAGCCGCCCCCAGCTTGGCCCAGCCCGCCGGGCCGCTCAGCGCAGCCAGCGCAGCCTGGGCAATCACTGCGGCCTTTACCGCCTCGGTCAGCAGCTTGTAGGCGCCAACCACTATGCCCAGCCCCACCACCCACGGGCCCAGTGACTTGCCAATGCCAGCGATCGTTTCGATCGTCTGCCTGATCGGCTCTTGGTTTTCGACGATGTAAGTCCGAAACCCGATGCCAACCCTTGAGATCCAATCCACCGCGCTGCTCAGGTACGGCAGCAGCTGGTCTGCAATCTCCATGCCGATCTGGCCGAACACCGCTTTCGTGGCCGCCAGGCTGTCGTTGTAGGCGTCGGCCTTGTTGGCGAACTCCGTGCTCATCGTGGCGTTTAGCCCCTCGATGGCTTGGCGGCCTTCCATGAAC
>DAIQNM010000333.1:0-1891 GCA_036788375.1 Cyanobium sp. CTOTU6536 | reverse complement strand
TCACCGCCGCCAACGCCCAGGTGAGTCAGCACCAGCTGCGCCTGGCCACCACCCCCAACCCCAATGCCACCGCAACGGATCCCTGTGGCTGGCGCGTGGAGGCGACCCTTGCCCAGCGCACCCCAGGCGGCGTTCCGGCGGTGCTGCTTCTTGAGGTGTTCCTCACCGGCACCACCCTGCAGATCAGGCCCGGGATCGGCAACAGCGAGCCGTTCGTCGGAGCCGATTCCCAGCAGGGCTGGGTATACCCGGCCGCCGATGTCAGCAACAGCAGCGGAGCCTGGAGCACCACGCCATTGCCCTTGACGGCGCAGGTGGGTTGGTCACTGGAGCCGGGTGCTGAATACTTCGTGTTCGCCTACAGCCAGCACCGGTTCACCAACCGCCAGGCGGTGCCGCTCCTCATCGCCCGCGATCAGGTTTCTGGCAACTGGATCCTGGCGGCCTCACCGCCGTCCACCAGCGACGGACTGCGGGCGGTGAGCTGGAACCGCCGCTCCGGCCAGCCCGCAGGCTCCCGCACCCTCCTGCGCGAGCTCACCAGCATCACGGTGCAGATCCGCCGGCCCGCCGAGCTGGTGCTCGCTACCACCGACTGGAGCTACTACGAGAGCGCTAACGAACCGGCCCAGTTCTGGGAGCCGCTGATCCTGCCCCCTGATTTCGCCTCGGTGAACCTGAGCAGTGCGGCGATGAGCTACTACAAACCCGCCGATGGCAACGAGTGGCTGGCGATCGGCGCCCATGGCCTGCTGCTCCGCACCGGTGAACCTGCCGCAACAGGGATAGGGCCATGACGTATCAGGTGTTCTGCCAAGTGTTCCCCGCCGGCAGCTGGAAATGGACCAGCAAGGACCCCGCCGGCGTGGGCATGCGCCTCAACGGGGCGTTCAGAGCGTTCGCGGCGACCGTCAACGCCCTGCCCGGCAATGCCGATACCCCCCTCTCCGTCATCCGCTCCCACGCCGATGCCACCGCCAACCGCTGGGGCTACACCTGGCAGCTCGGCCACCCGATCGAGCCCGCCCACCTCTGGTTTCACGTCGAGAGCCCCACCACCAGCGGCGCCACCCTCCAGGGCGAGAGCCAGACCTACAGCTCCGGACAGTTCGGCTCCGCCAAGGCCAGCACCTTCTCCAGCAACACCAGTAACGGCGGCTACGGCTCCTACAGCAACTCCGCAGTCAATAGCGCCGGCCTGGCCTACATCGACAGCACGATCACGGGCGCCACTTCGATCGGCGCGATCCTGCTGATCGCCCAGGACACCACCCCCGGCCGCGAGTTCTTCTGCTGGGCCCTCAAGACCACCGGCGGCAACGACGAGCTCCACCGCGACTGCTGCCATGCGCTCTACAAGAGTCCCGGCACCAGGGGCTGGAACTCGATCGCGATCTTCCCCAGGACCAGCAAGCAGCCCTACGAGACGGTGGCGCTGCATGGCTACAGCGGCAATCGCTTTGGCGGCCTTCCCCCCTCTATCAGCGCCAGCCTCCACGCCAACGGCCACCAGCTGCGCAGCGGCATCGCCATCGGCCACTACGACCTGGTGCTCGATCCCCAGGGACTGCTCGACAGCCCGCCGCCCCTGATCCAGCTGCCGGCGCCGCTGTTCATCGGCTCCACCACCTCCCGCGGCGCCAGCACCCATTTCGGCAAGGTCACCCGCCCCGATGGGGTGATGCTGCAGCTGGGCCAGCGCTCCCTCGCCCACGACATCTGGCTCTGGCTGCCCAGCGGCACCAGCCACAGCCAGGTCAGCCCCTGGATGTCGGTCTTTGCTCTGAGCTACTGGCGGGAGTGCAATGAGCTCCACTTCATCAGCGGCCTGCCCCCTGGGGGCCTGCCGCCTGTGGGTCTGCAGCTGGTGACGGGCACGGCGGATTTCATT
>DAIQNM010000332.1:0-1935 GCA_036788375.1 Cyanobium sp. CTOTU6536 | reverse complement strand
CTGGAGATCCGGCCCGCCCTCGAACCCTGGCCGCTGATCTGCGATGTGCCCCGGGAGGGCGGCCTCACCAGCCGCTTCGTGGATGGCTCGTTGCGGCGTTTCGAAATCATCGCCAACCCGGCCTTCCGGGCCCATTGGCAACTGGCGCTGGAGGGCCGGCCCCTGCCCCTGCCCGAAGCGGGGAACCCCCTGGCGGTGCGCTACCGCCTGCAGCGTCTCTACCCCTGCCTGCACCCGGCCATCGAGCCCCATGGCGCCCTGGGGCTCAGCCTCCACGGCGCCGGTGGCGGCTCCGCCTTCCGGCTCAACACCGACGGTACGGCCTTCCTGGCCGATCCCGCCGGAGCGCCCCAGGATCCAGCCGGAACCCCCTGGACGGGTCGCCGCCGCGCCGGCGACAGCACGATCGACCTGCGCCTCGACTGACCTGCCTCCATCCCAGACCCGCCGCCAGGGCGGGCCAGGGGAGCTCTCACCAACTCACGCCGTGGAGCTTCGGTAGCGGCGCCGTGCGGGAGGTGACGGCAAACAGGCGGGGAATGCGGTGGCTGTTGTAGACGCGGAACTCGCGCAGCACGCTGGCCCCCTCGTCCCGCACGGCCTGGTTGAGCACCAGGGAGCCATCCGGATCGGAAACGGAACGATGGAAGGTGCCGGGGGGAATGCGGAGGATGTCGCCACAGCTTTCCAGCCGCACGATGTGGAACGGATAGTTCCAACCAAGATTGACCAGATAAAACGTGCGACCCCCATGCAGGGCCAGGAGGTTGTCCTCCTGGTGGGGGTGGAGGTAAAACTGCCAAGACCCCGTGGCGGCATCATCCGGCGGACTCACGGCCGGGCCGCTGTGCACCACCAGGTCGCGAGCATTCGACGTCGGCACGGTGATATCGAAGAAGCGCACCGATGGGGTATCACGAAACTTCTCGTAGGGGACCATCTCGAACATCGGCGCCGGTCGCGGCGGGCTGGGTCGCGCCGCCGATCGGGACGGGTTGGCGGAAGAACTCGAGGGAACGGTGGCGGTCATGGGGGAGGGGGCGCGGCACGCAGCCCAATTCGGATTGATTCAGTGAAGCCAAACCCAGACCCGTCAATGGTTGAAGCCGATACCAAAGCCCCCTTTTCCCGGCCAGTTCCGCCGGTGGTCAGCGGGTGGGGCGTTGCTTGAATGGCCTTCCCGTCCGTCCCCATTCCCGATGGTCGCCCTGCCCCTTCGCCCTGGATTCGTTGCGGTTCCGCATCGCCGCCGCGCCACCGCCGCGGCGATGCTGCTGGCGCTCAGCGTGGTCGCGCCGGTGGGCGGTGCCCTGGCCCAGGGGGGCTATCCCAGCTCTCCCGCCAGTGGCAGCCGCCCCCTGCCCAGGCCCACCGTGTCGGTGCCCGACTTCAAGAACACGGTGACCCAAAGCACCTGGTGGTGGCAGGGCCCGGTGGCCACCAACATGGCCGACGCCCTGGCCAACGAACTGCAGGCCACCGGCGAAGTGCAGGTGGTGGAACGTCAAAACGTGGCCGCCGTGCTCTCCGAACAGGAGATGGCCGAACTCGGCCTGGTGCGCAAGGGACCCAACGCGGCCCGCAAGGGCCAACTCACCGGCGCCCGTTACATCGTGCTTGGCACGGTGACCTCATACGACTCTGCGGTGAGTGAGAAGGGCTCCTCCAGCAACTTCGGCCTGTTGGGCTTCGGCAACAACCAACAGCAGCTGGAAACCCAGGACTACGTGGCCCTCGACATCCGCGTGGTCGACAGCACCACCGGCGAGGTGGTGGGCGCCCGCACCGTGGAGGGCCGCGCCAGCAACGTGGCCGCCGCCCAACAGAAGGGCGTCAGCCTGCTGCCGGCCGCGGCCGGGGCGCTGCTCCTCTTTCCCAATATGGGCCGCACCGGCCAGGTGCTCACCGGCGCCGCCGGCACCCTCAACTTCGGCA
>DAIQNM010000331.1:0-1975 GCA_036788375.1 Cyanobium sp. CTOTU6536 | reverse complement strand
GATCAACAACGTCATGACCGGCAATCAGTCGTGGCAGAAGGATGGTCTGGGCAGCACGGGGCAAACATTCCTGGTGGGTAGCGATTCCCTGATGCGTTCCGCCTCGCGTTTCCATCTCCATGATCCCAACGCCTACCTCGCCGAGTTGCGCTCCCTCGGCACGAAGGAGGACGCCATCGCTCGCCTGCGCCAGTACGGCACCACGATTCTGCAGCAGCGGGTCACCAGCCCGGCGGTCGCCCGTGCCCTAGCCGGCGGCAGCGGCACGATGCGGGTGGTGGACTACCGCAACACCGCCGTGCTCAGCTCCTATGCGCCCCTGCAGATCAAGGGTTTGGACTGGGTGATCCTCTCCCAGATGGATCTCCGTGAAGCCTATGAACCCATCTATGCCTTGCAGCGCCAGATCCTGATCACCGCCACCCTGCTAATCCTGCTGGTCACCCTGATGGCGATGGCCCTGGCCCATCTGTTCAACAAGCCGATTCAGCATCTGATCGACAGTGCCCGTCGGGTTTCGGCCGGTGAACTCGCCAGCATTCCCGTCTCGGATTCCCCGGATGAATTCGGGGAGCTTGGTCGTGCCTTCAATGCCGTGGTCGAGAGCCTGCAGACCCAGACAGCCCTGGTGGACCACAAGAACCAGGAGAACGAGCGGCTGCTGCTGAGCGTCTTTCCCTCCGCCATCGCCCGGCGCTTGCAGCGGGGCGAGACCCAGATCGCCGAGGAGGTCACCAATGTGGCCGTGCTGTTTGCCGATCTGAAGGGGTTCTCGCGGCTGGTCACCTCCCTGAGTGCCCACGATTCCCTCGCCGTCTTGAACGACCTGGTGGCCTCCTTCGACGACACGGCCGAACGCTTCGGCCTGGAGAAGGTGAAGACGATCGGCGACAGCTACCTGGCGGTGTGCGGCCTCTCGGTGCCCTACCTGGACCACGACAAGCGAGCCATCGACTGCGCGATCGAGATGCTCGGCATCCTGCGGCGCTTCAATCTTGAGCGCGGCTTTCAGCTCGCGATCCAGATCGGCATCCACTCCGGCGACATCGTCGCCGGCATTGTCGGCAAGTCGAAGGTGGTCTACGACGTTTGGGGTGAAACGGTGAAGCAATCCCATGGGCTCAGCCAGAGCTGTCCTGCAGGGTCCGTGCTGGTTTCTGAGGTGGTGCAGCATCGCCTCAAGGACCTCTACCACTTCGAGCCCATGCCCCTTGGCGAGAACAGCCAGCCGGGGCTGCGGGGCTGGCGGCTGTTGAGAGCCTCCCTGCCGGTGAGTAGCGAGGCGATGTCCACCCCATGACGGCAACAACGCCGCTGTGGCTCTGGGGTGTGGGGCTGACGATCGGCTTCCCCCTGCTGGCGATTGTTCTGGGGGAGGTGATCCACCGCCTGCGGCGACGGGGTTTGGCGGTGGCGAACACCGTGAGCCTGGTACGGAATGTGCTCCTGCCGATGCTGGTGCTGCTGCTCTTCCTGGAGCATCTGCTCGGCCTCGATCCGGCGACGCGTCTGTTCAAGACCGTGGAGACGATCTTCTGGGTCTGCGTGATCCATGCGGCCCTGTCCCTGCTGAATGTGGTGCTGTTTGAGCAGGCAGAGGCCGATACCTGGCGCTCGCGGGTGCCGAAGCTGCTGATCGATCTGGCCCGCCTGTTCCTGATCCTGCTGAGCACCGCCTTCGTGCTCGCCTCCGTCTGGAATGCTGATCTGGCCGGGTTGGTCACGGCCCTCGGGGTGAGCTCGCTGGTGATCGGTCTGGCCCTGCAGGACACCCTCGGCAGCGTGATGTCGGGGATCGCGCTGCTGTTTGAACGTCCCTTCTCCGTGGGTGATTGGCTCGAACTGGATGGGGTGGTGGGCCAGGTCATTGACATCAACTGGCGGGCGGTGCGGCTGCTGACCTTGGAGCAGGAGATGGTCGTGATTCCCCACAAGCTGATCAGCAGCACGATGATCCGCAATTTCACCCAGCCGA
>DAIQNM010000330.1:0-2002 GCA_036788375.1 Cyanobium sp. CTOTU6536 | reverse complement strand
AGGGTGCCAATCGTGAGAGCACCATTGAGCGCCATCTTCATGTTGCCGGTGCCGGATGCCTCCTTACCAGCGGTGGAGATCTGCTCAGAGAGATCAACCGCTGGATACACCAGCTGGCCCAGGCTGACGCTGAAGTTGGGCAGGAACACCACCTTGAGGCGGCCATCCATGGCCGGATCCATGTTGACCACGTCGGCGATACCGACCAGCAGGCGGATGATCAACTTGGCCAAGGCATAGCCAGGAGCCGCCTTGCCACCGAACACAAAGGTGCGCGGCGGCAGGTCTTCACCGGCGCGGATGCGCAGATAGCGCTCAACGATCTGCAGGGCCGCCAAGTGCTGGCGCTTGTATTCGTGGATGCGCTTGACCTGCACATCAAACAGGGAGGTGTGATCAACCAGCACCCCCAGCTCGCGGCGCATGTACTGGGCGAGGCGCTGCTTGCCGAGGTCACGCACCGCCTGCCAGCGCTCCAGGAACGCAGGGTCGTCGGCAAAGGCGGCAAGACCTTGCAGCTCCTCGAGGTGGGTGCGCCAGCGATCGCCGATCGCCTCATCTAGCAGGGCCGCCAACGGGGGGTTGGCCACCGCCAGCCAGCGCCGCGGTGTGACGCCGTTGGTGACATTGGTGAAGCGCTCCGGCCAGATCCGGGCCAGATCAGCAAACAGGTTCTGCTTCAGCAGGGTGCTGTGCAGCTCGGCCACGCCGTTGACGTGGTGGCTGCCCACCACAGCCAAGTGGGCCATGCGCACCCGGCGCTGCGGGCCCTCCTCAATTAAGGAAATGCGCTGCAGGATTTGGGAATCGCCGGGATAGCGAATCCGGGCCATGCGCAGGAAGCGGGTGTTGATCTCGTAAATGATCTCCAGCTGGCGGGGCAGCAACTGCTCAAACAGCTCCACGCCCCAGGTTTCCAGGGCCTCGGGCAGCAGGGTGTGGTTGGTGTAACTAATGCTGGCGGTGGTGATCGACCAAGCGGTATCCCAATCGATGCCGTATTCATCCATCAGCAACCGCATCAACTCAGCCACGGCGATGGCTGGATGGGTGTCGTTTAGCTGCAGCGCAAACTTGTGGTGGAAGTCGGTCACCTCCAGCCCCTGGCCCCGCAGGATGCGGAACATGTCCTGCAGGGAGCAGCTGACGAAGAAGATCTGCTGGGAGAGACGCAGCCGCTTGCCCTGGTCCAGCTCGTCGTTGGGGTAGAGCACCTTTGAAAGGGTCTCCGCCTGCATCTTGCGCAGCACGGCTCTTGTGTAGTCGCCGGCGTTGAAAGAGGCGAAGTCGAAGGCCTCAGGAGCCACCGCCGACCAGAGCCGCAGGGTGTTCGCGGTGTTTACGCCGTAGCCCAGGATCGGCGTGTCGTAGGCGACGCCGATCACGGTGTGTTCGCCGATCTGCACCGGATAGCTCCACTCCGGCCGGATCACCTCCCAGGGATTGCCATGGGCCAGCCAGGGATCGGTGCTCTCCACCTGGCCGTGGGGGGTGATCTGCTGGCGGAAGATGCCGAATTCGTAGCGGATGCCGTAGCCGATCGCTGGCAGCTCCAGCGTCGCCATCGACTCCTGGAAGCAGGCGGCCAGTCGCCCTAAGCCACCATTACCAAGACCGGGTTCGGGCTCCTCGGCGATCAGCTCCTCGAGGCTCAAGCCCAAGCTGGCGCAGGCCTCCCGGGCTGCCTCCACCAAGCCCAGATTCACCAGGTTGTTTTCCAGGTGCGGGCCCAGTAGGTATTCCGCCGACAGGTAGGTGGCCGTGCGGACATGCTCGCGGGTGTATGTGTCGGCGGTGTCGACCCAGTTTTTGAGCAGTCGATCACGCACCGCCAAAGCCAGGCAGCGGTAATGGTCGTGGCTGGTGGCCAGGGAGCTGGACTTGGCCTGACTGAAGAAGAGATGCCTTTGCATCGACTCCTTCAGAGCCTGGCTATCGGCTGAGGCCATCCCTGACTCACTCAAAGTAAAAGTCTGGGGCTGGCACCTCAAATTCGCAGGAG
>DAIQNM010000329.1:0-2005 GCA_036788375.1 Cyanobium sp. CTOTU6536 | reverse complement strand
ATCGGGCGTGTCGAGCAGCTCCTCCCAGCGGCCGGCCTGCCCCAGCCCGAGCTGCTCACGACGGGTCATCGGCCAAAGGGTGAGATAGCTGGCGCGGCCAGCGAGCGATTCGGAAACCTGGCGCATCAGGAGCAGGTTCGCCGAACCTGTCAGCAGGAAGCGACCCGCACTGCGGTTCCGATCGATGGCCCGCTTCACGGCGCTGAGCAGACCTGGCTCGCGCTGCACCTCGTCGAGGGTGATCGGCTCATGACCTCCCACCAACGCCTCCGGATCACGCCGGGCGGCATCGAGCACGTCGAAGTCGTCCAGCGTGCGGTAGAGCCTTTCGCCTTGAACGAGCTGCTCGGCCAGGGTGCTCTTGCCGGTCTGCCGGGCGCCCGTGACCACAACAGCCGGCATCACCGCCAACCGCTCGGCGAGGGCGCCGCTGACCAAACGCGGAAGAGCATTCATGGAGTGGATGATTTTCATTCACCACATGAATGCTAAATGGGCGGCCGCTGGGGTCGATGTGTGTTGATCGTGGCGGCCAGCTGTTTCGGAAAGCCGCTGGGCTGCCCAGGCCAAGCGGCAGAGCGAGCTCCGGCGCAGCCGAGAGAAGCGGCGGGTTTGGGCGCCTTGCGCCCATCCAGCCTTGGCGGCGGAGGCGCCCTTCGGCCGTCGCCCCAGGGACTGGAATGGTCACTATCGTTGGTATTGACCGCGTAGGGCGTTGATGGACACGGCGCGACTGTTCCAATCCGGCCGCAGTCAGGCCGTGCGACTGCCCAAGGACTACCGCTTCCGCGGCAGCGAAGTGGCCGTCAAGCACTTCGGCAATGGTGTGCTGCTGCTGCCGATTGATGACCCCTGGCAGACCCTGGAGGACGGACTGGCGGCGTTTGAACCGGGATTCGTGCTCGAGCGCGACCAACCAGACCAGCAGCAACGCGAGCCGATCCAGCCGTGATCCTGCTCGACACCAACATCTGCATCCACATCATCAACGCCAGGCCAGCCGCTGTTCTGGAGCGCTTCAGGCAGTACCGGATGGGGGAGATCGGTGTGAGCAGCGTGGTGGCGGCGGAGTTGGCCTACGGCGTGGTCAAGAGCGGCTCCAGTCGCAATCGACAGGCCCTGGAGATGTTCCTCGCGCCCCTGATCATCCTTCCCTTTGACGAAGCCATGATCTGGGCCTACGGCGAGCTGCGCGCTGAACTCGAACGGCGGGGCACACCGATCGGTTCGCTGGACACGATGATCGCCGCCCATGCCATCGGTCAGCAGGCGCCGCTGGTGACCAACAACAGCCGTGAATTCGCCAGGGTGCCGGGGCTGCGACTGGAAAACTGGGTGCCAGGGGCCTGATCAGGCCATCCACCAGCTCGGCCGGGATCGCCAGGCTGTCGATCAGATCATCGATCGCCTCCGGCGTGAGCCCAAGCCGGTTGAGGTGCCTACCCGCAGCCTGCAGCTGGAACGGAACCCCTAGATTCGGTTCTACACCAATGCCACCTCCCCCGGGCCCCATGGTGCTCGCCAACCCCTCCGGCGCCACGGCCGTCCCCAATGCCGACAACGGCCAGCCCGGGTCCAGCCCCGCCCCCAGCGCGAGCCCGGCCTGGAGCGCCGCCGATGGTGCCGCCCTCTACGGCATCGACCGCTGGGGAGACCCCTATTTCAGCGTCAGCGACCGGGGCCATGTGATGGTGCAGCCCCGCGGCGAGCGCGGTGGTTCCCTTGATTTGGTGGAGCTGGTGGGGGAGCTGCAGGGCCGCAACCTGGGCCTGCCCCTGCTGATCCGCTTCGACGACATCCTCGAAGACCGGCTGGAGCGGCTCCACGCCGCCTTCGAGCGCGCCATCGCCCAATACGCCTACCGGGGCCGCTACCAGGGCGTGTTTCCGGTGAAGTGCAACCAGCAACGCCACGTGGTGGAGCAGCTGGTGGAGAGCGGCCGCCGCTGGCACTTCGGCCTGGAGGCCGGCAGCAAGGCCGAGCTGCTGATCGCCCTCTCCCTGCT
>DAIQNM010000328.1:0-2007 GCA_036788375.1 Cyanobium sp. CTOTU6536 | reverse complement strand
TCGTCCTGCAGGCGCACGGGGGAGGCGGATTTCGCCATGGATGATCCGATCAACGCCGTTCCACAGCTAACCGTAGCAGTCTGCTACGCAGTCTGTTGCGCAATGTGGGCGCCTGGGACGGGTGTCGAAAGCGCTGGTCAATGGCTGTCGCGTTCGGTAGCCGCCACGGACGCAGGCGCTCTGCTGAGGAGTTCCAGCAGTTGGAGCCAGCGCATCAGGCCAGGCGGCGATACAGATCCTGGTTCTTGGTGAGGACCCGTTTGGCGGCGGCATCAAAATCTGCGCGGGGCTGGGCCACCAGATCTCGAAAGGCGGCGGCGGCCAGCTCGGCTTCGGACACCTGGAGCCGCGCGGCAGCATCAGAGAGGGCAAGCGCCTGACTAGCGGTGAGTTCGATCGCCAACGTCATGGGGGATTTCCTCCTGGAGACAACCTTGGCATGGTTCCGAGTGAGTGACGACTACAGGTGGGCTCATAGGGAGTCCAGATCGCTTCCGGTATCTGGCCCCAGCGCCTAGTGAACAGGCTCCGCCCAGGCCTCTCCATGGTGCGGGGCGGTTCAAGGATCGGGCCAGGCCCGCTGCGCGGGTCCTTGACCCCGCCCCGCCCTGATGCCTGTGTCCTGCGCTGCGCCCTTCATGGCCCATTCGCACATCTCCCGCCGCTCCTATCTCCAGTCGCTTGGCTCCCAGGCCCTGGTTGATCTCAGCGATTGCTGCTGCTTCCGCTCCCTGCCCCGGCTGGGGGAGCTGGTGGACCAGATCCTTTTTGAGCGGCAAGTGGCGCAGCCACCGTTGCCATTGGATCCCGAGATCCTGGAGGTGCTGCCCTATTGAGGGCATTGGGGGCCATGGCCCCCTACAGGCCACAACCTCTTGCACTGATAGGTTCGATCGATCACTTATGCAATCTATGCATATTTTGAACAATTTGCTATTATTTTGCTTCGTCTGTATCCAGATGAGAGCACTCTCCTTTCTGCCGCCCTCGCTACTGATCGAGCTACCCACCGCTGATTCAGCGCTGGACACTGTCCTCGTAGAAGGCAAGCCAAAGGCTGGCTATGTGAAGTCAGAATGATTCGCCCCTTTTCCCTCCTGGCGCTGCTGTTGGCTGCTCCTGCAAGCGCCGCCACGGTCCTGTCGGTCGGAGATGGCGACACCATCCGGGTGATGGAGGGCAGCCAGCGCCTAACGATCCGGTTGGCCTGCATCGATGCGCCGGAAACCGCCCAACGCCCCTACGGAGCGGCCTCTCGTCAGCAGTTGCAGCAGCTCATCCCATTGGGTGCCGCTGTGAATCTCCGCATCCAGACCATGGACCGCTACGGCCGCACCGTGGCGGAGGTATTCCGGGATGGGCGTTCGGTCAACCTGGCGATGGTCACCAGCGGCGAAGCCTTTGCCTACCGCAGGTATCTGGCCGCCTGTGATGGCGGCGCCTACCTCGCCGCAGAAGCGCAGGCAAAGCAGCAAAAGCGTGGGTTCTGGAGCGTGCCAGGGGGAATCGAGAAACCCTGGGATTGGCGGCATGGAACAAAGAGCACCACCTCCGCTGGCTCGAATCCGGCTTCTGGGAGATTGGGATCGAGCAGCGGCTCAGCTCCGTCGATCGCTCACCATTACAGGTGCAAGGAGATCGGCAACTACGCCAGGGCCCAGGAGCTGCTGAGGGAAGGCCACACCTACCTCGATCGCAACCGCGATGGCATTGCCTGTAAGTCGTTGCGAAAGGGTTGACCAGCCCAGGTGATCTGGCCGGATCGACAAAACGCGCCGGGCCTCTCCATGCTCCGCCGCAGGCAAGGGCTCAACGCGAGTTCGCGGCGGCGATGGCGGTGTCCCGTCGCGGCGCCCATTGGCGTCTTCCGTTCATGTCTTCAAGTTGCCGCGCCTCTGAGCGCGATCCGATTGCCCTGGTGGAGTCCTGCCAGCGGTCTTTGCTCTGGCTGCTGCAGAGCAACCGGCGGGAGCCCCTGAGGCGCTGCTGGATCGATCACCCCTATGG
>DAIQNM010000327.1:0-2059 GCA_036788375.1 Cyanobium sp. CTOTU6536 | reverse complement strand
TTCTTGCGGGTCTGCTCCACCAGCTCCTTGAGGGCCCCGCCAAGGCTCTTGTAGGCATTGGGGAGGCTGTAGCCAAACCGGCAGGCCAGGTCGATGGCCCGCTCGTCGGCTTCGATGGCGTCCTGCAGCCGCTTCTCGGAGTTGTTCTTGAGATAGAGCCGGTAGCCGGCAAAGCCCGAAAGGCCCAGCGCCATCAGCAGCAGCAGGCCGTCCTGCACCCAAAGCTCGCCAATGGCGCCGCCAAGGCCAATGGCAAGCGCCGCCATCTCCCAGCCGTCCCGGGGCACGGCGTCGTTCTGGATGCGGCCCACCTCATGCCAAAACAGCAGGTTGCGGTGGTCGAGGGCGAGGGCATCCCATTTCTCCAGGTCGAGCTGGATCTCGATCTCATCGCGGCCGATCTCCTCAATCGTCACCAAGGGAGGATCAACGGAGGCAGAGGCTTCCACGAACACCCAGCTCTGCATCTCCGGGGGCAGCAACCCCTTCAGGCGCTGGAGTTCGCTCATCGGCGGCGGTGGGGACTTCAGGATTCGACTCACCCTAGCGATCCCTGTGCTGGCACAGGGGAGCCGGCCGGTGGTGATGGCCGCCCGCCGTCCAACGGAGGGAGGCTGGTGCTCCCCCCCTGCACCAACGGCTTGACACGACCCATGAGAGGCTGGGCAGGTTTGGCCAGTTTCCACCCCATGCCCCGCCGCACGGATCTCAGGCGCATCCTGCTGCTGGGGTCGGGACCGATCGTGATCGGCCAGGCCTGTGAGTTTGATTATTCCGGCACCCAGGCCTGCAAAGCCCTGCGTTCCGAGGGCTTCGAGGTGGTGCTGGTCAACAGCAATCCAGCCTCGATCATGACCGATCCGGACATGGCGGATCGCACCTACATCGAGCCCCTCACCCCCGAGGTGGTGGCCCGGGTGATCGAGATTGAGCGGCCCGATGCCCTGCTGCCCACCATGGGGGGCCAGACGGCCCTCAACCTGGCGGTGGCCCTGGCCGAGAACGGCACCTTGGAGCGCTTCGGCGTCGAGCTGATCGGGGCCAATCTCGAAGCGATCCGCAAGGCGGAGGATCGCCTGCTCTTCAAGGAGGCCATGGCCCGCATCGGCGTGGCGGTGTGCCCCTCCGGCATTGCCAACACCCTCGAGGAAGCCGAGCAGGTGGGCGAGGTGATCGGCAGCTACCCGCGCATCATTCGGCCCGCCTTCACCCTGGGGGGCAGCGGCGGCGGCATCGCTTACAACCCCGAGGAATTCCGGGGGATCTGCAAGAGCGGCCTGGAGGCCAGTCCGGTCAGCCAGATCCTGGTGGAACAGTCGCTGCTGGGCTGGAAGGAGTTCGAGCTGGAGGTGATGCGGGACACCGCCGACAACGTGGTGATCGTCTGCAGCATCGAAAACCTCGATCCGATGGGGGTGCACACGGGCGATTCGATCACCGTGGCCCCAGCCCAGACCCTTACCGACCGCGAATACCAGCGGCTGCGGGACCAGTCGATCGCGATCATCCGGGAAATCGGTGTGGATACCGGCGGCTCCAACATCCAGTTCGCCATCAATCCCGTCAATGGGGATGTGGTGGTGATTGAGATGAACCCCCGCGTCTCCCGCTCCTCGGCCCTCGCCTCGAAGGCCACCGGATTTCCGATTGCCAAGATCGCCGCCCGGCTGGCGGTCGGCTACACCCTCGACGAGATCGTCAACGACATCACCGGCGCCACACCGGCCTGCTTCGAACCCACGATTGATTACGTGGTGACCAAAATCCCGCGCTTCGCCTTCGAAAAGTTCCGCGGCAGCCCAGCGGTGCTCACCACGTCGATGAAATCGGTGGGCGAGGCGATGGCAATCGGCCGCTGCTTTGAGGAATCGTTCCAGAAGGCGTTGCGCTCCCTGGAAACCGGCCTGTCCGGCTGGGGCTGTGACCGGCCGGATCCCGCCTGTGATGCTCCCGAGGAGCGCAGCGAGCTGGAGCGCGCCGTGCGCACCCCTTCCCCCGATCGGATCCTGGCGGTGCGCACCGCCATGGTGCGGGGCTACTCCGATGCCGAGCTGCACAA
>DAIQNM010000326.1:0-2072 GCA_036788375.1 Cyanobium sp. CTOTU6536 | reverse complement strand
GGGTGGTGGGCACATCGGCGGGCTCGAGGAAGGGGGGGCCCATGTCGACCCGGATGCCGCCATCGGACCGAAGTTCGGGCACGATCCGGCCGGCCAGGGTCTCCACCTGCCAGACCCGACCAGGGCCATCACCATCGTTGTCGGCCAGGAAGCGGGCCAGGCAGCGGATGCCATTGCCGCACATCTCCGGTTCCGTGCCATCGGCATTGAAGATCCGCATCCGCAGCTCACCCCCCTGGCGGGGAGGCAGGGCGAGGATCACGCCGTCGGCACCGACCCCGAAGCGACGGTCGCAAAGGCGTTGCACCAGCCCCGGAGTGAGACCGAAGGCGGTCTCGCTGTCCTCCAGGCTGCGGCCATCGAAAAGCAGGAAATCATTGCCGAGTCCCTGATACTTGCTGAACTGGAGCACCGAACCTTGGGCCGCTACGAGCCGATCCTATGCAGAGCTTCTTCGAGCAACGCACCCCCCGCCTCGATACCTCCTCCCCGAGCGTGCGTCATCTGCAGGATCTGATCCGCACCCGCAGCCTGGTCCACATCGAGCTCACCGGCGGCCAGACGGTGACCGGCACGATCAAGTGGCAAGACCACCAGTTCCTGGCGATCCGTCAGGACCCGACCCTCCCCCTGGTCCTGATCAATCGTGAGATGGTGCTGCTGCTGCGGGGGCTGGGTTGAAGCGATCGCCCGGCTATGGCATCGGGATGGGGCACCGGGCTGTGGCACGATCGGCCTGGCCCTGTTCGACTGATCCGTGACCGAAGCGAGCCGTTATCGGCCCGAACTGATCGAATCCCGCTGGCAGCAGGCCTGGGCTGATCAGGGTCTCGACCGAACACCCCAAGGCGATGGCGGACAACCGTTTTATGCCCTTTCGATGTTTCCCTATCCGTCGGGAAACCTGCACATGGGTCATGTGCGCAATTATGTGATCACCGATGTGATCGCCCGCTCGGCCCGGATGCGCGGCCACCGGGTGCTCCATCCGATGGGCTGGGATGCCTTCGGTCTACCGGCCGAAAACGCGGCGATCGAGCGCGGCGTCGAACCGGGTGACTGGACCGACTGCAACATCGCGGCCATGCGCCTGCAGCTGCAGCAGCTGGGCCTCTCGATTGACTGGGATCGGGAACTGACCACCTGCCACAGCGATTACTACCGCTGGACCCAGTGGTTGTTTTTGCAATTCCTTGAGGCGGGCCTGGCCTACCGCCGTGAGGCCACCGTCAACTGGGACCCCGTCGACCAGACCGTGCTCGCCAACGAGCAGGTGGATGGCGAGGGTCGCTCCTGGCGCTCCGGTGCCCTGGTGGAGAAGCGCCAGCTGCGCCAGTGGTTCCTGAAGATCACGGCCTACGCCGACCAACTGCTCGACGACCTGCCGAAGCTGGCCGGCTGGCCGGAGCGGGTGCGCACCATGCAGGCCAATTGGATCGGCCGATCCAGCGGTACCGAGCTGGATTTTGAGCTGGTGGATGGGGAGGGGCAGGCCAGCGGTGAGCCCATCACCGTCTTCACCACCCGGGCCGACACCGTATTTGGCGTGAGCTACGTGGTGCTGGCGCCGGAGCACCCCTTGGTGAAACGCCTGACCACCCCTGACCAGGCCACGGCGGTGGAAGCCTTCTGCGACCTGGTGAGTCGCCAGAGCGAGCAGGAGCGCACCGCCGAGGACAGCCCCAAGCGCGGCGTACCGATCGGCGCCATGGTGCGCAATCCGGCCACCGGTGAATTAGTTCCCCTGTGGATCGCCGACTACGTGCTGGCCGAGTACGGCACCGGCGCCGTGATGGGCGTGCCCGCCCACGACCAACGGGATTTCCTCTTCGCCCGTCGCTACGAACTGCCCGTGCGGCAGGTGATCATCCCCGAAGGCAGCGATGAACATGCCTACGAGGGAGGCGCCTGGACCGAAGCCGGCATCCTGATCCATTCGGGCCGCTTCAATGGCCTTAGCAGCGCCGCAGCGAAAGAGGCGATCACGGCCGCTGCTGAAGCGGAAGGCTGGGGGCGCGGCAAGGTGCAATACCGCCTCCGCGACTGGCTGATCTCCCGCCAGCGCTACTGGG
>DAIQNM010000325.1:0-2115 GCA_036788375.1 Cyanobium sp. CTOTU6536 | reverse complement strand
GCCTCAACTGGAGCCGCGGCAGTGCCGGGCCAACCGGCCGCGGCCTCGACCTCCCGCCAGCCAACGCCACGACGGCCCGCTTCTGGCTGCAGCTCACCGCCGCCACGCCGAGCTTCGAACCGCTCAGCACGATCATCAGCCAACGAGAACGCCGCAACCCCGCCAGCCTGCTCAGCCGCTGCAAGAGCTTCGCCTACGCCGCCCAGATCCAGGCCCGCCGCGAAGCCCGCGACGCCGGCGCCGACGACGCCCTGCTGCTCTCCAGCAGCGGCGAGCTGAGCTGCGGCGCCGCCGCCAACCTGCTGATACGGCGGGAAGGAACCTGGCTCACCCCATCCCTAAGCAGCGGTTGCCTGCCGGGGGTGATGCGGGGCCGGGCCCTCAGCCTGGGGGTGGCCCAAGAACAACGGCTGGAGCCCCAAGGCCTGGCGCACTGCGAAGGGGCCCTACTGATCAACAGCCTGGGTTGCCGGCCGATCCAGCGCTGCGATGGCCGGCCGCTACCCCCGCTGACGGCGGCCGCGGCGGCAGGCCTCTGGCGGGAGCTGCTGGAGGGGGAAAACCCTCCTGCAACAACCACCTAATCCGGCGAAACCGCTCCGGAGCAGGTCGCGGCCCAGCCCCGCCGATCAGTTGCAGCCCTGCACGGAGATGCGGTAGGTGAAACCGGTGGCAGCCATGTTGCTGCTGGAGCCCACCTTGATGTTCACCTGGCTCACCACCTTGCCGGGCACCGCCTGCACCCGCTTGGCACCGCCGGTGCCGGGGGTGGGGGTGAAGTTGCCATCGGCAACGCGGAGGCTGGAGCCATCGGTGAACTTGAGGTAGGCCTCGAGCGGATAGGTGGCGCTCACCGAGGAATCGGCCGTAAAGAAGAGCTTAAAGCTGGTGTAGGGCTTGGTCACGAAGAAGTCCGTGTTCCAGTTGGGACGGCCCAGGGGGTTACCGGTGCTGATCGTCTTGGTGACGATCGGCGTGACCCCGTTGCCACCGACGGGGGTGAGAAAGTCGCAGCTCTCGGCCCGGGCAGGAGCGGCGGCGAGGCCGGCCAGGCCGATCGCCAGGCCAAGCAGGGGAGCGAAGGGGCGCAGCGGCAGGGCAGGTAGGGAGGCGGTCATCGCTTGGCTCGGCGGTGGGGACCACCAATCCATAGCAAACGGCCCACCAGACACCAACGGCCAGGCGTCCCTCTGGGTTTCAGACACTCAAGAAGCGCTGGATCATCTCCTTGCTGAGTTCGGTGGTGGGACCACTGGCCACGACCCCCCCCTTCTGCATGGCGTAGTACCAATCGGCCTGCCGCACGAAGCTGGCGTGGTGCTCCACCAGCAGCACACTGATGCCGGTATCCCGGATGATGCGGGCCACGGCCCGCTGGATGTCGAGCACCACGGAGGGCTGAATGCCTTCGGTGGGCTCATCAAGCAACAGCAGGCGCGGCTTGCCCAGGAGGGCCCGGGCGATCGCCAGCTGCTGCTGCTGGCCGCCGGAGAGGTCACCGCCGCGGCGGTTAAGAAACTTCTCCAGCACCGGAAACAGTTCAAACACCAGCGGGTCGATGTGGCGGTTGCGGATGATGCCGCCGGGCTGGGCCTCCAGGCCGAGCAGGAGGTTTTCCCGCACGGTGAGCTGGGCAATAATCTCGCGGCCCTGGGGCACATAGCCGATGCCGGCCCGGGCCCGCTGGTGGGGCTCCTCAGCGGACACCTCCTGACCGGCCAACAGGATCGAGCCGCTGCGCTGGCGCAACAGGCCCATGATCGTTTTGAGCAGGGTGGTTTTGCCCACCCCATTGAGGCCGATCAGGCAAGCCATCTGGCCCGGCGCGATCGAGAGATCAACGTTGCGCAGAATGTGGCTCTCGCCGTAATAGACGTTGAGCTCGCGCACGGCGAGCAGCTGGTCCCCGTCGTAGGGCGGGTGGGTGATGGCTGCTGGGATGGGGGTGGCGGTCATGGCTGGTCCTCGCTGTCGTCAACGCCGAGATACACCTCGATCACGCGGGGATCGCTCTGCACGGTCTCCATGCTGCCTTCGCAGAGCACTTGGCCCTCGTGCAACACCGTGACCGGGCTGTCGAGGTTGCGGATGAACTCCATGTCGTGCTCGATCACC
>DAIQNM010000324.1:0-2122 GCA_036788375.1 Cyanobium sp. CTOTU6536 | reverse complement strand
ATGGCTTTCGCCGCATCCGCGTCCGCCATCCCGGCCATTGCCGCTGTTGCGGCAAACCGATTGCCCCAGGGGAGTGGGCGTTGTGGTGCCGTGGCAATGGCTTGCGTCACCCGCTTTGCACCCCCTGAGCCGCTGTTGCGCCGCCGAGATCCAGCAGGCCTTGCGGGCGCTGCTGGCGGGAGAGGCCTTCCTGGCGGACAGGCCCTGGAGTGAGATCTGGTGGGGCCGGATGCGGCTCGATCTGGCCAGCGGCTGGCAGCTGGAGATCGCGATCGAGCGCGACCAACTTGGGGCGCTGCTTTGGGCGCAGGCGGCCGACGGCCGTGATTGGGTCTACGGCTGCCAACGCGACGACTGGACCCTCGGGCCCGACAGCCGGATCGTCGAGCCCATGGCGTTGCTGGAGCCGGAGCAGCGCCAGCAGCTGGAGCGGCTGCTGCGCGAGGCCACCTGCTGGCCAGCTCCGCTGGTCACCGGCGGCTGGGTGGTGCCGATGGGGGATGTGCAGACATCCCGTCACTACCGGCGGAGAGGGCGGCGCCCCGTCCACCACCCCGTCACCAGGGCTGGTCGGGGCAGGCCAAAGCGAGCGTCCAAGACAGGGTCGCCAGCGCCCACACCGCTCTGAAACAGGCACGTCACCGGTTCATGGTCATGATTGGGATGCCTTAGCCTTTCGCTAATGGCCAGACCGCAGTCCTGATGAGCTCTGAGTACCGGTACATCGAGGCCACGCAGCTCGAAGCCGGTCAGGAATTCGGGCGCATGCTCAGGCGCTGGCGGGAGCTGAACAACTGGACCCAGTACACGGCCTACAAGTGGGCCAAGGAGGCCGGCTTTGAAGTGATGGCCCCAAGCACCTTGAGCGTGTTCGAGAACGGCAAGGCGCCCAAGCCACGCCCGGAGAGCTTCTTTGCCCTCGCCGAGGTCAACCGCCGGCTAGCCGCCAAAGACTTCAGTGGCGTGCGCACCCGCGCCCTCAAGGATCTGATCAGCCAGGCCAAGCCCCTGGTGGATGACGAGGAGCGGGTGTGGGGGCCAGCGGAGTTCTGGAGCTGCCACCTGGGGCTGTTGCCGGTGCCGAGCGCCTACCAGGCGCCTGCCGTGCCGGCCCAGCCCGAGGTCGATGCCGCAGAAGCGGCGAGGCTGAGCGAGCAGTGGCGCGGCCAGCTGGTGCAGACCGCCAAGCAGCACGGCATCGGCGTAATGGAGGCCCTGAGTTCCGCTGCCAAGGTGGCGCCAGCCAAACAGAGGCAGGCCTTTCAGGCGATGCTGGCCGGCTTTGAGCCGTATTCCGCCGAGCAGCTGCAGGGCATGTGGGACGGAGAGGCGTGGCTGCCGCAGCGCTGGCTGGAGGAGTGGTCCACCAAGACAGGTGCCAACTGAGGCAGGCACGAAAGGCTCCGGAGCGGGTTCGGAGTACGCCATGCCTTGCGTTGCGCAAGCTACAGATTCGGATTAGCGAGCCGCTAATATCCGAGGCAAGCGGGCGCCGGTCCCGCAGTGCCTTCGATGACCACCACCCCTTGCGGGCGGATGGAGCCGACGCCAGGTCCCACCGCCGCCTTTGATCTCAACCAGGCCCTGTTGCAGAGCCGCGAGCAGGCCCGCGCCCAGTGGGCCGAGGGCCTGGCCCAGTTCCAGTCCCAGATGGCCACAATCGCCGACTCCTCCATGCAGGAGGTCGTTCAGGCGGCGGCGCCGGCCTTTGCCCTGGGCTTCTCGTTCAGCGCCCAGAAGCTGATCAACGAGGAGCATGAAGTGCTGCGGGTGACCCTGCGGCACCGCGGCGGCGCCGAGGAGTTCAGCGAAGCCCAGGCGCCCCAGGAGGGCAGTGCGGCCTGGCATGCGCTCACCGCTTCCCTGTTGGCGGGCCTGCTGGGCATTCCCGTGGGCAACACTCCTCGGACTATCGAGCCGAATCAGGTGCGACCGCAGCCCTCGGTTTCCGCTTCCGGTACTGAGGCCGCGGCAACTTCTGCAGCCCCCGCCCCCGCTGCGGACGACCCTGACGCCGCAGACGACGAGTGGGACACCGGCACCCCGGATGGCCCCGAAGCCAGCGACTCCGGCCTGGAGCCGTTGTCGGCAGAGGAGATCGCCACCCTGCACCAGTTCCTGG
>DAIQNM010000323.1:0-2213 GCA_036788375.1 Cyanobium sp. CTOTU6536 | reverse complement strand
TGCATCCTCTGCACCCGCTGCGTGCGGGCCTGCGACGAACTGGAGGGCGCCCACGTGTGGGATGTGGCCGAGCGGGGCAGCCAGTGCCGCATCGTGGCCGGCCTCGACCAGCCCTGGGGTGCGGTGGAGGCCTGCACCTCCTGCGGCCAGTGCGTCGATGCCTGCCCCACCGGCGCCCTTTACCGCAACGACGCCACCACCTCCGAGAAACATCCCCACCGGGAGCGGGCGGCCCTGTTGCAGGAGGCGCGGCATCGGCACCACTGGCACAACCAGGGGGAGCCGCCGCCATGAGCGATCCCTCGCCAGTGCCGAGGAAGCTGCGCCTGGCCACCGTGTGGCTGGCGGGCTGCTCCGGCTGCCATATGTCCTTTCTCGACCTGGATGAATTTCTCTTCGAGCTGGCCGAACGGGTGGACATCGTCTTTTCGCCGGTGGCGAGTGATGTGAAGGTGTTTCCGGAGGGGGTGGATGTGGCCTTGGTGGAGGGGGCGGTGGCCAACGCCGACAACCTCGAGCTGGCGCTCACCGTGCGCTCGCGCAGTGCGGTGGTGGTGTCCTTCGGCGACTGCGCCATCAGCGCCAATGTGCCCGGCCTGCGCAACCTGCTGGCCGCGGCCCCGGGCGGTGGCGCCGCGGCGGTGCTGGAGCGGGCCTACCTGGAGCTGGCCGACCTGCAGGCGGGGCTGCCCTGGGCGCCCGGGATCCTGCCGGAGCTGCTGGAGCAGGTGCTGCCCCTCCATGCGGTGATTCCCGTGGACGTGTGGTTGCCGGGCTGCCCGCCGCCGGCGCCGCGGATCCGGGCGGTGCTGGAGGCCCTGATCCGGGGCGAGCGGCCGCGGCTGGAGGGGCCCGATGGGCTGCGCTTCGGATGACCCCAGCACCGCCCTTCCCCCAACGCCCCTCTGCCATCCCCAGGAGCAGCCGATGAGCCGCACCGTGGTGATTGATCCGGTGACCCGCATCGAGGGCCACGCCCGCATCACCCTCCAACTCGACGACGACGGCCACCTCGTGGATGCCCGCTTCCACGTGGTGGAATACCGCGGCTTCGAGAAATTCTGCGAAGGCCGCCCCTTCACCGAGATGGCGGGGATCACGGCGCGGATCTGCGGCATCTGTCCGGTGAGCCACCTGCTGGCGGCCGCCAAAACCGGCGACAAGCTGCTGGCGGTGCGGATCCCGCCGGCGGCGGCAAAACTGCGGCGCCTGCTGAATCTGGCCCAGATCAGTCAGAGCCATGCCCTCTCCTTTTTCCACCTCAGCAGCCCCGACTTCCTGCTGGGCTGGGAGAGCGATCCAGCGCGGCGCAATGTGTTTGGCCTGATGGCGGCCGAGCCGGAGCTGGCCCGCGCCGGCATTCGCCTGCGGCAGTTTGGCCAGCAGATCCTCGAACGGTTGGGGGGCCGCAAGATCCACAGTGCCTGGGCGGTGCCGGGCGGCGTGCGCAGCCCCTTAGACCCCGAAGCCCAGGCCTGGATCCTGGAGCGGCTGCCCGAAGCCAAGGCCACCATCGCCCTGGCCCTGGGGCGCTACAAGCAGCTGCTGGATGGGGCGCTGCAGCGGGAGCAGCGCAGCTTCGGGGATTTCCCCAGCCTGTTCATGGGCCTGGTGGGGCCCGATGGGCGTTGGGAGCACCTGGAGGGCTGGGATGGGGGCGAGGGTGACTCCAAGGGAGGTGGCGGCCTGCGCATCCGCGCCGCCGACGGCACCGTGGTGGCCGATGGCCTGCGGGAAGACGATTACGCCAGCTTCCTGGCCGAGGCGGTGGAGCCCTGGAGCTACCTCAAGTTCCCCTACTACCGGCCGCTCGGCTATCCCGGCGGCATCTACCGGGTGGGGCCCCTGGCCCGACTCAACGTCTGCGACCGCATCGGCACCCCCTGGGCCGATGCCGAACTGGCCGAACTGCGCCAGCGTTGCGGGGCAGTGGCCACCTCCTCCTTCGCCTACCACCACGCCCGGCTGGTGGAGATCGTGGCCTGCCTGGAGGGCATCGAGCAGTTGGTGCACGACCCCGGCCTGCAGGACCCCCACGTGCGGGCCCGGGCCTCCCTCAACCGCCGCGAAGCGGTGGGGGTGAGCGAGGCGCCGCGCGGCACCCTGTTCCACCACTACCGGGTGGATGACCAGGGCCTGATCACCCGCGTCAACCTGATCATCGCCACCGGGCAGAACAACCTGGCGATGAACCGCACCGTGCTGCAGATCGC
>DAIQNM010000322.1:0-2338 GCA_036788375.1 Cyanobium sp. CTOTU6536 | reverse complement strand
GCATCCACACCGGGATCATGCCGGTGTGCCAGTCGTGGCAGTGCAGCACCTGGGGTTTCCAGCCACCGTTCCAGGCGAATTCCGCCGTGGCGCTGGCGAAAAAGGTGAACCGCCAATCTTCGTCTTCGCCGCCATAGATGCGCTCAGGATCGAAGACTGGATGGCCCACCAGATAAATCGGCAGGCCATTGCTGGGGTGACGGGTCTCGAAAATGGCGAAATCCGTGCCCATCGTGTGGCCGCGCCAGATCGGCTCAGTGGGGATCTGGAGGCGGCCCCACAACTTGCCGTAGCCCGGCAGGATGATTCGCACATCGTGGCCGAGGGCCGCCAGCGCTGGGGGCAGGGATCCCACCACATCCCCCATGCCGCCAACCTTGACCATCGGCGCGCATTCAGCGGCGGCGAACAGGACGCGCATCTTCCCGAGATCTGGTGGGCGCCACTGTACGGGCCCCCTATCGGAGGCCCTCAGGGCAGCACGGTGACGGTCGTACCCAACCTGACCAGATCAAACAGGGTTCGCACATCTTCGTCGTAGAGCCGCACGCAACCGTGGGAGACGGCATGGCCCACGGTCCAGCGGTGGGGGGTGCCGTGGAAGCCCGCCACCACACAACCCTTGACATCCAGGATCTGCTCCCCATCCCAGCCGCGCCGCCCATGGCAATCGCGGTAGAAGCCGATCCAGCGGCTGCCGAGGGGATTGGTTGGGCCGGCTGGGGTATGGGTGCCGTGCTGGGGGTGCTCCCAGACGGGGTTTTCGGTTTTCTCCAGCACCGTGAAGCTGCCCACTGGGGTTTCCCAGCCCGGCATCCCCACAGCCACCGGAAAACGGCGCAGGGCCTGGCCGTTTTCCAGAACGGTGAGCAGCCGGCGCCGGCGGTCGAGCACCAAGGCCCGGTTGGGACTCGGCACAACCACCGCAGGGGAAGGGGCGGCGGGATTGCTGGGGGCTGGGGATTGGGCAAGGGGCGCCGGTGCCCCCAGCACGGCGGGAGTGAGGGGAGCAACCCCTTGGCCCGAGACAGCGGGGGCTGCCTCGGAGCCCGGACCAATAGCCAGCGGTTCGGCCCCCTCCAGGAGGGCCGCCCCGGAAGGGGCCGGAGGCGGTGGCGGCGGGCTTCCCGCCTTGGCCGCGGCGGGGATGGTTGGCTCGGCTGGGGTGACTGGGGCAGCTTTGCCCGGAACCTGGAGCCACCAAAAAACCAGGGGCAGCAGCAGCAACCTGCTCAGCAGGGGGACCAACGGGGGCTGCCCGGTCCGGAGGGGGGAACGGACCACGATGTGCGGATCGGGGGTTAATGGGAGCTGCGCCGCCCAACGCTACCGAGCCAGCCTTGGAGTCTGGGTCGGGATCAGGGCAACCAGGCGTTGCCGCTGAAATCGGGATCCCGCTTCTCGAGGAAGGCATTGCGTCCCTCCTGGCCCTCGGCGGTCCGGTAAAACAGATGGGTGGCCTGCCCCGCCAGCTCCTGGATGCCGGCCAGGCCATCAGTTTCGGCGTTGAAGGCGGCCTTGAGGCAGCGGATCGCGGTGGGGCTGTGGGCCAGCACCTCCCGGGCCCAGGCGACCCCCTCGGCCTCCAACCGATCGAGGGGCACCACGGCGTTGACCAAGCCCATGGCCAGGGCCTCCTGGGCGCCATAGCGGCGGCAAAGGAACCAGATCTCCCGGGCCTTGCGCTGCCCAACGACCCGGGCCAGGTAACCGGCGCCAAAGCCCGCATCGAAGCTGCCCACCCGGGGCCCGGTCTGGCCGAAAACGGCGTTTTGCGCCGCCAGGCTGAGGTCGCAAAGCAGGTGCAGCACCTGGCCACCGCCGATGGCGTATCCGGCCACCAGGGCGATCACCACCTTCGGCAGGCTGCGGATCAGGCGCTGGAGGTCGAGCACATTGAGCCGGGGCAGGCCCGTGTCATCGAGATAGCCCCCATCGCCCCGCACGCTCTGATCACCGCCGGCGCAGAAGGACCAAACCCCGTCGGCCGCCGGCCCGTCGCCGGTGAACAGCACCACTCCGATGCCGGGGTCGTCGCGCACCCGGGAAAAGGCATCACAGAGCTCCTGCACGGTGGCGGGCCGGAAGGCGTTGCGCTTTTCAGGTCGGTTGATGCTGATCCGGGCGATGCCCTCATCGCTGCGCAAGAAGCGGATGTCGCGATAACTCCCCACCGGCTGCCAGGGCACCGGGGTCGGGTCGCTGCTGGGGGTGGGCTGTTTGATCACGGCGAGCATTCCGTTGCGGCCATTGTGCGCAGCCGCCGGCGCAGGTCGGCATCGCGGCGACGGTCGGTGGACACCACCAGCAGGCTGAAGGGCTGGGCCAGGGCCCAGCC
>DAIQNM010000321.1:0-2355 GCA_036788375.1 Cyanobium sp. CTOTU6536 | reverse complement strand
GTCCTCAGCGCCTGACTCCTTGACCGCCACCCCCACCATCGCCGTCCCCACCCCCACCGAGGCCGACCCGCCAGAGGCGCCCGTGGCGTCGCCCGTGGCCAGGCCCCGGAACCGATTGAAGTCGGTCGATGCTGATCCAGTGGTGCTCAGTTGCGAGCAGATCCAGGGCCTGCTGCCCCACCGCTACCCCTTCGCCCTGGTCGACCGGGTGATCGCCCATGAACCGGGCCGGATGGCCGTGGCCATCAAGAATGTGAGCGTCAACGAACCCCAGTTCCAGGGGCATTTCCCTGGGCGTCCCCTGATGCCCGGTGTGCTGATCGTGGAGGCGATGGCCCAGGTGGGGGGGCTGATCGTGACCCAGATGCCCGACCTGCCCAAGGGCCTGTTCGTGTTTGCCGGCATCGATGGGGTGCGCTTCCGCCGGCCGGTGGTGCCCGGCGACCAGCTGCGGATCACCTGTGAGCTGCTCAGCCTCAAGCGCAAACGGTTCGGCAAGGTCAAGGCCGAGGCCACTGTTGATGGCGAGCTGGTGTGCTCCGGCGAGCTGATGTTCTCCTTGGTCGACTGAAGCAATGACGAGCACAGCCCTGGCGACATCGGTGCATCCAACGGCGGTCGTTGATCCCGCCGCCCAGCTGGGCACGGGCGTGGTGGTTGGCCCCTACGCCGTGATCGGCGGCGAGGTGGAGATTGGTGATGGCTGCCGCATCGGCCCCCATGTGGTGATCGATGGCCGGGTGCGGATGGGCCGGGACAACCGCATCTTTCCCGGCGCCTGCATCGGCCTCGAACCCCAGGATCTCAAGTACAACGGCGCCCCCACCGAGGTGGTGATGGGTGATGGCAACGCCATCCGCGAATCCGTCACGATCAACCGAGCCACCCATGAGGGGGAGCAGACCCGGCTGGGCAGCGGCAACCTGCTGATGGCCTACAGCCACCTCGGGCACAACTGCCACCTGGGCGACCGCATCGTGATCGCCAACGGCGTGGCGGTGGCCGGCCATGTGGTGATCGGCGACCGGGCCGTGATCGGCGGGGTGCTGGGGATCCACCAGTTCGTGCACATCGGCAGCATGGCCATGGTGGGGGGGATGAGCCGCATTGACCGAGACGTGCCCCCCTTCACCCTGGTGGAAGGTCACCCGGGCCGGGTGCGGGGCCTCAACAAGATCGGCCTGCGCCGCAGCGGCCTGGCCGAGCGGGAGGGGGGCGCTGAGCTGCGCCAGCTCCAGGAGATCTGGAACCTCCTCTACCGCAGCGACCGGGTGCTGAGCGAAGCCCTCGCCGAAGCCCGCCGCCAGCCCCTGCTGCCGGCCGCCGCCGAACTCTGTGGTTTTCTGGAGGCCTCGGTGGGCCCCGGGCGCCGCGGTCCCCTGCCGCCGCCGCGCTGATGGTGCGCCTGCTGGTGAGCACCGGGGAGGTGTCCGGTGACCTGCAGGGCAGCCTGCTGATCTCAGCCCTGCACAGGGAGGCGGCCAAGCGCGCCCTGCCCCTGGAGGTGGTGGCCCTCGGGGGCCGGCGCATGAAGGCCGCCGGCGCCGAGTTGATCGCCGATACCTCTGGCCTGGGCGCCATTGGCCTTTGGGAGGCGATCCCGCTGGTGCTGCCCACCTTGAAACTGCAGGGCCGGCTGCGGCGCTGGCTACGCCAGAACCCCCCCGATGGCGTGGTGCTGATCGATTACATGGGGGCCAACGTGAACCTGGGGCTGCGTCTCAAACGCACTTACCCGAAGGTGCCGATCGCCTATTACATCGCCCCCCAGGAATGGGCCTGGCGCATGGGGGATGGCGGAACCACCCGCCTGATCGGCTTCACCGACCGAATCCTGGCCATCTTTCCGGAGGAGGCCCGCTTCTATGCCTCCCGCGGCGCCCAGGTCACCTGGGTGGGCCATCCCCTGATCGACACCGTGGCCCACCTGCCGACCCGGGCGGAGGCGCGCCAGCGGCTGGGACTGTCTGAGGCAGCCCCCGTGCTGCTGCTGCTGCCCGCCTCCCGGCCCCAGGAGCTGCGCTACCTCCTGCCGGAAATGGTGGCGGCGGCGGCGGTGCTGCAGCAGCGCCATCCCGACCTGGAGGTGCTGCTGCCCACGGGATTGGAAGGGTTTGAGCCGGAGCTGGAGCGGGCCGTGGCCGCGGCCGGCCTGCGGGCCCGGGTGATCCCCGCCAGCCAGGCCGATGCCCTCAAACCGGACATCTGCGCCGCCGCCGATGGGGCCGTGACCAAATCGGGCACCGCCAACCTGGAGCTGGCCCTGCGGGGGGTGCCCCAGGTGACCGGTTACCGGGTCAGCCGCCCCACCGCCCTGGTGGCCCGCCATCTGCTGCGTTTCCAGGTGGCCCACAT
>DAIQNM010000320.1:0-2372 GCA_036788375.1 Cyanobium sp. CTOTU6536 | reverse complement strand
TCATCTCCTGGATCTCATCAGACTAGCTTCAATCTGGGCTTTGCGGGATCCCCTCGCGTGGACCGGCCAACTCTTTATTGGCAGGTTCCGCAAACCACAGCTCATAGCCCGTCCTTTCCGAGAACCATGTCGGTTCCATCGTTACCTTGGCTAAAAACCTCGCCCAAGACTACCCTCACCGTCAAATGCTGACCACCATCAGCGTGGTTCACGGGTCCGAGAACCACCTGTACCCAGCGCTACAAGTCATCGGCAGGGCTTGCTTACCCCACAGACCCTCCATGGATCGCACCGGTATGGGTCTGCCCCCCTGGGTAGCCTCCCCCGCTGCCCACACCCCGGCAGCCCCTGCTGCCATGTCCCCTTCGAACCCCTGGCTCACCACCGAGGAGCTCTGCGCCCAGCTGGCGATCAGCCGCTCCACGCTGTATGCGATCAAGCGCAGTGGCCTGCTCAAGCCCGGCCGCCATCTGGTGCCTAAGAACCCTGCCTGTCCGCGCTCGCACCTGCTCTGGCACCTGCACCGCTGTGAGCTGGCCCTCGGGAGGCAGCCATGAGCCATCACGAGCTCGATGCCCAGGACTCCGCCTGGTTGGACACCCCAGCCCTCTGCCGCAGCTTCTCGATCAGCCGCTCCACCCTGGGCCGCTGGCGGCGGCGGGAGTTGCTGCGCGATGGCCACCACTGGGTCAAGAAGAATCCGGCGAAGCCCCGCTCCGATCTGCTCTGGCACCGGCAGCGCTGTTCCGCTTTGCTGATGCACACCCGAGGCCGTTGCAACGCCATGGCGGAGTCTTCCCCCGTTCAGGCCAGCGAGCCAACTGGGGATTACGTGCTTCTGCACCGCGACACCGGCACCGCCCTTTACGCCACCCGAGCCACTGAGGCCGAGATTCACAGGGCCAACGCCAACCTCAGTCGATTCGGCAACCGCAACCGGTATGTGGCGGCCAGGCACCTGCCGCACCAGCGGGGAGATCAACAGAGTTGAGATCGAGGGATGAGGGAGCATTTCCCTCACCCCTCATAGCCATGGGGCCTTTGGCCCCTCCCCCCTCAGGCGACCTGCTCGTCGCCCAGGAGCCGGCGCACCACCGCCGCCTTGGTCTGCTCGCCGCTGATCTCGCTCAAATAGGTGCGGCGGTGCACTTCCGGGCTGTGGCCCATCACTGCCGCCACATCCGCGTAGCTCCAGCTGGTGGTTTCCCTGGCCCGGATCGCGTAAGCGTGGCGCAGGTCGTAGGGCACGCAGCGCTCCTTGCGCTTTTGCGCCTTCTTTCTTCCCTCAGCCTCCGCCACCTCCACCCAGGCGTAGAGCTTGGTCTTGAGCTCGAACTCCGCCTTGGCGTCATTGCTGCGCAGCTTGTGGCAGCACACAGCCCCCAGCCACTCCTCGATCGCCGCGGTGCTCGGGATGCGGCGGCGCGATTGACCGGCCGCCACCAGGGCCAGCTTCTTGCGGTTCACCATTCCCTTGAGCTCCTCGCTCAGCTCCTGCGGGGCGATCGTTCCAAACCCCGCCCGGCGCAGCAAGGACCCCACCTCCCGCTTCTGGCGGAAGCCCTGGCGGTGTGTCGCCATCGGAAGCAGCACTGCACTCGGGTCCTCCAACTGCTCCTTGAGGCTCTCTGTGGTGTGCAGGGCAAAGCGGCGAACGTCTTCCAGGGTCACCGGGCGGTCCTGGGGCAGCAGCCGGAAGTAGCCCTGACCCTTGAACGGACCCACCAGGTTCATGTTCACCCCCTGGCCCCGTTGGAAGGCCACCACGGCTTGGCAGATCTCGGGCCAGCAGGGTGAGCTGGTGCTTGGGCGCTTGGCGTTGACCTCTGGCTCAACCACCGCGTCCAGGGCGAGACCCTGCTTGGAGGCTTCGAGCACGCGATTGCAGAGTCGCTCCAGAGCCGTGGCATCAGCCGCTGGGTATCCCCGCATCGAGCGCTCCTTGGTGCAGCGCCCGGGGAGGATCTCGTAAACGGTGACCCACTGGCTACGGCGGTGCTGCCGGAGCCGGAAAGGGGTGTCGAAGGCACGCAGGACAGCGTTGCAACGCTCCAGAGGGCTGGAAGGTTTCGGCATCGTCAGGGATCCGCTGTTAGAGGGTTCCCGAGCCACCTGCTGGATTTGTTCTAATCCTCGCCTTGAACTTTTTTGTTTGGGACTAAGTCCCAAACAAATGACCCAACTGGGGTTTTCGGCGGTCTTTTGCGGTCTCACTCCGGATAGAAGCGGAGCCGGCTCATTCGCCGAAAACGTTTGCAGGACAGGCGTTCTGCCAGTCGTCGCAAGGGGAGATGGAAAATGGGTCGCCTGAGATTCGAACTCAGGACCAATCGGTTAAAAGCCGAGTGCTCTACCGCTGAGCTAGCGACCCG
>DAIQNM010000319.1:0-2394 GCA_036788375.1 Cyanobium sp. CTOTU6536 | reverse complement strand
TACGGCTCGGTGGTGATGATCTCCAGCAACGTGCCCTTCAAGGACCTGATCACCCCCACCTTGATCGTGCAGATGATCGAGGAATACGACATCGACGCCGCCACCGTGATCGGCTCGGTGATGCTGATTTTCTCCCTGGTGAGCCTGGTGGTGATCAATGCCCTGCAGGTCTGGGGGCAGCGTTACCAGGGGGGCGACGCCAGCGGTTGAGCCGACCGATTCCGTCCGGCGCTCCGGCGGGACGCTCCGGCTTCTTCGCCCCTGCCGAGCACGGACATCCGGCTCCTGCCGCTCCTGTGCTCATTCCCGGTTTCACCTTTCCGTTTCACCCTCCCGTTTCACCGATCCGTCGCCACCGGGCCGCGCCTCCAGCACCATCCTCCCCATGGCCTTCACCATCCCCTCCCTCCAGGACCTCAGCCCTCCCCGCCGGGTGAAACCCTCCTTTCGCCTCAGTAGCTTCCTGCCGGCCCTGATTCCGATCCTGGCCTGCCTGTATGTGGGGGTGGTGATCCTGGTGCCGGCCCTGGCCGTGGTGGTGCAGGCCTTCGCCAAGGGATTCGGGGTGTTTCTCGACAACTTCAAATCGCCCGAGCTGCTGGCCGCCCTGCGGCTCACCCTGATTGCTACGGCGATCGCCGTGCCCTGCAACGCCATCTTCGGGTTGGCGGCCGCCACCGCCATCGCCCGCCACCGCTTCCCCGGCAAGGCCCTGCTGCTGAGCATCATCGATCTGCCCTTTTCGATCTCGCCGGTGGTGGTGGGGCTGATGCTGGTGCTGCTCTATAGCCCCAACCATGGCGTCTTCGCCGGCGTGCTGCAGAGCACGGGCTGGAAGATCATCTTCTCGCTTCCCGGCATCGTGATGGCCACGATCCTGGTGACCTTCCCGTTTATGGCCCGGGAGGTGATTCCGCTGCTGGAGGAGGAGGGCTGGGACCAGGAGGAGGCGGCCCGTACCCTCGGTGCCAGCGATTGGCAGGTGTTCTGGAAGGTCACCCTGCCCTCGGTGCGCTGGGCGGCCCTTTACGGCCTGATCCTCACCACCGCCCGGGCCCTCGGCGAGTTTGGAGCGGTGTCGGTGGTGAGCGGCAACATCCGCGGCGAAACCCAGACCCTGCCGCTGTTCGTGGAGGATGCCTACAAGCAATACCACACCGAAATGGCCTTCGGCGCCTCCCTGGTGCTGGCCACCGTGGCGATCGTGTCGCTGCTGCTCAAGGTCGCCGTGGAGCGGCTGATGGAGCGCGATCGCGGCGGGGTGAAGGAAGGGGACGACTGAGAGCTGCTCGTGCGCTGCCACCCTTCAGCGATTCGGCTGGGGCGTGGTGCGCAGGTAGGGGCGGATCTCGGTGATGCCCTTGGGGAACTTGGCGCGGGCGTCCTCGGTGGAGATCGAGGGCGCCACCACCACGTCATCGCCGTCCTTCCAGTTCACCGGCGTGGCCACGGAGTGATACTCGGTGAGCTGCAGCGAATCGATCACGCGCAGGATCTCATCGAAGTTGCGGCCGGTGCTGGCGGGATAGGTGATCTGGAGCCGCAGTTTCTTGTTGGGGTCGATGATGAACACCGAACGCACCGTCAGGTTGTTGAGGGCGTTGGGGTGGATCATGCCGTAGAGATCGCTCACCTTTTTATCGGCGTCAGCGAGGATCGGGTAATCCACCCTGGTGTGCTGGGTTTCGTTGATGTCGCCGATCCAGCCCTTGTGGCTTTCGGCGCTGTCAACGCTCAGGGCGATGGTTTTAACGTTGCGCTTCTCCCACTCGGGGCGGAGCCGGGCCACCTCACCGAGCTCGGTGGTGCAGACGGGGGTGTAGTCGGCGGGGTGCGAAAAGAGCACCACCCAGCTGTCAGCAGCGAAGTCGTAGAGATGGATGGGGCCGAGCTGGGAATCCTGGGTGAAATCGGGGACGGTGTCGCCGAGTTGCAGGGCCATGGAGGGCAGGCAAGGGAGTGACTCCACCCTTGCGCTTGCCCCCGGCGGCGTGGTGTGGCTCCAGCCAGCCCTGCGTGTGCCTCCGGCTACACCAGCGCAAGGCCTGTGCCTGCAGCCCGCGGCGGGTGTGCCCACTCCAGAGCTGCGCGGTTGGGGGTTTGGGCAACACACCACCTAGCCTGAGGCGATGAAGGAGGTTGACAGCCGCTGGCAGCAGCGTTTCGACAACTACAGCCGCGCCCTGCAGGTGCTGGAGCGTGGTGTGGCCCTCGCGGGCCAGCGCCAGCTCTCCGAGTTGGAGCAGCAGGGGCTGATCCAGGGTTTCGAATTCACCCACGAGCTGGCCTGGAAGTTGCTCAAGGACTACTTGCAGCATCAGGGCATCGAAGCGATCACCGGTTCCCGTGATGCCACGCGCCTTGCCTACCAGAACGGTTTGATCGCGGAGGGAG
>DAIQNM010000318.1:0-2402 GCA_036788375.1 Cyanobium sp. CTOTU6536 | reverse complement strand
CCGGCCCCACCAGAGCACCGACGCCATTTGGATTGCGGCGCGGGTGGTGAGTGGTTTGCAGGAGGCGATCAGCCGCCGCCTTGATGCCCTGCATCCGGTGGTGGTGAGTTTCGGGCGGATCGAGGGCGGTAAGGCCTTCAACGTGATCGCCGACCATGTCCGCCTGCTCGGCACGGTGCGCTGTCTCGACACCGAAGTGCACGCCCAGCTGCCAGGCTGGATCGAAGACACGGTGCAGGCCCTCTGCCGCGGCCATGGCGGCGAGGCCCGAGTGCGCTATCGGCTGATTTCACCGCCTGTGCACAACGACCCTGCCCTAACCGAGCTGGTGGCGGAAGCTGGGGTTGAGTTGCTCGGTCGCCCGCAGGTGCAGTGGCTCGAGCAGCCGTCTTTGGGAGCAGAGGATTTCGCCGAACTGCTCGATGGCACCCGCGGCACCATGTTTCGGCTGGGGGTGGCGGGGCCTCAGGGCTGCATGCCTTTGCACAGCAACAGCTTCGCTCCGGACGAAGCGGCCCTGCCGGTGGGCATTGGCGTGCTCACCTTGAGCCTGTTGCGCTGGATGGAGCGGCGCCCGTGAGGCAAAGGCCCTGGCTGCGGGGGTTGCTGGCCCTCTCCTCGCCCCTGCTGATCTTGCTGGCACTGCTGGTGCTGCTGCAGCGCCGCGGCGTCGATCGGATCCCAGCCCTGCCGGCCCTACTGATCGGCACCGGCCTGCTTGTTACCAGTGCTGTGGGGTGGCGGCGGCGACGGCGTGAGCTGCTGGCGGCCCTGCGCCACGATGGGGATGTATGACCAATCCCTCCCCCGATCTATCGGCCCTGCGAGAGGCCATCCTTTGCGGAGACCCCAGCCGGGCCATGCCCGCCCTAGTGGGTTTGCGGGAGGTGGCGGTGGAGCAGGCCGTGCCCTTACTGCTGCTTGGGCTGGAGCAGAGCATGTTCATGGTGCGCTCGCTCAGCTGCGCCGGCCTTGGGGTGAAGCAAAACGAGGCTGGCTGGCTGGCGCTGGTGGCCGCGATGCAGGGCGATGAGGACGCCAATGTGCGAGCCGAAGCGGCTAACTCCCTGGTGAGCCACAGCCTTGAGCGGGCCTGGCCCCTGCTGCGTGATGGGTTTGCAGCCGATCAGCAGTGGCTGGTGCGCTGCAGCATCCTTTCGGCTCTTGCTGAGCAGCCAGCCATTGATCCGGCCTGGTTGCTGGAGCTGGCGTCGATGGCGATCACAGACGCTGATGGCACGGTGCGGGTGGGCGGCGCCGAAATCCTGGCCCGCTTGGTGCGGGAGCAGGGCGCTGCCGAGGCCCGGGTCCTGTTGCAGCAGCTTCAGGCCGACCCCGACCACCGGGTGGTGGCCGCGGCGCTCAATGGTCTGCAGAGCTAGGTTGGATGGGTCACTAGGGGTGCCCCGCTGCCAGCCTTAACCAGTTGTGCAGCTTCGGGCTGAGATCACACCCTCCGAACCTGATCCGGGTCATGCCGGCGCAGGGAAGTGGAATTGGATTGTGAAACCACTCTCAGGCTGCGCCCCGCCCTATCTGCAGCCTCAAATGCGTAGCGCCTGGATTGAGAAGCGTCGCGGTACCGCGAACTATTCCCAGATGTATTACGCCCGCCAGGGCGTAGTGACTGAAGAGATGGCCTATGTGGCCAAGCGGGAAAATCTGCCCGAATCGTTGGTGATGGAGGAGGTGGCTCGGGGCCGCATGATCATCCCGGCCAACATCAACCACCCCAATTTGGAGCCGATGGCGATCGGCATCGCCAGCCGCTGCAAGGTGAACGCCAACATCGGCGCCTCCCCCAATGCTTCCGATCTCGATGAGGAGGTGGCCAAGCTGCGCCTAGCGGTGAAGTATGGCGCCGACACGGTGATGGATCTCTCCACCGGCGGCGTCAATCTCGATGAGGTGCGCACGGCGATCATTAATGCCTCGCCGGTGCCGATCGGCACGGTGCCGGTATACCAGGCGCTCGAGAGCGTGCACGGCTCCATCGAGAAGCTCGACGCCGACGACTTTCTGCACATCATTGAGAAGCACTGCCAGCAGGGCGTTGACTACCAAACGATTCATGCCGGCCTGCTGATTGAGCACCTGCCGCTAGTGAAGGGTCGCCTCACCGGCATCGTTAGCCGCGGTGGCGGGATCTTGGCCCAGTGGATGCTTTATCACCACAAGCAGAATCCGCTGTTCACCCATTTCGATGACATCATCGAAATCTTCAAGCGCTACGACTGCAGCTTCTCCCTTGGGGACTCCCTACGTCCCGGTTGCCAGCACGACGCCTCCGACGCCGCCCAGCTGGCGGAGCTGAAAACTCTCGGCCAGCTCACCCGCCGCGCCTGGGAGCACGACATCCAGGTGATGGTGGAGGGTCCGGGCCATGTGCCGATGGATCAGAT
>DAIQNM010000317.1:0-2426 GCA_036788375.1 Cyanobium sp. CTOTU6536 | reverse complement strand
CCGGAATCGGTTTCATCGAGGATCGCCACCAGCGGATCGAGCAGGGCCATCTGCAGGATCTCGTTGCGCTTCTTCTCGCCACCACTGAAGCCCTCGTTCACCGAGCGATCCAGGAAGGCCGGGTCCATCTGCACCACCGCCAGCCTCTCGCGCACCAGATCCTCGAAGGCGAAGGTGTCGAGTTCCTCGGCGCCCTGCTCCAGGCGGCGGCCATTGGTGGCCACCCGCAGGAACTCCAGGTTGCTCACCCCCGGAATCTCCACCGGGTACTGGAATCCAAGGAACACCCCACGGCGGGCCCGCAGCTCCGGATCAAGGGCGAGCAGATCCTCGCCTCGATAGGAAACGCTGCCACCGGTCACGGTGTAGGCCGGATGGCCCGCCAGCAACTTGGAAAGGGTGCTTTTGCCGCTGCCGTTGCGGCCCATCACGGCATGGATTTCGCCGGCGCGGATGGTGAGGTTGACCCCATGCAGGATCGGCTGATCGGCCACGCTGGCGTGGAGATCGCGGATCTCAAGCAAAACAGGGGCGTCGGGGCGGATCACGGCTCAGGGGGTGGGGCGGGCGAAGGCTGGAGGCAGGGTGTGAACGTAGCGGCAAGACGTCAGGTCCGGAGCCAGGCACCGGGTGATGGCAGAGGCGGAGAGGGAGCCCATTGCGGGGCTGGGATAGGGGCAGGGGAAGCGACGGATCCGGCCAAGCCCCCTACCCCACCGAACCCTCCAACTTGAGGGCGAGGAGTTTGTCGGCCTCAGCGGCGAATTCCATCGGCAGCTGGTTGAACACATCGCGGCAGAAGCCGCTCACCATCATCGACACCGCCTCCTCGAAGCCGATGCCGCGGCTCTGGAGATAGAAGAGTTGATCTTCCGAGATGCGGCAGGTGCTGGCCTCGTGCTCGATCGCCGCATCCGGTTGCTGGGAGCGGATGTAGGGGTAGGTGTTGGCAGCGGCTTGGTCGCCGATCAGCATCGAATCGCACTGGCTGAAATTGCGGGCGCCCACCGCCTTCGGCCCCACCTGCACCAAGCCCCGATAGCTGTTGGAGGAGTGGCCGGCGCTGATCCCCTTGCTCACGATCGTGGAGCGGGTGCGGGGCCCCACATGGATCATCTTGGTGCCGGTATCGGCCTGCTGACGATTGTTGGTGAGAGCTACAGAATAGAATTCACCCACCGAATCAGCCCCCTGCAACACACAGCTGGGATATTTCCAGGTGATCGCCGAGCCGGTTTCCACCTGGGTCCAGCTGATGTGGCTGCGGTCGCCACGGCACTGGCCCCGCTTGGTGACGAAGTTGTAGATACCACCAACGCCATGCTCATCACCGGCATACCAATTTTGCACGGTGGAGTATTTGATTGAGGCATCATCCAAAACCACCAGTTCCACCACCGCTGCGTGAAGCTGGTTGGTGTCAAACATCGGGGCAGTGCAGCCCTCGAGGTAGCTCACCGAAGCCCCCTCCTCCGCCACAATCAAGGTTCGCTCAAACTGACCGGTATCACCGGAATTAATGCGGAAGTAGGTGGAAAGCTCCATCGGGCACGCCACACCCTTTGGAATAAACACAAAGGAGCCATCACTGAATACGGCCGAATTGAGAGCCGCAAAATAGTTGTCGTTGCTGGGCACCACCGTGCCCAGATAACGCTCGATCAGATCGGCGTGATCCTTCACCGCCTCACTGATCGAGCAGAAGATCACGCCATGCTCGGCAAGCTTCTCACGGTAGGTGGTGGCAATCGAAACGCTGTCGAAGACAGCATCGACAGCCACATTGGAGAGACGCTTTTGCTCACTCAGTGGAATACCGAGCTTGTCGAAGGTTTCGAGCAGCTTAGGGTCCACTTCATCGAGGCTGCCCTTCTTTTCCTGCTGCTTCGGCGCAGCGTAGTAAATCATATTTTGATAGTCGATCGGCGGGTGCCCCAGGGCCGCCCAGTCGGGCTCCTCCATCTGCAACCACTGCCGGTAGGCCCGCAGACGGAAATCCAACAGGAAGGCAGGCTCATCCTTTTTGCTGGAGATCAGCCGAACCACGTCCTCACTGAGGCCCTTGGCGATCTTTTCGGTTTCGATGTCGGTCACGAAGCCGTATTTATACGGCTGGCTGACCAGATCTCCGACGGCGGCGGTGCTCATGGCAGGAAGGGAACGGGCGGAAGGGTCAACCGGCGGTGAGGGCCCGAACCTCCTCCAGGCTGATGGTCTGTTGCTCGCAGCGGAAGGGGTTGTCTTCGGTCAGGAAGAGCATGCAGTGGCATTCCTTGCGCTCCCGCATCGGCACACAGGGGCAGTTCCAGAAGGCCTGGGCCACTTCGGCCTGCTTGTCCTCGTAGTGGCGGCAGGGGCAGAGGGCACCGCCGAGCTCATCCTTGTGACGGGCCAGGCCCTCAAGCACCACAGCGGTCACGCCCGGA
>DAIQNM010000316.1:1921-2440 GCA_036788375.1 Cyanobium sp. CTOTU6536 | reverse complement strand
GGATCTCAACCTGCTCAAGGCCAAGAGCGTGAGCTTCCACTGGGAGTTCATGTTCACCCGGCCCCAGTTCCGCACCCCCGACCGCGGGCGCCAGGGGGAGATCCTGGAACGGCTGGCCGAGCTGGTGGAGGCCGGCGAGGTGCAAGGCACGGCCACCACGCGGCTGGAGCCGATCAGCCCGGAGAACCTGGCCCGGGCCCACGCTCTGCTGGAGGGGGGCCGGACCCTGGGGAAGATCGTGCTGGCGGGGTGGGAGAGCGGCGCCGGAACCGCCTCCTGATTTGGGGCCGCCTGAGGGGTGACTCGCCTGATGCCGCGCCAGATCCGAGCGGCGGGACACCGGATTTGAAGAGCGCCACTTCCAGCAGGAAGGCCACCAGATTGCTGAGGCTGCGCCCTTCACGATCGGAGCGATCCACCAACGCGTGATGCAGCTTGCTGGGGATGGTCACCGTGATGCGCCGCGGCGTGGGCGGCAGGGTTGGGCAGGATGACGGGGCTTGCTCCGCTGGCGTGGAC
>DAIQNM010000316.1:0-1911 GCA_036788375.1 Cyanobium sp. CTOTU6536 | reverse complement strand
GCGTGGACGAGGGTTTGGCTTGCCACCAAGACGGTTGGCCCTCTTGCGGCTGGTTCACGGGTCGCCACGACTGGTATCCAGTACGTCCTAAGAGCAAGGCCCGGCCGGCCGCATCACCCTGGCGGGGGATTTGCCGCAGCCGCGCCCCAATCCTTCGTCTTGTCAGCGCACCACTGCTCAGCGCCGGGCCACCAGCAGCCGGTGGCGGGGGTCCACCGCTGAACGCCGCACATCGCGGAAGCCGGCCGCCTGCAGGGCAGCGGCAAGATCGAGACGGAAATAGTCCTCGAGATAGGGCTCGGTGCTCTTGAGCAGGGTGGCGATCGGGGCGGGCAAGCGGCGAATCACTTCCGAATCGGGGTCCTGATCCACCAGGGCGATCACGCCGCCGGGCCGCAGCAGGCGGGCAGCTTCGGCCAGCACGGCCCGACTGGCGCTCTGGGGCAGCTCGTGGCAGACGAACTGGAGGGTGATCAGGTCGTAGGCGGCGGCGGCCAGGCCAGTGGCCTCGGCGGCGCCGTGGTGCCAGCTGATCGCCGCGAGGGTGGCGCCCGCGGGCGATGCCGATGGGTTCGGAAGCTCCGCCTCACGCACCCGTGCCACGGCGAGCATCTCCGCCGAGAGATCGAGGCCCTCCACGAACAGGGGGGACGTCGCGACTGCGGAGGACGGCGGATCGCCCGCGACAGCCAGGGAACCCTCCGACGCCTGGTAGGCCGCCTCCGCCGCCTGTCGCTCCAGGAGCCAGTCACGCAGAGCGAAGGTCCCCACCCCCACCGAGCAGCCCAGATCGAGGGCCCGCCGCACCGGACCCGTGAGGCTCGGCTCGATCGCGCTGAAGATGGCGCGGCGCAGGCGCGACTGGGCCACCTCAGGCGCGAGCTCCGGCTCACCGGGCCACACCCGCAGCGCCATCGAGGCGGTGGCCTGTTCGGCCTCGCAGGCCGCGGCCCAGCAGAGGTTGCCCGCGTCGTAGGCGTGGAAACGGGCCCGGTAGTAGGGGGGAACGGCCACCGCCGGGTTGGTGGTGGCGGCCAGCAGCGGCTCAGCGGCCCGCTGCAGCAGCTCCCGCCGCTGGCGCCAGGCGATGCCGCGCCCCTCGGCAGTGCGGATGATCAGCCGCCGCGCCTGCCAGAACAGCAGCCGACGCAGGGGCTCCACCGCCAGCAGCCGGTCGATCAGCCAGCCCAGCGGATGGTTCGATTCCACCCAGTTGGGCGGCGGGGAACTGGCGGGCAGGGCCGGGGTCATGGCGGCGGCAGAGGCATGGGGCGCTCAGGCTACGAAGCGTGACGGGCTTCACCGACAACGGCTGGCGATCCCGGCCGGGAGCGGAGCTGACGATTGATTCATTGTTGATCACCACCGATGCGCTAATCGAAGCGGCCTGCAGCCTCGATCCGATCCCCAGGGTCCGGCAGACCCCCTTAGGGTTCGCTCCGGTTCAATCCCTGACGGCCATGGAGGTCCCAGTGACGCCAGAAGCGAATCCAGCGACCATCTTCGAGACATTGACTCCCCGTGAGGTCGAAGTCCTGCAGGCGATCGCGCTAGGAATGAACAATTCGGATATTGCCGCAGAGTTCGATCTTTCCCTCGACACGGTGAAAACCCATGTGAAATCGATTCTTCAGAAGCTGCGGGCTCGCAACCGCACCTACGCCGTGGTGTGTGCCCTGATCGCGGGGATCGTGCTGCTGCCGGCAGCAGCGCCAAACGCCATCAAAATCAAAGCAACCAAGGCCGTGGCCTCGCAGCAGGACTATGCCTTGAAGGATCTTGGGTCGCTGTGATGGCTGCCTCCCGGGGCACCGGATACCCCTGCCAACCAGACCCGATGGGGCCTGGTCTGCCCCGTGAGTTGCACTACAGCTGCCCGTAGAGCCCCCGCAGGCCCGCCTCACTGGCTGC
>DAIQNM010000315.1:0-2445 GCA_036788375.1 Cyanobium sp. CTOTU6536 | reverse complement strand
GGCCATGGGGGCGGGGGTCATGGCTGGAGCACCGGCCTCACCGCCCTCCCCAGGGGGCTTGATGGCGCTGCAGCCGCCGGCGGCTGCAGCCAGTCCGGCGGTGGCGAGAAACAGGGCAAGGCGAGAACGGGCCATGGCACAACCAGAGGTGGGTTCATTCTTGGCAGTCGGGGCCGTCGCCGCCGACCGATCGCCACCGATTGGCGTGCCTTTGGTCACCATGACGGGTGAGAATCGACTCTGCGGCCACTCCAGGGACTGATCCGCGATGCGTTTTTTGATTGATCCCCTGCTCACGCCAGAGCAGGTGGAGCTCCTGCGAGACGCCCTCCTCGCCGAGGGGGCCCCGTGGCGGAGCGGGGCTGAAACCGCCGGCTGGCATGCCCGCGGCGTCAAGAACAACCGCCAGCTCGACCGCCAAAGCCCCCTGCAGCAGCGGCTGGCCGAGGAGATCAAAACTGCCCTGGCGGCCCACCCCCTCTTCCAGTGCGCCGCCCTGCCGCTGGCCATCCACACCATCCTGTTCAGCCGCTGTGGCCCCGGCGAGGGCTACGGCCGCCATGTAGACAATGCCTTCATGGCCGCTGGCCGCTCCGACCTGTCCTTCACCCTGTTCCTGAGCGATCCGGCCAGCTACAGCGGCGGCAGCCTGCTGCTCGACTCCCTCGACGGCGAGCAGGAGGTGCGGCTTTCGGCCGGCAGTGTGTTCGTCTATCCGAGCACCCTGCTGCACGAGGTGGAACCGGTGCGCAGCGGCGAGCGGCTGGTGGCGGTGGGCTGGGTGCAGAGCCGCGTGCGGCAGGCCGATCGGCGGGAGCTCCTTTTTGATCTGGATACGGCCCGCCGCCGCCTGTTCCAGCGGGAAGGCAAGGGGGAGGAGTTTGACCTGATCAGCCGCAGTTACACCAATCTCCTGCGCCAGTGGGGAGAATGAAACCCCCTTGCTGGGCCCAGGGTCCCCTGCCGCCATGACCGCTCATCCGCCTGGCACCGCTTCCTCCGAGCTCAGCCTGAGCCGCAAGGCCGTGCTGGCCGCCTCCGCTCCCTGGCTGGGTGCCCTGCTCAACGTGCTGCCTGGCCTCGGGGCGGGCTACCTCTACCAACGCCGTTGGCGGGCCTGGTGGATCACCTCCTTGGTGGGGGGCGGCTGGTTCGTGCTGGGGGCGCTGCTCCAGGGGGATCCCGCCGCCGTGCCCAGCACCAACGCCCAGCTGCTGGGTCTGGCCGGCCTGCTCCTGCTCGCCGCCGTGACCGCGGTGGAGGCCTTTTTGGCCGCCCGGCGGGCGCGGATGGATTGAGCCAACGCGATCGCAAGGGTGCGCTCCTCTGGTAGGAGTGCCCATCTCCCCGGCGGTGCATGGTCAGCAACCTTCCTCCCACCCCTACCGATCCGGCCCCCAAGGCTGGCGGGCCATTGCTCGGCCTGCTGGCCAAGGGTCTGGAGCTGTGGCTGCGGCAGCAGTGCGATGCCATCGATCGGCTGGAGATCCGCCTGGAGGGCTCGGCGGCCCAGCTGGTGCGCGGCCGTCTTGATGGGGTGGTGCTGGAGGCCCGCCGGGTGCTCTATCGCAACCTGCGCATCGACCGGGTCGCGTTGCGCACGGCCCCCATCCGGGTGCGGATGGGGGCTTTGCTGCTGGGTCAGAGCGTGCAGCTGGAGCACTCCTTTGCCGTCCGCGGCACCGTGGCGTTCAACGCCGATGACCTGGCCCGTTCCCTGGCCTCTCCCGAATGGCGCGGCCTGGGCGATGGCCTGGCTGAGGACTTGCTGGGCCTCAGCCCCCTGGCGGGTCTGCGCATCCAGGGCGACCGCCTGATCCTCACCGCCACCGGTTCGGGCTCCACGATCCCGCTCGAACTGGCCACCGAGGTGGTGGCCGCCGATGGCACGGTGGAGTTGCGCAGCGTGGCCGGAGGGGCCTCGGCTCGCTTGCCCATGGATCCCGCCATCCAGATCGAGCGGGCCGAGCTGGCCGCCGGACTGCTGGAGTTGGAGGGCCAGGCCCGGGTTTCCCCCTAGGGCGCCTGCTGCCAAAACAACCGATCGAATGCCAGGGTGGCGATGCTGTCGCCGATCCGCTGCAGGTCGATGGGACGTTCCGCCCACCACTATCTGGCTGGCCTGGTGGTCGCCATAGCCCTGGTGTCGGCGGGCCAGGCGGCCGATGCGCCACCGCCGCGACCACCCATGGCCCCAGCGGCTACGGCCGCCCCCCTTCCTGCCGCCCCCCTTCCTGCCACGCCCCTTCCTGCCACCCAGGCGCTGGTCGAGGTTGCCACCCTGGCCTGCCGCACAGCCCTGGCTCGCCGCTATGGCGCCGCTGCCGAGCAGGTGGAGGTGTGGCTGGCCCCGGCCATGGCGATTGCGATCGAAAGCGGCGAACTGGCTCTGCCGGCCCTGCGGCGCGACGGCCTGCAGTTGGGCTGGATGGTGCGCGGTAAGCC
>DAIQNM010000314.1:0-2499 GCA_036788375.1 Cyanobium sp. CTOTU6536 | reverse complement strand
GAGGGATTCACGTCAGCCCTTGCCGGACGGCCCGCGCCGGGGCAGGCCCAGGCGGCGTTCGCCGGCCCGGTCAGCCTCACCGTCCCGACGGCAACCAAGGCCCCGCATCGCTCCGGGCCTTCTGATCGCCTCTGGCCCTGATGCGGGCATCCACAGCCCCGACCGCGACCACAGCAGCATTCCGTCCCAGCTCCCCAGCCCTGACCGTCGCCCTGGGGGCATGAGAAGTAGCCGGGATCAGGGCTCCCGGCAGGCCCCGGCGATCAGTGGGGCAGCAGGGCCTCAAGGCCGCCTGTGCCCTCACCATCAGCCGCCAACTGCTGGCGGAGCTGCTCAATCGCGATCCGCGCATCCTGCTCCTCCTGCAGGGCGGCATCGATCGCATCGACCCGCTGCAGGCACTGCTGGATCGCGGGGATCACCTCCTCTTCCAGCAGGGTGATTTCCTCCTCCCCATAGGGGAACTCAATCCAGGTGCGGCGCAATGGCCGGCCGGAGGAGCGCTGCAGGATTCGCTCCACGCAGCTGAGGGTGGATTGCAGCAGCAGGAACGGATCCTCCTCAGGCGAGCAGAACGGGGAAGGAGCGGCCGTGACAACCATGGGTGAAGTGCGCCGGGGGCGCAGCGACGGGACCGATCCCAGCCATGGCCCGACATCAGGAGGGCCATAGCCTGGAGAGGGCCGGCGCAAGGCCCCACAGGGGCCGTGATATCGCAGGCCATCGGCCGCAGGTCTCCAACCCCTGCGGCCGGTGGTGGCGCCGATCAGCCGCTGGACCAGATCCATGCGCTGAGCGGTCCGTGCTTCATCGCTGCGCCAGGACTGCCCAGCCCGTGCCCTTTCCTTCCACCATCCAACGCCGCGCAAAATTCCGGCGGCTGTAGCGGCAGAAGCGGGCGATCCCTCCCAGGGTGGTGCCGTTCACCAGATCGGCCTCCCCAAACGGGTCGTGCACGATCAGGTGAGTGGGCGTGATGCCGACGACGATCAGCCAGTGGCCACCACCTTCGGGGCTGTTGACCGGGCCGCGGTGTATGTAGCCGCAGGGGATGGGAACGCCGGCGGCGATCTGCTGCTCCAGCGTGGAGAAGCTCGCCTGCTTGGAGAAGCGGGCCGTGATGCCATAGCTGGCCAAGGCCTTGATCTGGGCCGCCGGATCGGTGGTGTCACCGAACTGGTGGACCCGGGCCAGGTACTGGTCGTCCCCGTTGGGCCCGGTGAGGACGCCTGGCTTGAGGAAGGCCAGGAGCATGGCGCAGCTGGAAGAGAAACACATCCGCCGGCCTTCATTGGTGGCCGAATCCAGCTGGGCGAACCAGGGCACCGGCAGGGGGTTCCCCTTGCTGCCAGGGGCTCGATCCGCGGATTTCTGCTCCGATGGCTCTGGCGATGTTGGTCGAGCTGTCGTGGCAGCAGGGGCCCCTGCTGCAGCGCCGCGGCTTACGGTTTTGCTACCTGGAGCAGTACTCCACAGAGCGGCCTCCGCTTTCCTCCGCCTCCGCAGGCCCGCCTCGCTGAGACCGCCTGGATTGACGTAGAGCATCAAGGCCGCCGGCACTTGGTCCAACTCGCCGTGGCAAAGGCGGGTGGTGAGTGTCGAGAAGCCTTCGCCTCCGAACCAGGCCGGGCCGCAGTTGTAGGTGAACGAGAGCAGCGCCGCCTGCTGGTTGACGTTGAACTGCCGCCAGCCGGGAACCAGCTTGACGAGAAGACCCCAGTCACGAGCAAGACGCGCCTCCAGCAGGGCATCGGCTAGCTCCTGGCTGATCCGGTCGCCCTCCTTCACAGGGGCACCGTTTACGTAGCTGGTGCTTCCCCAGCCAATCGTCCAGGGCTCAGCGCCGGTTTCTGGATCGGGGTAGGAGGTGAGCCGGCAGCCCTCAAACTCCCGCACCAGGGGGAGGGCGTCAGCGATAGCGGCGGGGAGGGCGGTGGCCGTAGCCGGGTTTTCCGGCCACGCCTGCGGTGCCTTGGTCTCCACCGCTTCCTTCCACAGAACTCGCAGCACGCTGCCCTCCTCCAGCACCTCGGGCTCATGGGCCACCAGCTGCTCCAGCACCGCCAGCAGCCAGGCCCGGTGGTGCGGAAGATCTGGATCGAAGTGCGCAACGTAGTCGCCAACAGGGATGGGGCGGCTCATCGGAACACCCCCCGCCGGCCCGGGGGCAGCGCTGGCTGGGTCTTGGCGATGGCCATCTGCATCCCGGAGGGGAAGAACAGTGCGCTGACCGTCATCCAGCGCTCCAGGCAGGCATTCACCTCGCGGGGGGCCTGGATCCAGTTGGGCAGCTCACAAGCGCCGACAAACGCGGTCGAGAAGACGAGCTGGCCGGTGAGCAGGCCATGGGAGGCGGCTGCTCCGAGCAGCCGCAGCAGGGGGTTCATCAAGCCAGAGGGCGTCGGGTCCTCTGGCTCTTGCCACAGGAATGGCAAGAAACCCCGAGGGGCCTCAGCCCGCCCCCACCAGCTGCTGGCGCAGGGCGGCGAGGGCCTTCTT
>DAIQNM010000313.1:0-2501 GCA_036788375.1 Cyanobium sp. CTOTU6536 | reverse complement strand
TCACCGCCGCCAACGCCCAGGTGAGTCAGCACCAGCTGCGCCTGGCCACCACCCCTAACCCCAATGCCACCGCATCCGATTCCTGTGGCTGGCGCGTGGAGGCGACCCTGTCGCAGCGAACCCCCGGCGGTGTTCCGGCGGTGCTCCTTCTCGAAGTGTTCCTCACCGGCACCACCTTCCTGATCCGGCCCGGTATCGGCAACACCGAGCCGTTCGTGGGAGCCGACTCGCAGCAGGGCTGGGTGCATCCGTCCGCCGATGTCGGCAACAGCAGCGGGGCCTGGAGCACCACACCCTTGCCGCTGACGGCGCAGGTGGGCTGGTCGCTGGAGCCAGGCGCTGAATACTTCGTGTTTGCCTACAGCCAGCACCGGTTCACCAACCGCCAGGCGGTGCCGCTGCTGATCGCCCGCGATCAGGTTTCTGGCAACTGGATCCTGGCGGCCTCACCCCCCTCCACCAGCGACGGGCTGCGGGCGGTGAGCTGGAACCGCCGCTCCGGCCAGCCCTCAGGCTCCCGCACCCTCCTGCGCGAGCTCACCAGCACCACGGTGCAGATCCGCCAGTCCGCCGAGCTGGTGCTCGCCACCACCGACTGGAGCTACTACGAGAGCGCCAACGAACCGGCCCAGTTCTGGGAGCCGCTGATCCTGCCCCCTGATTTCGCCTCGGTGAACCTGAGCAGTGCAGCGATGAGCTACTACAAACCCGCCGATGGCAACGAGTGGCTGGCGATCGGCGGCCATGGTCTACTGCTGCGCACCAAGGACGCACCTGCCGCCCAGGGAGGTGCAGCGCCATGACCTATCAGGTGTTCTGCCAGGTGTTCCCCGCCGGCAGCTGGAAATGGACAAGCAAGGACCCCGCCGGCGTGGGCATGCGCCTCGATGCGGCGTTTCGGGCCTTTGCCGCCCTGGTGAATGCGCTGCCCGGCAACGCCACCACGCCCCTCTCGGTGGTGCGCTCCCACGCCGATGCCACCGCCAACCGCTGGGGCTACACCTGGCAGCTCGGCCACCCGATCGAGCCTGCCCATCTGTGGTTCCTGGTTGAGAGTCCCACCACCAGCGGCGCCACCCTCCAGGGGGACACACAGACCTACAGCTCTGGCCAGTTCGGCTCCGCCAAGGCCAGCACCTTTACGAGCAACACCACCAACGGCGGCTACGGCTCCTACAGCAACTCCGTGGCCAACAGCGCCGGGCTTGCCTACATCGACAGCACGGTCACGGGCGCCACCGCGATCGGCGCGATCCTGCTGATCGCGCAGGACACCACCCCAGGCAAAGAGTTCTTCTGCTGGGCCCTCAAGACCACCGGCGGCAACGACGAGCTCCACCGGGACTGCTGCCATGCCCTCTACAAGAGCCCCGGCACGACGGGCTGGAACTCGATCGCCATCTTTCCCAAAACGACCAAGCAGCCCTACGGCCAGGTGGTGCTGCACGGCTATTCGGGCAGCCGCTTTGGCGGCCTGCCCTCGGCGATCAGCAGCAGCATCCACGCCAACGGCTACCAGCTGCGCAGCGGCATTGCCCTGAGCCACTACGACTTCACTCTCCAGGCCCAGGGCCTGTTCGATTCCCCGCCGCCGCTGATTCAGCTGCCGGCGCCACTGTTCATCGGCTCCACCTCGATCCGCGGTGCCAGCACCCACTTCGGCAAGGTGACCCGGCCCAATGGGGTGATGCTGCAGCTGGGCCAGCGCTCGACCGAACGGGACGTGTGGCTGTGGGTGCCGGCGGGCACCAGCCACAACCAGGCCAGCCCCTGGAGTTCACCCCTGGCCCTGAGCCACTGGCGCGAATGCAACGAGCTGCACTTCATCAGCAGCCTGCCCCCGCAAGGCATCCAGCTGATCACCGGCACGGCGGACTTCATCCGCCACTTCCCCCCCATGAGCGCCATGGGCGCCCGTCAGCACCCGCAGCAGGGACCGCTGCTCTCAGGCTCCGGCGGTGGGGGAGGAGGTACCGGAGGAGGAAGTGGTGGTGGGGGAACAGGAGGCGGACCGACGCGACCCGCAATCGGGCTGCTCTGGCCGCGGGGGATGTGAGGCCGGGTTCAGCGCCCCAGGGTGCGGCGGATGTCCTTGAGCAGCAGCAGCAGGTGCAGCGGATCGGTGGGTGAGCGCTCAAACTCCGGGATCAGGTGCTCATAGAACCCCCGGGCCTGCTCCGATTCGGCATGGATCAGCAAGCCGCGGCAGCCGATGGCGTTGCTGAGGCTGGCGACCCGGGTGATCACATCCAGCAGGAGCGCTGCACCAAGGCCCTGGCCCTCATGGCCTTCGTCCACCCCCAGGCGGGCCAGCAGCGCGATGGGCTGGGGGTAGCGGCCGGCGCCGCGCCGCAATCGCTCGGGCAGATCCGGGATCGCCACGCTCGCCATGCACCAGGCGTAATAGGCAACGACAGCGGCTTGATCCACCTCGGTGACGACAAATACCCGGGTGGTGCCGGTGCCATGGGCCTGCTTGGCCACCTCCACCAGCCAGGCGG
>DAIQNM010000312.1:0-2523 GCA_036788375.1 Cyanobium sp. CTOTU6536 | reverse complement strand
CGCAGACCCCCGATGAAGCCCGCGATGCGGTGCTGGCCCGCTGGGGCCGTGGTGCGCAGCAACCGAGCACCACCCCCGTGGCGCCCAAACCCGTTGCTACGACTAACGGCGCCGAACTTTTCCCGGCCCCAGAGGCCGTTCCGAGCACCACCCCCGTGGAGCCCCCCGCGCCAGCCCCGGCAACTGGTAAGGACTCCTTACAGGTTGCCGCTGAGCCCCCCGCGCCAGCCCCGGCTGCAGCCCCTGCAGCGGCGGCCGAGATGGATCCCCTGCCCGATCCGTGGTCCTACGACCCGGAGCTGCCGGAGGTGGCGGATGCACAGAAGCTGGCGAGCCAGCTGGATCCGGCCGAGCTCCAGGCGGTGGCAGCCGTCGGCGCCGATGGTGGCCCGGTGCTCCAGCAGATCGAGGAGGTCATCGCCTCCCGGCCGATGCCGCAGCCACGGGAGGAAATCAGCGAGGCCTGGGCCGGTGTGCCCACCAATTCACTCAGCGAGATCTACCTCAACGGCGTTGGCGATCTGCAGCCGTGGGCCCAGCTGCTTGACAAGATCAGCCCCACCACCCTCAAGGAGCTGTCGCATCCAGAGGCAAGCCCGAGGCTGTCGCAGCTGATCAGCGATGCCACCGGCAAGGCGTGGGATGCCTTCGACCGCGAGGACATGATCAACGGGATCAAGGCCTTGTCGGCGGATGGGACCACGATCCTGCCGAACCGGCTCAGTGGTGACGTACGCCTGATGCGCGTTGCAGACCTGGCCGCAGCGCCCCAGGAGTTTCAGTACAAGGAGGGCGTTGACGCGAAAGGCGTCCAGATCGCTAGCCACCTGCGGGACGTGAAGAAATGGGACCCCAACGCCGAGGGGGTGCTGGAAGTCTTCCCTGACCCCCGTGATGGCATCACCAAGGTGGTCGAGGGCCACGGCCGGCGAGCGCTGGCGATGCGGCTTGGCGTCCCAACGGTGCCCGTGAAGGAGGTGAATGCCACCAACGTGCCAGGTGCCCGGTCTGCCGGCGCCATCTCCAACATCTCCCAAGGCAACGGCACCCCGTTCGATGCGGCGAAGTTCATCAAAGGCACCGGGATGACCGATAAGGCGCAGCTGCAAGCCGCCGGCATCGCCCTCGACCGAGGCTTTGGACGGCAGGGCCTGGCCCTGAGCAAGCTGCCGCAGGACATCTTCCAGGAGGCAGTCAACGACGAGCCATTGTTCAGCTGGTACGTGGCCCTGGGTGAATCGGGCCTCGATGAGCCGGGGATGCGCGGCGCCTACCAGGTGCTGAAGCAGCGGCCGAAGATGACCCTGAGCACCTTCCGCGAGGTGCTGGACGTGGCGGACAGCATGCCGACCGTGAAGGCTGCTGATGACGACCAAACGGTCCTTTTTGGGGAAGCGTTCCTCAAGCCGATGCTGCAGCGGGCCGAGTTGAGCGCCGATGTCCGGTCGGGCCTGGCCAAGGACCGGCGCCTGTTCGGCTTCATGACCCGGAACGCCGACACCCTCAGCGAGGCCGGCACCACCACGATCGACACGGCTGCCGCCGGCCAGCGGGTGGCCGATGCGCAGCAGGCCCTGGGCCTGTTCGACACCCTCAAGAACGCATCCGGCCCCGTGGGGGAACTGCTGAGCAAGGGCGCCGAACGGATCGCCCAGGGCGAGAACGCTTCGATCGTGGCGAAGCAGATCCAGCGGGAGATCGGCGACAGCATCGAGCGGGAACTGGCCAGCAGCGGCATGAAGGCCACCCCGGAGGAGCTGGCCCCTCCGCCGCCGGCCCCTCCGCCGATCCCCGAACCCGATCGGGCAACGCTGGAGGCCCACGCCATCCAGCGGGCGATCGCCAACGGTGAGGTGCGACCCACCGAGATGCAGCCGCTGGAGCTCCCCCCGGCCCCATCGGCGGACATCAGGGCAGTGGAGCGGGAGCTGGCCGCCATGGATCCCACCCTGCCGCTGGAGGACCAGCTGCCGAACATGCCCGCCACCCGGCAGGCGGCGGCCGATGAGCTGCGGCTGGCGGCCGAGTACGCCCGGCAGGATGCCGAGATCGCCTGGGCAGCGGAGAAGGCGGCGCGGGAGGCCGAGGGCTACGACCTCCTTTCGCTGCAGGAGAAGAAGGCGCAGGGCCTGGGGGCCGAGTGGGTGGAGCCCGTCACCCCCGAAGTGGTGGACACCACCGTGATGCCCCCAGCACCCGAACCGCCGCGCCGCCGCATCGCAGACACGCTGCGGGCCACCCTGCGGACCCTGGCCGAATCCGACGGCAGGCTCTATCGGGCCATCGGCGAAGTCTCCGGCGCTCCAGAGTTCACCCTGCCCCCCGAGCTGGCCAAGGCCTCCCCCCGATACGGCCGGAACGCCCTGCAGTTCGAGTCGGATCTGGATCGCGCTGCCTATGTGCTGGCAAACGACAGGACCAAGGGCGAATCCAAATCGGCCACCAGATTCCGTGATGCGCTGATCGCCGCCGGGTTCGATCCCGACCAGGTGGCCGCCCACGGCAAGACCGTGAAGGCAGCGG
>DAIQNM010000311.1:0-2597 GCA_036788375.1 Cyanobium sp. CTOTU6536 | reverse complement strand
CCCTCGGGTTTTGGCCCTGTGGGTCTTGGCCTGCTTCCATTCACACGTCTGAAATGCTCGGCCCCTTGCTGCCAATCCTGCGGTAGGGCCGCCACCTGCCCACCGCCATGCCACGGCAAAACTTGCTGGCCTGGCGCCACTGGCCGGCGGCCCCCTTTACCCAGGCCACTGGAGCTGGAGCCTGCTGATGGATCACGGCCCAGCAGCTTGCTGCCCCAGCCCGGCAGAAAGGCCGGGTGCCACTCGCTCAAGCCATCCCCCGCCAGCCCCTCGTAGTGCCCGTAGTTGCTGTAGGGGTCATGGAACCCCTTGCGCGCCCCGGCCGCCTTGGGGCTGGCGTGGAAATAGCGCAGCGTGGCCAGCACCAGCGCTCCAGCGACATCCGCTGCTGGACCTCAGTCAACACCCCGCCAGAGAACGGAGGATCAAGGCAGGCTGAAACCTGGCAGGCGCTGCCACACTGGTTTGATCGTTCGAGCAGTCAGGAGGTCTGGCGCGATGGCCACACTCACCCTTTATGACCTCCCCGAAGAGGTGGTCTCCCGCCTTGAGCAGCGCGCCCGTGCCCATGGCCGCAGCCTTAACAGCGAGCTAGTGGACTGCCTGAGGCGCCAGAGCGCTTCAAACATCGATATAGAGACCTGGTTGCAGCAGGTGGAAGCCCTGCGGGCGGAGATCAAAGGTGGCCCCATCCGCTTGGATGAGTTGGTGGCGGCCACTGAACGCGACAGCCATTGACCACCGTTGTCGACACCAACGTGGTGGCAGCCCTGATGCTGCCCACCGCCGCCAACGCCGACGTCGCTGAGCTGTTGCGTCAGGATTCCGATTGGCGCTTGCCTCCACTGTGGCGATCCGAGTTTCGCCAGGTGCTGCTCAAGGTCGTGCGCGCCGAAGCAACCGGTAGATGGGCACCAGGTTCTTGCGCTGGCCATCGCTACGGGCTGCTCCACCTACGACGCCGAATTCGTCGTACTGGCACGGCAGCTCAATTGCACGCTGCTGACCTTCGATCGCAAGTTGCTGCAGCTTTTTCCGGATCTTGCCAGGAAACCCGGCCCATAGGGTCGGCACCGCAGCGGCACCATCGGGCTATCCAGGACTGCACAAGGCTCCACCGCTTTCTTGAGCATCCAATTCATTCCCGTGCGTTGGGGCCGCCACCTGCACGCCGCCATGCCACGGCAAAACTTGCTGACCTGGCGCCACTGGCCGGCGGCCCCCTTAGCCCGCCCAGATCTCCTCCAGCTTCACCACCAGCCCCTCGTCGTGCCCGTCGTTGCTGTAGGGGTCATCGAACCCCTTGCGCACACCGGCCGCCTTCGGGTTGGCGTGGATATAGCGCAGCGTGGCCAGCACCCACCGATCCACTGCATGATCCGTGGCAGGTCGCTCCCCTGCGGCGGCTGCAGCAGCAGATGCAGGTGGTTGGCCATGGGGCAGATCCCAAAGGGCCGGCTGTTGGTATCCCGTCCGTGAAGGCCTCGCTGATGCTGCTGCTCGACACCACCATCCTGATCGGGGATCTTGGCGCCGTTGGGGCCAGGACTGTCGACCTCAACCCAGCACCGCCAGCGGGTAGCGGGCCATCATTGGATCCACGCTCACCAAGATGAGCTGTTCCTCAATGGCCTGGGCGATCAGGAGGCGATCAAAAGGATCCTTGTGGGGGGTAGGCAATTGATCAAGGCGTCGAATATGAGGCCACTGCACGGGTAGCAAGACCCAGCCTTCTTGCTCAACGATCCAGGCATGGATCGCCGGCAGCGGCAGGCGCAGATCCAGCTTTCCCAGCTTCACTTTGATCTGAATCTCCCAGAGATTTACCACGCTGCAGTAGATCTGGTTCGCCGGCTCGGCAATGGCGGCGCTGGCCATAGGGCCAAGGCGGTTCGGTTCCGCCAGCCACCAAATCAGCACACTGGTATCCAGCAGCAGCCTGGAAGCTCTCAAGGAATCAGAAACTCCTCTGCCAGGGGTGCATCGAAATCAACGTGGGTGTGCATCGTGCCCAGCAGGCCCCCCGGCTGGCGCGGGGACGGGGACCCAGGCCCAGCCTGTTTCTCCAGAGTCCCAAGTAGCACGTTCACCTGTGCGCGCTGCTCAGGGGTAAGGCGCTCGAGCCGCCGACGCAGGGAAGCACTGCTGGTGATCATGGCCTCGCCTGACTGATCAGTCCATGAGGTTAGTCGGGATTCCCAGCAGACAGCGAATGTCCCCCCTGCACGAAGGCCTGGCTTGACCACCCCCTGATGCTGGCCACCGCCGCCAACGCAGACGTGGCTGCGCTGCTGCGGCAGGATCCCGAGGCGGTGCTGGAGCTGGAGCCTGCTGATGGATCACGGCCCACAGCCTGCTGCCTCAGCCCGCCCAGATCTCCTCCAGCTCCACCACCAGCCCGGGGAACTGGGGATCACCATCGAGGCGGCTGGCCGCTTCAAGCCGCCGCGGCGGGGCCGGAGGATCGGCCAGCGGTTCCCAGATCTCCACCGCCCGCTCCGCTGGAATCAGGAGCCAGCCGAGGCGGGCCCCATTGAGCTGGTAGGCGGCCATTTTCTGGCGCAGGGCGGTGAGGCCGCGGGGGCCTTCGTCGCTGG
>DAIQNM010000310.1:0-2633 GCA_036788375.1 Cyanobium sp. CTOTU6536 | reverse complement strand
CCTCCGAGCTGCTCGCCGGCCCCGGAATCCGCCAAGCTGGCCCCACGATCCCCGGCGCGGTTGGATTCCGCCGCCCCCAACCCCATGCTTGAGCGGCTGGTGCTGCCCCCCTGGCTGCGGTTCGGCCTAGCCCTGCCGTTGCTGGTGCTGAACCTGTGGGTGCTGCGCCAGCTGCTGGTGCCCCTGGCACCGTTCCCGGCCCTGTTCATGGCGGCGGCGCTGTTGGCCTTCCTGCTGGATCTGCCCAGCCGCTGGCTGGTCGACCAGGGGCTGCCCCGGGCCCTGGCCCTGCTGCTGGTGCTGGGGTTGGGCTTCGGCGGTGTGGTGTTGGCGGTGCTCTGGCTGCTGCCCCGCCTGATCACCCAGCTCGACGACCTGATCACCGCCCTGCCCGGTTGGCTGGCCCAGGGCGAAACCCTGCTCACCCAGCTGCAGGAGTGGGCCGTGGCCAAAGGCCTGCCCACCGATTTCGGTGACCTCAGCAGTGAACTGATCAGCCGCACCAGCAAATTGGCCAGCCAGCTCAGCCAGCAGCTCCTCGGCCTGCTCGGGGCCACGGTGGGCCTCACGGTCAACACCGTGATCGTGCTGGTGCTCACGGTGTTTCTGCTGCTCGGGGGCGAGCGGATCGCCGCCGGCCTGGCCGAATGGCTGCCGCTGGGGGTGCGAGGGTTGATCACCACCACCCTCTATCGCACCTTCCGCGGTTACTTCGCCGGCCAGGTGTTGCTGGCCCTGATTCTCAGTGCGCTGCAGATGGTGGTGTTTACCCTGCTGGGCATTCCCTACGGGGTGTTGTTTGCAGTGGCGATTGGTTTCACCACCTTGATTCCCTATGCCAGCGCCCTCACGATCCTGCTGGTGAGCCTGCTGCTAGCCCTGCAGGAACCCCGCCAGGGACTGGAGGTGTTGGCGGCGGCGATCACCGTGGGCCAACTGGTGGACCAGGTGATCCAGCCCCGCTTGATGGGCAGCATCGTGGGCCTGCAGCCCGCCTGGCTGCTGATCAGCCTGCCGATCGGGGCGCGGCTGGGGAGTTTGCTGGGGCTCGGGGAGCTGCTGGGCTTGTTGTTGGCGGTGCCGCTGGCGAGTTGCGGCAAAACGTTTCTGGATGCCTGGGCGGTGCGCTTGCGGGCTGGGGAGCCCGCGATCACCAGCGGCGAGGCGTGACCATCGAAGCGGCGCGGGGCTTAGGGCCCCTGCACGTCCATTTGGAATCGGCTGCGCTGGAAGCCGTTGCGCTCGAGGATTGCGGTGATGGCGTCCAGCGTGGCCGGGTCGAGGGTCTTGCTTCTGGCCAGGATCCAGCCGTATTGGCGGTTCGGAGCGCCAACAACGGCCCAGCGGTAGTTCGGATCGAGGCCAAGGATCCAGTAGTCCCCCCAGAACGGCCGCCAGCCCAGCAGGCTCACCAGGCTCACCTTGAGCTTGGCGCGCGTCTCGGTGTCGACAACCTTGGCGATGCCCCTGGCCTGATCCACCTGGCCGTTGCGCTTGATGCACTGATTCACCACAGCGATGCGGCCATCGGCGCGCAGGGTGTATTGGGCCAGCGTGTCGCGGGCACATTGTTTCTGAAACCGGTTGGGAATCTTGGCGATTTCGTGCCAGATGCCGGCATAGCGGGCGAGATCAACGCTGCTCACCGGGGCAACAGGGGCCCCGCCGCCGCCCGGCTGATCAGCCTGGGGAGCGGCGTGCAGCCCTGGCACCGGCAACGCCGCCGCCACCAGGAGCTGCACCACAAGGAATCCGAGGCGATGGTTCATCGGTTTTAGGTGATCGCCGGTACCACCCCCTGGCTCTCCAGGTAGGCCAGCACCTGCGCGACCGATTGATCGAGGGTCTGGCTGCCGGTGTCGATGCGCAGTTCGGGGGATTCCGGCTCCTCATAGGGGCTGGAGATGCCGGTGAAGTCCTTGATCTGGCCGGAGCGGGCCTTGGCGTAGAGGCCCTTGGTGTCGCGCTGTTCGCAGACATCAAGGCCGGCGGCGCAATAAATCTCGATGAAATCACCGCTGTCCACCAAGGCGCGGGCGCGGTCGCGGTCGGCCTGGAACGGCGACACGAAGGCGGTGAGCACCACCACGCCCGCATCCAGGAACAGCTTGGCCACCTCGCCGATGCGGCGGATGTTTTCCACCCGATCGGCATCGGAGAAGCCCAGGTCGGCGCAGAGGCCGTGGCGCACGTTGTCGCCATCGAGCACGTAGCAGGCCAGCCCCTGCTCGAACAGGGCCGAGTTCACCGCATTGGCCAGGCTGCTCTTGCCGGCGCCGCTCAGGCCCGTGAACCAGAGGATGGCGCTGCGGTGGCCCCGCTGGTGGGCCCGGGCCGCCCGGGTCACGGTGGAGTGGTGCCAAACAATGTTGGTGGCCTTGCCGGCCGGGCCGTTGGTGGCCTTGCCGGCCGGGCCGTTGGTGGCTGGGCTGTCCGGGGCCTGGGGGCTGGTCATCGGCGGCCATGGTGGCTTGGGGTTGGGCCCATTGTCCCTGGCCGGGGCAATGGGCTGGCACCGATACCTCCATGGTGGGGACCCCCATCCGCCAGGTGGGAGATGCCGCTGAAGTCGGAGCCGACCAGCAGGGTGTTGATCTGGGCGCGGCAGTTGGCGTCGATGGCCCCATCGAAGC
>DAIQNM010000309.1:0-2697 GCA_036788375.1 Cyanobium sp. CTOTU6536 | reverse complement strand
CGCATCAAGAAGCGCCTCGACCATGCCGAGCACGGCGGTGCCCTACTGCTGGGGGTCGATGGGGTCTGCGTGATCGGCCATGGCAGCAGCAAGGCCCTCTCGGTGGTGAGTGCCCTGCGGCTGGCCCATGCCGCCGCCAGCCATGGCGTCATGGACGACCTCCATGCCTTGGAGGCCAACCCCAACGCCAGCGGCGCCGGCACCGCGTCCACCTGTGGTTGACTGAGCCCACTTCTGACGGATCCGGTGGCGTTGCGTCCTGATGCACCTCCAGGAGCATGGGCCGAGGGCCGCCAGGGGATGGCCCTGGTGGGCAGCGGCAGCGCCCTGCCGCTGGCGCAGATCAGCAACGAAGCCCTGAGCCAGCGGGTCGAAACCGACGACGACTGGATCCGCAGCCGCACCGGCATCGGCGCCCGGCGGGTGGCGGGCCCCGGCGAAACCGTCACCAGCCTCGCCGCCGCCGCTGGCCGGGCCGCGATCGAACGGGCTGGCTGGGACCCCCTTGAACTGGACCTGATCCTGCTGGCCACCTCCAGTCCGGATGATCTCTTCGGCACCGCACCGCGGGTGCAGGCCGCCCTAGGGGCCAGCAACGCCGTGGCCTTCGACCTCACCGCCGCCTGCAGCGGTTTCCTCTTCGCCCTGATCACCGCCGCCCAATACCTGCGCAATGGGGCGATGCAGCGGGTGCTGGTGATCGGCGCCGACCAGCTCAGCCGCTGGCTCGACTGGGATGACCGCCGCACCTGCGTGCTGTTCGGCGACGGCGCCGGCGCCGTCGCCCTGCAATCCTGTGCCGCCGAGCAGGATGGCCTGGTGGCCTTCCGCATGCGCTCCGATGGCAGCCGCAACGGCTGTCTCACCCTGGCCCAGGTCGATGAGCACCGTCCCCTGCTGGGGGATCTCACGGCCCAAGTGGGGGGCTTCCAGCCGATCCAGATGAATGGCCAAGAGGTCTACAAATTCGCCGTGCGGGAAGTACCGGCAGTGCTGGAGGAGCTGCTGTTGGCCAGTGGCATCGCCGCCGAGCAGCTCGATTGGCTGCTGCTCCACCAGGCCAACCAACGGATCCTCGATGCCGTAGCCGATCGCTTCCATGTGCCCCAGGCGCGGGTGCTGAGCAACCTCGCCTCCTACGGCAACACCTCGGCCGCCACGATTCCCCTGATGCTCGATGAAGCGGTGCGGGATGGCCGGGTCCAACCCGGGCACCTGATCGCCAGCAGTGGCTTTGGGGCCGGGCTCAGCTGGGGGGGCGCCCTGCTGCGCTGGAGCGGACCAGCCGCCCCCTAATCTCCTGGCCAGTTCATGGGAGATGGCATGGGCATCGCCTGGGTGTTCCCCGGCCAGGGGTCGCAGAAGGTCGGCATGGCCGCCGGGGTGCTGGATCTGCCCGGGGCGTCGGAGCGATTCAAGGCAGCCTCCGACCTGCTCGGCCGCGACCTGCTGGCCATCTGTGCCGGCGAGGCGGGCGAGGGCAGCGCCGACCAGCCCACCGACCTCAACGACACCCGCAACACCCAGCCGGCGCTGTTTGTGATCGAATCGCTGCTGGTCGATGCCCTGAAGGACCAGGGCCGAACCGCCACCCTGGTGGCGGGCCACAGCCTCGGCGAACTGGTGGGCCTCTACGCCGCGGGGGTGTTCGACGCATCCACGGGCCTGGGTCTGATGAAGGCCCGCAGCGAGCTGATGGCGACGGCGGGTGGCGGGGCCATGACGGCCGTGATGGGGTTCGAGCGGGCCGAACTCGATGACCTGGTGGCGGCCACCGCAGGGGTGGTGGTGGCGAACGACAACAGCAGTGCCCAGGTGGTGCTCTCCGGCACCCCGGAGGCGGTGGCGGCGGTGGCTGGCCAGCTGCGCTGCAAAAGGGCCATTCCCCTGGCGGTGAGTGGCGCCTTCCATTCGCCCTTCATGGCGGAGGCGGCCGCGGCCTTCAGCGAGGCCTTAGAGGCGGTGCCCTTTGCCGATGCCAGCATTCCGGTGCTCAGCAACACCGATCCCACTCCGGAAACGGCGGGAGCCGCCCTGAAGGCAAGGCTGCGCAGCCAGATGACCACTGGCGTGCGCTGGCGGGAAACGATGGAGCGCTTCAGTGCCGACTCCATCGGCACCGCCGTGGAGATCGGGCCCGGAAACGTGTTGAGCGGCCTGATCAAGCGGAGCTGCGACGGCATCGGCACCGCCCAGGTGGCCAGCGCCGCCGACCTGGGCCTGTGAGCCAATTACCCGCGCCCGAAAACCGCTCCAACCGTCCCGGCAGCCGGCCGATGTCGGCGATGAAACGGGCCCTGCGCCGGCGCCGGGCCGAACCACCCGCCCTGATCCGCACCCCAAAGCCAAGCCTCACCTACCGGGCGATCAGCTATCTGCTGGTGTTTCCGGTGTTCCGGTTGCTCTTCCGCGGCCGCACCGCCGGCAACACCAACGTGCCCCAGGAAGGGGCCTTGGTGGTGGTGGCCAACCATGGCTCCCACCTAGACCCCCCCCTGCTGGGCCATGCCCTGGGACGGCCCGTGGCCTTTATGGCCAAGGCCGAGCTGTTCAAGGTGCCCCTGCTGGGGCCGATCATCCGGGCCTGCGGTGCCTATCCCGTCTCGCGGGGAGCCAGTGACCGCGAGGCCATTCGGATCGCCACGGACCGGCTGGAGGATGGCTGGGCGACCGGGGTGTTTCTTGATGGCACCCGCC
>DAIQNM010000308.1:0-2703 GCA_036788375.1 Cyanobium sp. CTOTU6536 | reverse complement strand
GTGTTGGTGCCTCTTTGAGGCTCCCCCCGGTGGATGCCGTGGATGCCCACCGCAAGGACAATAGCGACGTGCCGACCGGGCGGCGGATCGGATTCCGTGATCAGCCCGCTCAGCTGCAGCAGAATGGATTCATGACGATTGCTCCGGCTCCACCGATCGAGCAGCGCCTCTTGGGCACGGCGGCCGCGATCCGCCGGCTGATCCCGGCTGCAGAGGTTCGCTTGTACTCCTGCGGAGAAGCCTTCGGCTACGGCTCCAGGGCCCGCGGCGAGGCCGGCCCTGATTCCGATGTCGACCTGTTGATCACGGCTCCGGATGCCTGGCTGGCCAGCCGCGACCGCTTTGCTCTGCTTGCCGATCTCTGGGGCGCGGTGGCCCAGCCTGATCTTTCGGTCGATCTGGTGCTCCACTCCAGCAGCGAGGCCGCCCGCCGGGCTCAGCAGCCCGGATCCCTCGTTCAGGAGGCCATCCGCGAGGGGGTGGTGCTCGATGCCCTCCCTTGAGGCCGAGCGGCTCCTGAGGACTGCCCGCCGCGACCTGCGCATCTGGCTGCGCCAGTGGAACCGCATCCGCCCATTAAAGTAGTGAGATCAACTACATCCGTGTTCTTGGCTGACACCGGCTCCTCTCTCCATCCAGGCGTTGTGAGCGCATCCGAGGCCAATCGCTCCTTCTCGTCCCTGCTGCGGCAGGTGGCCCAGGGGCAACGCTTCACCGTGCTCTCCCATGGCCGCCCCGTCGCCACCATCGCCCCGGCCGCAGAGAGCACAGCCTCCCTGGGGGTATCGCGCCGTGCCCTGCTTGCGCGGCTGGCAATGCAGCCGGCGAGCGGTGAACCCCGCAGCTGGCAACGGAACGACCTCTACGACTGATGCCCTGACTGATGCCCCTGGCTGACGGTTCCGGCTGATGCGCGCCGCTCTGGACACCAACCTGCTGGTCTATGCCGAAGGCTTCGGGGACGAACCCAGGGTGAACGCGACGCGGCGATTACTCGATCTCCTCAGCGAAGCCGACCTGGTGGTGCCGCTTCAGTGCCTGGGTGAATTGTTCAGAGTGCTCACCGGCAAGGCTGGTCGTCCGGCCCAGCAGGCTCAGGACGCCGTGCTCGGCTGGATGGACGCTTATCCCGTTCTGGAGTCCAATGCGGCTGCGTGGCGGGGCGCCATGGACCTGTGCGTGGCGCATCAGTTGGCCAGTTGGGACGCCCTGGTGCTCAATGTCGCCGCCGAGGGGGGTGCCCGTCTGCTGCTCACAGAGGATCTCCACCACGGTTTCAGCTGGCGCGGTGTGCGCGTGGTGAACCCACTCATCGAGCCGCAGGATTCGCTTCTAAGGCAGCTGCTGGGCAGATGAAGCCGGACAGCCCGGCGGCTCAGTCCTGTTGCTCCTGGAGTTCCCCCGGTGGGCGCCTTGGGGTGCCCACCGGGTTCTTCAGTGGTGGTGATGCCCTGTTGGCAAAGCCTGCCTTGGGTTGCCCCTGGCCGGGGCCTGGTTTGGCTGTCCTCTGCCAATGCGGCCATCCCCACCCCCTCCTCGATCAGCTCGGTCGGCATCGAGCACCATCCGCCAAGGCTTGATTCGGGCTGGGCACGGATCTGGTTCCTTGATGCCGCTGCCCATCCCGTGCGTCCGTGTCGCCTGGTGCCTGTCCTCTCCGTGGAGCAGCGAGCGCTTGAGCTCCGGGAGCAGTGCGGAGCGGAGTCGCTCTGGATGCTCTGAGCCGCAGCTCGAGCTCCGCTACTGATCGCCGCCGCTGCTGCAGGCCCCTCCATGGTCCGCGCCGCGCCAAGGGCCGGGGGCAGGCTCGCCGCCCTTTGATGTCGGGCGCTGGCGCGCCGATCGGGGCAGTCGCGAGCCCTTGATCGGCGGCACGGAACCCTCCGGGGTCCTGCGTTGCTTGCGCCATGGTTCCCTCCATCCTTCTGGTTCACCGCCACCAGTGGCATGGCCACGAGTGGCAAGGCGGTCAATGCACCCGGATCGAGCTCCAGCCGGTGGTGCACTGGGAGCTGTCTTGGCCTGAGCTGGCCGGCTTCTGCGGCTGTCCGGTTGAGGCGCTGCGCTTCTCCACCAGGGTGAGGCCGGTGCATCTGGCCCACGGCGGGGCCTGGGCACGGCTGGAGGCGCTTGATTCGCTGCGCTGGCCCTTCCTGGATGCGCCGGTGATCCATGGGCGTGCGGTGGCGGTGCGGCCTGTTTTGGGTTCCGGTAGCGCTAATTGCCCTGGCCAGGAACCTTGGGGCAGCGCGGCCCCCGCCTGGCGGGCCCTGGATCCCTGGGAGGCCGAGAATGCTCTCTGGGCGCTCAGGCGCTACGTCCTCCCCCTGCAGGCCTTGAGATGCCCAGTGAATGGATCAGGCCTTCCTGCGCTCGATCTGCTGGCCTGTGCATGCCGCCTACCGCGAGGCACAGCGATCAGGCGATAGCGCCGCCATGCTCCGTATCCGGTTGGAGGTGCAGCGCGAGCGGGCGGAGTGGGCCCTGCGCTGGGGCTCAGCCGTCAGCTAAATGATTCGCCCAAGACTGTCTCGACCGGATAGATCGGAAACGAGCAGCTGATCAGCGCCTGGATGATCTCGGGGATCGAGCGGCCACTGCGGATCGAGAGCTCCTCGATGCGCTCATAGAGATCAGGGTCGATCTCCAGTTCCAGCCGCTGGGGTAATCGCAGGCCATCCGGAAACCCGGAAACCCCCTGAT
>DAIQNM010000307.1:1933-2713 GCA_036788375.1 Cyanobium sp. CTOTU6536 | reverse complement strand
GAGTTGCAGCCTTGAACAGGTCAATGGCTGCCATGGATCACTGCTTTGCGCGTGGAGTGACGACGCCGCCGATGATCTCGACGATCCGATAGGCGCCGGCCAGGATGGCGTCATCCTTGGGGGTCGGGGTCATGTTGACGATCACAGCGCACACGCCGTGAGCGGCGATGGCGTACTGAAAGAGCTTGTGGAAGTCCATGTGCCTACGGTTGTGGCGCCGTAGGTTGCCGCAACAAAAAACCCCGCCGGAGCGGGGAGTTGAAGGTCTGGCGGTTGATCTGGCCCTGGCTGTTCCCCCAACCCATGAGGGGCCCGCTGCTCAGATTCTGCCGTGGTTCCCAGTGTGGCTCCGATTGCTCCGGCCTAGGTGGTTCCCCCGAACCTGGGGGCCTTGCTCCGGAGCTTTGCGGTGGGTTGCCTTTCCTCCTGATGTCATTATGGGGCATTGCTGCCGTTTGGGACCGTCAGCAGCCGCCGCTTTCGCAATTCGTGACACGAGAAAGCCCCCGGTTTCCCGAGGGCTACTCTGCCTGTCGTTCAACGGCCGGGGCGTTTCGGGGCGAGCTTCTCCAGTTCCTTGAATACCATCCCCATCCGCTCGAAGATCGCCAGGAACATCACCGCGCCGGCCTGGTTCACCAGCAGGAAGTTCTCCCCGTCTGGGGCCTTGATCCAGACCGCTGCAGGGCCCGACTCTTGCGGAGGCGGGGGAGTAGGTGCGGGCATCTGGGGCAGACCGACTGACCCTGACGGGGATTGTGCGGCCTGATTGTTCAGCAC
>DAIQNM010000307.1:0-1923 GCA_036788375.1 Cyanobium sp. CTOTU6536 | reverse complement strand
GTTCTCCCCATCTGGTGCCTTGATCCAGACCGCTTGCGGGACGGGCTCCTTCGGCGGCGGCGGTGCTGGTGCCGGCGGAGGGGGCGGCGGCGCGACGGGCATGGACGGTGACTGTGCTGCCTGGCTGTTGAGCAGCCCATCGATCGAGGACTGGGCCGAGTAGATCATCTGCTCGTAACGATCCACCGCCGCCTTCATCCGCTGTTCGTTCTCACGGGCGATGGTTTCATACTGCGCCATCAACTTCTCCATGAGCTGCTGCTGATCCATGGCGATGCGCTCAAAGTCGGGAGGCGAGGGTAGGGGGGACTGTGTGGGAACGGCCGCACCGACTGGAATAGTCGATGCGGCCGCCTTAACGAAACGCCCCCGAGAGTCTCGAAGGCTGGCCATGATCAGCGGCCGGTTTCCGGGAGGGTGGTCTGGGCACCCTTCATCAGCTGTTGGCTGGAGGCGACGGCGCCGGCGAGCTGGGAGACAGTCTCGGCGAGGTCGGACGAGATGACACCGGAGACACCTGCCGCTTCGGTCGGGTCGAGGGTGTTCATGTTCTCCAGGATCTTGCCGAGGCTGGACTCGGAGATCAGCTGGAGGCGCTGCTGGTGGGAGATGGCGTTTTGGGTGGCCATCTCAGCCATGGTCTTGAAGTTGGCGTTGGCGACCGCCGAAAGAATCGCTTCGTCGAGGGGCATTGGTCTGGGTTAGAAGGGGCTGTGGTGCCCTGCGGCACGCCGACAGTTTACCCTGCCGCTGCCAAACGGCAGTGCCGCAGGCTACCCTCCGCCCCCGTCGTCCTCGTCAGGATGTGTCGGCCGGCATGTCCGCTCCCACGACAGCCGATCAGACTGCCCCGCCGTCTTCCGAATCAGGATGTTATCCGATGCCAAGGCGTCGACCCGCTGGTTCACCCCGTCGATCCTGCCCTCCATCCCCAGCATCCGCTGATCGTGGTTCTGCTGCTGCTGGTGGAGCTCTCCCTTGAGCCCGCTTACCTGATCGTGGATCTCCATCTTCAGCTCGCCCACCTGCTTGTGGATCTCCCCCCGGATGTCGCGCAGGTCCCCCGAGATGGATTCCACGCCAATCGCCAGCCGTGTCACCGAATCCCGTAGCTGCAGCCGATCCTTTCGAGCCTCGCTTATGGCATTGATCGCCTTGCCGCCGAAGAACGCCCCGACGGCCAGCACGACTTCACGTAGCCACTCCGGCATTCCTGGGGCTCGGCTCATTCAGCTTGCCACCGAATTGTGACTACGTGTAAAGCTCATAAGATGCGGATGCGGTGGATCTTGGATGGCCCCACGTCGCGCTTCTCAAAGCCTGCCGTAGGTGGCCCGCTCCAGCCGTTCTTCCGGGCTTGTGACAGCGATGGGAACACTCCCACCATCACGGCGATGTGCTCCAGCCCCCAATCGGCAGGGAGCACCGTGCAGCTCCACAGCGGGCGGTGCGTTTGGGCGTTGGTGTCGGTGAGGAACACCCACTGCAGCCCGATCATCCCAGCGAGCCGCTCCATCTCCTGCAGCACGCCAAGATCCACCAACGGCGGGTGGTCAGGGTGGAACACCTCCACACGCCACGCTGCGGCCCTGGCATGGGCCACAGCAGCCGATAGCTCTGCCTTCAACTTCAACAGCCGATCACGTTCCAGGAAGACGGCCTCGAGCGGGTTGCTCATGGTTGGTTAGCGGTGCGGTGAAGGTTGCCGGAACCCTGAAGCAGCCACTCCTGACGCCATGACCGTGCCGATCCTGATCGCATGGGCCGCGCCATCGCTGGTGGACATCGACGGGGTAGGGGAACATGCCTACGCCCACCTGTTTGAGATCGTAGCCGGGGCATCAGGGTTCACCGCACGGCAGACCTTCCATGGCATGATCGCCTGCCCTTGTGAGGTGCTGAGCCCCTTGGACGGAAGTGAGG
>DAIQNM010000306.1:1226-2729 GCA_036788375.1 Cyanobium sp. CTOTU6536 | reverse complement strand
CGCGACGGCTGGGAGTCCCTCGATGAAATGACCCTCACGGTGCACCTCAAGTGGCTGGGTATCTTCTTCCGGCCAGTCACGCCAGGACGCTTCATGGTGCGCCTGCGTCTGCCCAACGGCGCCATCGAGGCCAAGCAGTTGGCGGTGCTTGCTGAGTTGGTCGATCGTTGTGGAGAGCACGGCAGCGCCGACATCACCACCCGCCAGAACCTCCAGCTCCGGGGTCTGCTCCTCGAAGACATGGCCCCCCTGATGGCCGCTCTGGAGCGGCTTGGGTTGACCAGCCGTCAGTCGGGTCACGACAACCCGCGCAATATCACCGGCAACCCTCTGGCCGGGCTGGATCCCGAGGAATGGCTCGATACGCGGCCGATCGTGCAGGCCATCCAGACCGCCCTGCTGGGCCCTAGCGGGCCCCGCAACCTGCCCCGCAAATTCAATGTCGCCGTAGGCGGTGCCCCAGACAGCTTTCTGCTCCACAACGACCTCGCCTTTTTGCCCGCCCTGCGCGACGGCCAGCTGGGCTTCACGGTGCTGGTGGGGGGCTTTTTCTCCGCCCAACGCAACGAACTGGCCGTACCGCTCGGCCTTTGGCTCCGCCCCGAGCAGGTGCCCGCCTTCACTCAGGCGGTGCTGCATCACTACAGCGCCCATGGCAACCGCTCGGCCCGCAATCGCAGCCGGCTGATGTATCTGGTCGAGGCTCTAGGCCTCGACGCCTATCGAGCCGCCCTGAGGGCCACCTATCGGGACCTGGGTGGTGCCGACCCCGACCTGCTGGATCACAACGGCACCCATCTTGTGAACCGGGCCCCTCGCGATCTCTGCGGTGTCCATCCCCAGAAGCAGGAAGGCCTGTGCTGGGTGGGGCTGAATGTGCCGATGGGCCGGCTGGAGGCCGACTCGATGGCGGAGCTGGCTCGCCTGGCTGCGTCCTATGGCAGCGGCGATCTGCGTTTCAGCGAGAGCCAGAATGTTGTGATCGCCGATGTGCCCGCCGATCGGGCCGAGGCCCTGCTGGCGGAGCCGCTGCTGCGTCGCTTCCCCGCCGCTCCCGGCCCCCTGCTGGCCGAGGCGGTGAGCTGCACCGGCAATCACTACTGCGCTCTTGCGCTGATTCCCACCAAATCCACGGCCCTGGCGGTGGTGGAGGAGCTGGAGCGCCGTCTGGAGCTTCCTGAGGCCGTGCGCACCCACTGGACAGGGTGTCCCAATGCCTGCGGCCAGCCCTACATGGGGCAGATCGGGCTGATGGGGGCCAAGGCCCGCAAGGATGGACAAATGGTGGAGGCAGCCCGGATTTTTCTGGGCGGCTCGATGCAGAACGAAGGCCGCCTGGCCGAGCTCCATCACAAGGGGGTTCCCCTCGACGAGCTCCCCGATGTGCTGGAAGCGTTGCTGATCGACAACTTCGGTGCCCGGCGGCGATCGGCCGCTGATCCCCTGTCGGTGCCATCGTGATGGCGACACGGCTGAGCTGTGCCGTGTCGCCCACCCCCGCCC
>DAIQNM010000306.1:0-1216 GCA_036788375.1 Cyanobium sp. CTOTU6536 | reverse complement strand
CCCGCCGACCTGCCGTCGCCGGCCAGCGCGGACCGTTGGGAGTGGTTGCAACGGTTGCGCGCCGGTGCCTTTCCCCTGGAGCCCTGGCTGGCGGCGATCGAGGCTGGTGGCCTGCCACCCGAGTCTGATCTGATCGTCGTTTTGGCTGAACGCCTCGATGGAGCCGCCACGGTGCGGTTGCTGCGATGGTGGCTGGCCCAGCCCCTGCGGGACCCGGCCTTTCCCCAGGCCATCACAGGGCACCGCGATCCTGTGGTGGCCACGGCCCTGCGCCAGGCCCTCGGCGACCATTCCGCCACCGAGGTTCAGGCGGCCCTATTGCCCCTGCTCGGGCACCAGCGCCAATCCCTTGATTTCGACCTGTTGCAACGCCGGGCCCTGGAGCCGGCGCCACGACAGCAGCGTTGTGCCGCCCTGGAGGGTCTTGGGCTCGGCTTGAGCGTCTGGCCCCTGGGGCCCTTGCGCGCCACCTTGATCCAACTCGCCACGGACCTGGATCCCGCTCTGGCCGCCGCCGCGGTGGACAGCCTGGCCCGACTGCCCGATGGCCGCAGCGGCCTTCTGGCGGTGCGCTCCCGGACCCTGGAGCCGGCCGTCAGGGAGCGGTTGGAGCGTCGTCTGCGGAGTTTGCCGATCCATCCACTCCTGTTGCTGGTGCACGGGCGAGCCCAGGGGGAGATTCCGGCTGAGCTCCTGAGCCTGGCCGCCGAGCTGCGGGAACGGCGCGGGGCTCCGGTGCTGGTGCGGGCCCTGACGGATCCGCAGCCCGCAGACCTCCCAACCCTTGAGCACCCCCTGGGTCTGGTGCCGCTATTGCTGCTGCCCGGTGAACACGTGCGCCGCGACCTACCCCGCCTGCGCCTCGAACTTCGACCCAGCAGCGGTCTGCGGGTGTTGCCGTTCCTCGGCAGCTGGCCCGTCTGGCAGCGTGCCCTGGCGGCTGAGCTGGGCCGTCAGGTGGCCGATTGGCCGTCGCCGCCAGCGAGCCCTGCCCTGCTGCTGCACCATCCGATCGCTTCTCCCTTGGGCCGTCGTTATCTCCGGCTTCTCGGCGCCATCACGGGCGCCACACCCCAGGAGGCTGCCTACGGTTCGGATCGAATTGAGGCCATTCTCCTGGCGCATCCAGGCCCTGTGCTGCCGCTCGCCCTGGCGGCCAATCGGCTCACCGAGGCCCTCACCCCCCGCTTTGGCGAGGCGGCGGCCCCGCTGCTCA
>DAIQNM010000305.1:0-2737 GCA_036788375.1 Cyanobium sp. CTOTU6536 | reverse complement strand
GGCAAGGTGCAATACCGCCTCCGCGACTGGCTGATCTCCCGCCAGCGCTACTGGGGCTGCCCCATCCCGGTGATCCACTGCGACTCCTGCGGGGTGGTGCCGGTGCCGGCGGAGGAACTTCCGGTGGAATTGCCCCGCCAGGTGGCCTTTAGTGGCAAGGGGGCTTCCCCTCTTGCCCAGCTGGAGGATTGGGTGAATGTGGCCTGCCCCTGCTGCGGCCAGCCAGCCCGCCGCGAAACCGACACCATGGACACCTTCATGTGCTCCAGTTGGTATTACCTGCGCTATAGCGATCCCCATAACAATTCGCTTCCTTTCCAGCGAAGCCAGGTTGATCGCTGGCTGCCGGTGGATCAATACGTGGGCGGTATCGAGCACGCCATCCTGCACCTGCTCTATTCGCGCTTTTTCACCAAGGTGCTGCGCGATCGCGGTCTGTTGGGCTTCGATGAACCCTTTTCCCGCTTGCTCACCCAGGGCATGGTGCAGGGAATCACCTACAAGAACCCCCACAGCGGCAAATACATAGCCCCGGCCGATGTGGCCGATTCCACCGATCCCCGCGACCCGAAGACGGGCGAAGTGCTGGAGGTGTTCTACGAAAAGATGTCCAAGTCGAAGTACAACGGCGTTGATCCGGCCTCGGTGATCGATCGCTACGGCGCCGATACGGCCCGCATGTTCATCCTGTTCAAGGCACCGCCCGAGAAGGATCTCGAATGGGATGACGCCGATGTGGAGGGCCAGTTCCGCTTTCTGCAGCGCCTTTGGAGGCTGGTCGAGGCCGCCGCCAACCGGGATCTGCGCTTGGAGGCAACGGCGGCCGCGAGCCCAACCCCGTTCACCGACCTCAGCCCCGCCGAGCGCGACCTCCGCCGGGCCGTGCACACCGCCATCAGCGCCATCAGCGATGACCTCAGCGGCGATTACCAATTCAATACGGCCGTTTCAGAGCTGATGAAGCTCAGCAATGCGATGGGCGAGCACCTGGAGGCGGCCAGCCCTGCGGTGGCCAACGAAGCCCTGGCCACCCTGCTCACCTTGCTGGCCCCCTTTGCGCCCCACCTGGCTGAGGAGCTCTGGGAGAAACTCGGCGGCCAGGGCAGCATCCACCTCCAGCGTTGGCCCGTGGCCGACCCCACCGCCCTGGTGCGCGACACCATTCCCCTGGTGATCCAGATCAAGGGCAAGGTGCGCGGCAACCTGGAGGTGCCGGCCGATGCCGACAAGGCCACCCTCGAGAAGCTCGCCCTGGAGAGCGAGGTGGCCGCCCGTTGGCTCGAGGGCAAGGCGCCCAGCCGGGTCATTGTGGTGCCCGGCAAGTTGGTCAACCTGGTGCCCTGAGACGAGGGGCGATGGCCGATCCCACTCCCCTTGATTCCGGCTCCACGAGCGATTCCGGCTCCTTAGGCAAACCCGGCACCCCCGGGGTTGACCCCCGCCGGGCCGCCCTGATCGCCTCGCTCCGGCAGCGGTTTGCGGCCGCCGAGGCCAGGGGCGATGCTGAAGCCAAGCAGGCCCTGTTCCGCGAAGCCGTCTACCTCAATCTCCCTCCTCAGCTCTGGCAGGGTGGGGAAGGGGATTCCGCTGGCTAGTGGCTCCGAAAGGACTGGGCTTCAGGCCAGGCACCCATCAAGCCGGCGCAGGGTGTCGGCCACCTGATGGCGCAGGGTTTGAAAGGCCGGCGAAAGCCGCAGGTCATGGAGGTTGTCCTTGTTGAGCTCCACCGTGAGGCTCTCCACAATCCGACCCGGGCGGGGCGCCAAGATATGAACCTGCTCGGCGAGCAGCAGCGCCTCGTCGATGTCGTGGGTGATCAGCAACACCGACAGGCCGGTGCGGCGCCAGAGTCCGTGCAGAAACTCCTGCATCGATTCACGGATCTGTAGATCGAGGGCTCCAAAGGGTTCATCCAGTAGCAGCACCCTGGGATCGGTGGCCAGGGCCCGGGCGATCGCCACCCGCTGCTGCATGCCGCCGGAGAGTTCGCGCGGCAGGCTCCGGGCCGCATCAGCCAAACCCACCACCTCGAGATAGAAGCCGGTGCGTTCGCGGATCTCGGAGCGGCCCAGCCCCTGAAGCTCCATGCCGAAGGCCACGTTCTGGGCGGCCGTGAGCCAGGGGTAGAGGCTGTACTTCTGGAAGACCATGCCGCGATCGGACCCAGGGCCCCGGACCGGCTGGCCATCGAGGTGAATGCTGCCGCTACTGGGCTTCTCCAGGCCTGCCACCAAGCGCATCAGGGTGGACTTACCGGATCCAGAGCTGCCCAGCAGGGCCAGAAACTGGCCGGTTTGCATGGCCAGGCTAATGCGATCAAGCACCAATTGGCCGTGCTTGCCAGTACCAAAGCGCTTGCAAACCGAATCAAGAACAAGATTCATGGTGGGTCAATTGGCCCAGGCGCAGGCGCGGCGCATCAGCAGACGAAAACTGAGATCGATCACCAGACCGATCAGGCCAATCACGATCAGACCCAAAAAGATCTGATCGGTGCGAAGAAAACGCTGGGCCAGGGTGATCCGCTTCCCAAGCCCACTCTCGGCGGCGACGAGCTCGGCAACAATCACCAGATTCCAGGCGGCCGCCATGTTGATCCGGAAAGCATCCAACACCTGCGGTGCGATAAAGGGGGTGATCACCCGCAGCAGCAAATCACGTTGTTTACCGCCGAGGGTGAGGGCAGTTTCGATCAGCTCACGCGGCACAAATTTCACCGCATCCATAATCATCAGGG
>DAIQNM010000304.1:1460-2745 GCA_036788375.1 Cyanobium sp. CTOTU6536 | reverse complement strand
CCACCGACCGCTTCTTCTGGGGCGAAAAGGGCCTGTTCAGCGCCCAGTACGCCGAAGAGAACCACTTCCTCTTCCCCTCCCTGCGACTGATTGTCGACCGCATCGGCGAAGAGGTGCTCTTCGAAGGCCTCGAATCCCTCGCCGCTGACGACTGGGAGGAGATGGAGGAATACGAATACGCCTTCGTCTGATCCCCACCGGGATACCCCGGCAGCCGCCCTTCCACGGCAGCAGCCCCTTCTTGGAGTCTTCACCCTTGGGTGGAGGCTCCTTTTTATTGGCCGGACTTCTTGGCCGGACCCGCGCCGCGGCGGAACTCAGGCCCAACCCGCCTCCAGGGCAGCCCGAATCGCCGCAAACAGGGAGGGATCGATGCCGTGGCCACCGCTGAAGCCCAGGCGATGCACCGTGCCCCCCACCTCCCGCAGCATCGTCTCCAAGGCCCCGCTGGCCGCATAGGGCACCACCGGATCCTGCTGGCCATGGGTCAGCAGCACCGCCGGTCGCGGCCGGCGCGGCAGCCAGCCCGGGTGGGGGTAGCCACTGCAGCTCACCAGGCTGGCCAGGGGCAACCCCTCGGCTCCGGCGGCATCGCCGCAGCCCACATCCAGGGCCATGGCACCGCCCTGGGAGAAGCCAAGCAGGGCGGTGGCCTCCAGCGGCACCGAAGTCCCGAGCGCCAGCAGGCGGGCGCGCAGCTGCTGGCGGGCGAGCGGCAGCTCCGGCCATTCGGGCAGTTGGAGGTCATACCACTGGCGCCCCATCCCGGCGGGGTGGGGCCAGGGGGCCCTTAGCGCCACCAGGCTCACCTCGGCATCCACCAGCTCCTGACCAAGATCGAGCAGGTCGTCGGCATCGGCCCCCCAGCCGTGCAGCAACACCAGCCGGCGGGAGGCCCGCTCCGGACCCAGCCACAGGGCCTCCGGGTCCTGGCGGGGAAGGTCGGCGGCAGCGGCGGCGCCGAACTCGAACTCGGACTCGGACTCGGACTCGGGACGATCGCCCGGGTCTTGGGAAGGCTGGTCCACGGGCGGGCGGGCTGGCGGGCGCGGGGATTGGGTCATGGGGCCGTAGCGGGGATCACGGTTCTGCACCTCGATAGGTTGGCCCTTCCTCCGCCACCGCCGCCGCCATGGCCCCCACGGCCCTCCTGAGCGTGTCCGACAAGCAGGGCCTGGTGCCCCTGGCCCAGGGGCTACTCGCCCATGGCTACCGGCTGCTTTCCAGCGGCGGCACCGCGGCGGCCCTGGCGGCGGCCGGCCTGGAGGTCACCAAGGTGGCCGAC
>DAIQNM010000304.1:0-1450 GCA_036788375.1 Cyanobium sp. CTOTU6536 | reverse complement strand
CTGTTGACGATCGGCGCGTACACGGCGAGCGCGCTGGCGGAAGGACGCGTCACACCTGCAACGCCCACGCTCCTCGCCCTGGCCGCAGCAGGCCTGGAGGTCACCAAGGTGGCCGACCACACCGGCGCCCCGGAGATCCTCGGCGGCCGAGTCAAGACCCTCCACCCCCGCATCCACGGCGGCATCCTGGCCCGACGGGATGACCCCAGCCACCGGGCCGACCTGGAGGCCCAGGCGATCGATCCGATCGATGTGGTGGTGGTGAACCTCTATCCCTTCCGCAGCACCGTGGCCGATCCAGCCGTGGCCTTCGAAACGGCGGTGGAAAACATCGACATCGGCGGACCGGCGATGGTGCGGGCCGCGGCCAAGAACCACGCCGATGTGGCGGTGCTGACCGATCCGGCCCAGTATCCCGATTTCCTGGAGGCCCTGGCCGGGGGCCGCCTGGACCAGGCCCTGCGGCGGCGCCTGGCCCTGGCGGCCTTCTCCCACACCGCCGCCTACGACAGCGCCATCGCCACCTGGCTGGCGGGGCGCCTCGGGGAGGAGGCCCGCCAGGGCGAGCTTCGGCTGGAGCTCCCGGCCCGCCAGAGCCTCCGCTATGGCGAAAACCCCCATCAGAGCGCCGTCTGGTACGGCAGTGGCGGGGCCGGCTGGGGAGCCGCCCGCCAGCTGCAGGGCAAGGAGCTCAGCTACAACAACCTCATCGACCTGGAGGCGGCCCTCGCCACGGTGCGGGAGTTTGGCTACGGCACGGATTTGGTGCCAACCGAAACCTCGCTGGCCGGCGCCCAGGGCCCCGAAGCGGGGCTGGCTGATGCAGGCCTGAACCGGCCGGCGGCCGTGGTGATCAAGCACACCAACCCCTGCGGCGTGGCCACGGGCGTCGATGGCGCCGAGGCTCTGTTGCGGGCCCTTGATGCCGATCGGGTCTCGGCCTTCGGCGGGATCGTGGCCCTCAACCGGCCGGTGGATGGCGCTACCGCCGAGCACCTGGCGGGCCTCTTCCTCGAATGTGTGGTGGCGCCGGGCTTTGGGGCCGCCGCCCGCGAGCGGCTGGCTGCCAAGTCCAACCTGCGGCTGCTCGAGCTGGATCCGGCCGCCATCACCGCGGCCGACCGCCGCCAGCTGCGCAGCGTGCTGGGGGGCGTGCTGGTGCAGGAGTTCGACGACCAGCCAGTGGACGCCAGCGGCTGGCAGGTGGTGAGCCAACGGCAGCCCAGCACCGCCGAATGGGCCGACCTGCACTTCGCCTGGCGGGTGGTGCGCCACGTGCGCTCCAACGCCATCGCCGTGGCCTCAGGCGGCCAGAGCCTGGGGATCGGCGCCGGCCAGATGAACCGGGTGGGTTCGGCCCAGCTGGCCCTGGCCGCGGCGGCGGAGCGGGCCCGGGGTGCCGTGCTGGCAAGCGATGGCTTCTTCCCCTTCGACGACACCGTGCGCCTGG
>DAIQNM010000303.1:0-2766 GCA_036788375.1 Cyanobium sp. CTOTU6536 | reverse complement strand
GGACCTACAGCCGCGAGCAGCTTTTGGCCGGCGCCGTGGATCTGCTGGTGCTCGATGAGCTCGGTCTGGCGATCGAGCTCGGCTACCTCACGGCCAACGAGGTCACCGACACCCTGGAGCGGCGGCCCATCCATCTGGATGTCATCCTGACGGGCCCGGCCATGCCGCCGGCCCTGATGGCGATGGCCGATCAGGTCACCCAGCTGCGTCGCGCTCCCTAGGCGGCGGCGGCTCTGCTTCCAAGCCGATGCTCAAGAACGACCGCTGGATCAACGAGCAGGCCGCCGCCGGCATGCTGGAGCCGTTCCAGTCGACCCTGGTGCGGCACCTCGATCCCGAGGCCCGCAGCGGCCCGGTGCTGAGCTTCGGCTGCTCCTCCTATGGCTACGACCTGCGCCTCTCGCGCAAGGAGTTTCTGATCTTCCGCCATGTGCCCGGCACGGTGATGAACCCGAAGCGGTTCAATCCGGCCAACCTCGAACCGGCGCCGCTGCACCGCGATGAGGATGGCGAGTATTTCATCCTGCCGGCCCATTCCTACGGCCTCGGGGTGGCGCTCGAAAAGATGAAGGTGCCGGCCAATATCACCGTGATTTGCCTGGGCAAGAGCACCTATGCCCGCCTCGGCATCATCGTAAACACCACGCCCGCCGAGGCTAGCTGGGAGGGCCATCTCACCCTGGAGTTCAGCAATTCCTCCGGCGCCGATTGCCGCATCTACGCCAACGAAGGTATCTGCCAGCTTCTCTTTTTTGAGGGTGATCCCTGCGAAATCACCTATCAGGATCGCGCCGGTAAATACCAGCATCAGCCGGAGCGGGTGACATTGGCAAAGGTGTGAAAACCCAAAGTCTGCCGGTCCTGCCCCCTAGACCGTTGTTGCACTTGAACGCGGAACTTTTGCCCCGATCCGTTACGCCTGCTGGGTTCCGTCAGGCTGCACTGGCTGGCCCGCCTCCCTAGCCCCAGTGGGCGGCTTCGCCGGCGAAGTTGGTGGGGCAGCCGCTGATGGCGTGCCACCCATCGTGGCAGGTGCGGATGCGGTGATGGAGGTAGGCGTCGTCGCTATCGGCATCCGCCGGGAGCTGCGGGGGTGGCATAGCTGGCGTTGAGCAGATCCAGGGCGTGGGGCACATCGCCGGGATCGCCGCATAGCGCCACCATGTCGACGGCCAGCCGCTGCACCTGGGCCGCGGGGGTGGGGGCGGTTGGTCCGCGGCTGAGGGGCGGCATCCCTCGAGTGGGTTTGCGGTTGGTCCAGTGATGGCCTGGATGGCTTCAGGGTGCCAACCGCGCCTTGTGCAGCCGGCTCTTCTCGTACCAGGTGGCGAATTCGGGCGCCCAGGCCACCAGGTGGGGCCACATCAGGTCGCAGAGCTCGCGGATCTCCTGCTGGGCATCGAGCTTGGCGCGCAGGTCTAGGAAGTGCAGGAAGGCCCGCAGGCTGAAGCTCACCACGAAGTGCTGGCGGTAATCGAAGGGCAGGATGCCGCGGGCGTGCTCTTCGGCAAAGCCCGCAGCCAGCAGATCCCTGTAGCGCCCTGCGGCGGCGCGGCAGAGCTCCAGATCTATAGCGCGCTGCGCGGCGGAGTAGGTGTATTTCTTGCCCTGGCGGTCGCTGTAGTCGTCCACCGGTCGCAGGTAGAACACCTCCTCGAGCTCCAGCTCGCCGTTGGCCGCCTTGCAGATCCGATCGCCGGTATAACGCATCGATTGCACATCGAAGCTCACCCCCACCCGGTGGGTGCGGGCCTGCTGCATCACGGAGTGGGGAAACCAGCCCACATTCAGCACGATCTGGGCGTGCTCGAGGGGGCCGTAATGGCCCCGCTCGCCGGCCAACAGGCGCTTCACGCAGATCTCGCCGGCCCGCTGTTCATCGGGCCAGTTGGCCCGATCGTCGGCCACAAAGCCCTCGCTGTAGTCCTGGTGCATGCCGGCATACACGCACTGCTGGGGGTTGGGCGTGGCGGCGATCAGGTCGACCCGGAAGCGGGGATCCATGGCGGCAATGGCAAAGAACGGCGGACGGTGGGATGGCCGATCGGTGGGCGGCCGGTTGGGCTTCAACGGGTGACCCTGGAGCGGTGGATGGCTGCACCTGGCGGCTGCCGATCAGCCATGGCTGCGCGGCCCGACCGCGGCCGTGCGCCCCACCGAGGGGGCCAGTCCTGATCCGGAGGAGTCAGGGCCTGGGTCTACAGATCCGGCGGTTTCGGCAGCGGCTGAGCCCACCGCATCGCTTCCACTGGTGGGCCCGCCGAGGCTGCTGGTGGCGCCCACGCCGGCCAGCTCCGGCAGGGGGCTTCCCTGCAACAGGGCCGTGGCGAGGGCTTCCAGCTCCTCGGGCCTCCGGGCGCCGATCGAGCGGCCCACGGACTGGCCTGCTGCATCGAAGAGTTCGAGCTGGGGGATGCCATTGACTGCGTAGCGCTCCATCTCCGGCTGCCAGCGGGGGTTGTCCACGTTCAAGAGCACCACGTCGAGGTTTTGGCGGTGGCGCTTTTCGGTGGCCTCCATGGCCGGGGCCATGGTGCGGCAGGCTTCGCACCAATCGGCATAGAACTCCACCAGGGTGGGGCGGCCATTGGCCAGGGCCGTGGCCAGATCAGGGGATTGGCGGGCCAGCCGCTCCAGGGGGGCGGCCGGGTGGAGGCCACCCCGCAGCCACAGCAGCAGCAGGACCAGCAGGGCCGCCACCGCCGCCAGCGCCATGCGTTCGATCCGGCCGAGGGGAAGGCCGCTGGCGGGGGCTGGGGCGGGGTC
>DAIQNM010000302.1:0-2790 GCA_036788375.1 Cyanobium sp. CTOTU6536 | reverse complement strand
ATGACGGCTTGGTGTGGGAGCGCTGGGGAGAGTTCCAGGTGAAGGGGCGCCAGGAGCCGCTGGAGATCTGGGAGCTGCGGCAGGGGCAGGAGCCCCAGGTCGCCGAGCCCGCCGGCCTTCCGGTCTGAGGGTTGGTTGCAGGAGGTGAGACCAAACGCTGCGGCTGGGCTCGCCCGGCTGGGGGCGGCTTGAACGGCGATGGCGGAGGTGCGCGCCCAGGGCCTTGAGGTGCTTCTTGGGACCTTCTGGCTTGGCGGCACGCTCTTGCCGCCGCTGGACTTGAGGAGTTGGCTGTTCGATTAAGTTCGGTAAGTATTTTTTCATGATCGATGCTTGGCCCGGTGTTGGTGATGGCCGTGCGGGTCAGGTTTTGAGTTTTTCGTTATCTCCTGGCCTCCGCGGCCGCTCCAGGGTTCACGGCCATCTCCTGGCATTCGGATGGCTCACCACTGGCGCGGCAGCGGCGTGCCATGCCGGGCCGCTTTCGCTTGCGCCCGGTTCGGCGACGCCGACGGCCTCGCTGGACCCGATCCAGGCCCTGGATCCGAAGGGCCTCTACGCCAGCTTCGGCGCCGGCGCGGGCTGGCCCCAGCCGGTTCACTACAGCGACGATCGCCTCGGTCCTCTCCTGCCGATCCGGGGGGAGGTGCTGGCCAACCCGGGCTTCGCCTCTGAGCGGGGTCTGGGCTACGACTTCGGCCGGCTGCGCGGCGAGCTCAGCTGGGTGCGTCGCCAGGCGACGATCGACGACTCGGCCTCCAGCTGGTCCGTGGGTCCCTTCCGCCCGATCGTGAGCCGCGACAGCCCGAAGCTGAGCAGCAATAGCGGCTTCGCCAGCCTGTATGCCGATCTCCCGATTGAGGGCACCCGTCTGATTCCCTACCTGGGCGGCGGGCTGGGTTTCACGGCCCTGCAAACCAGTCCCACCACGCTCCAGCTGCGGCGGTTCCGTTCCAGCTTCGGCGGCAGCGGCAATCTGCCGGCCTACCAGGCCAAGGCGGGCCTGGCCTATCGCAGCTCGCCCCGCACCGATCTGTTCGCGGAGGCCGTGTTTCAGGGCTCACCGTCCCGCAGCCAGGGCAGCCTGGTGCGCAGCTCCTTGATCAACTGGGGGTTGCGCTTTGGCCTGCGCTGGCGTTTTGGGGGGCCCGTCAAGGCAGCCGCTCCGGTCGCCACGCCCTGAAGGCCGGGGCTTTCCCTAGCGCAAGGGGGCCGCTCCCCTTCAGTCCTGCAGATAGGTGGTCTGGCGGAGGCTCCCCTCCAGGTGGTCCATCAGGCGGCGGGCATCGCCGATCGCCAGGTCGCCGCGGTCGATGGCGGCCTCGCTGGCCACCCGCAGCCGCTCCAGCAGGTCCACCGGGTCGTGCTCCATCGCCTGCAGCACCTCGGCGTTGGTGTCGCCCCGCACCACGTGGTCGACGCTGTAGCGCCCCCCTGCTGTGAGCCGGATGTTCACGGCGTTGGTGCTGCCGAAGAGGTTGTGGAGGTTGCCCATCACCTCCTGGTAAGCGCCGGCCAGGAACAGGCCGATCCAGTAGGGCTGGCCGGGCTCAAGCGCGTGGAGTTCGAGCAGGGGTTTGCTGTGGCCGCGGTCGATGAAGCGATCCAGCTTGCCGTCGGAATCGCAGGTGAGGTCGGCCAGGGTGCCGAGCCGGGTGGGCTTCTGATCAAGCCGGTGCAGCGGCATCACCGGGAAGAGCTGGTCGATCGCCCAGGTGTCGGGGGCCGAGCGGAACACCGAGAGGTTGGCGTAATAGGTGCCGGCCTGGGAGGCGCGCAGCCGCTCCAGTTCCTCGGGCACCGGCGTGCCGATGGGAAGCTGCTCGAGCCGACGGGCGATCGTGGCGCTGCAGGCCCAGGTGAGCTGCTCGGCCATGGCCCGCTCCGGCAGGCTCATGTAGCCCAGCCGGAAGGCGGCCAGGGCATCGGTGCGGAATTTGAGGGCGTCGTTCCAGGCCTCCTGCAGCCGCTCCGGTGGCAGGGTTTCGGCGGAGGCGCTGATGCCGGCGAGGGTGTCGCGCAGGTTGCGCACGATCAGCGGTTCGCTCTCGACCCGTTCGGGCACCGCCATCGGCGGCCGGCTGGCGCCGAGCACGTCAAACACCAGCACCGAGAAGTGGCTGGCGATGGCGCGGCCGCTCTCGCTCACCAGGGTGGGCAGGGTCACGCCATGGGGTTCGCAGCACTCCCGCACGGTGGCCACCACGTCGTTGGCGTAGTTCTGCAGGGAGTAATTGGTGGAGGCGGCGGTGGCGGTGCGGCTGCCGTCGTAGTCGATCCCCAGGCCGCCGCCCACATCGAGAAAGCCCATCGGTGCGCCAAGTCGGGTGAGCTCCACGTAGAGCTGGCCGGCCTCCTGGAGCGCGTCCTTGAGCACGGCGATGTCGTTGATCTGGCTGCCGATGTGGAAGTGCAGCAGCCGCAGGTCGGCCAGCAGGCCGGCGCTGCGCAGGGCCTCCACGGTGGCGAGCAGGTCGGGGATCGAGAGGCCAAACTTCGCCCCTTCCCCCACCGAGCTGCCCCAGCGGCCGGTGCTGCGGGTGGCCAGCTTGGCGCGCACGCCGATGAAGGGGGCTCCGCCAAGGTCACGGCTGGCGGCGATGATCCGCTCCACCTCATCGGCCTGCTCGATCACCACCACCGGTTGGCGGCCGAGGCGACGGGCCAGGATCGCGGTTTCGATGTAGCGGCGGTCTTTGTAGCCGTTGCAGATCAGCAGGGCCTCGGGGTCTTCCAGCAGGGAGAGGGCGATCAGCAGCTCGGCCTTGCTGCCGGCCTCCAGGCCGAAGT
>DAIQNM010000301.1:0-2807 GCA_036788375.1 Cyanobium sp. CTOTU6536 | reverse complement strand
ACCTGGCGGTGCGCAGCGGCTACAGCTGCCTGATCGCGGCCGCCGATACGTTCCGTGCCGCCGCCGTGCAGCAGGTGAGCGTCTGGGGCGAGCGCAGCGGGGTGCCGGTGGTGTCGAACCCCAGTGCCAATGCCGATCCGGCGGCGGTGGTGTTTGATGCGATCGGCGCGGCCCGGGCGAAGGGCATCGAGCTGGTGCTGGTCGACACGGCCGGACGACTGCAGACCAAGCACAACCTGATGGAGGAGCTCAGCAAGGTGCGCCGCATCGTCGACAAACTGGCGCCGGAGGCGGTGGTGGAATCGCTGCTGGTGCTCGATGCCAGCCAGGGTCAGAACGGGCTGCGCCAGGCCATGGCCTTCGCCAGTGCCGCTGGCCTCACGGGCGTGGTGCTGACCAAGCTCGATGGCAGCGCCCGCGGTGGCGTGGCCCTGGCGGTGGCCTCCGAGGCGGGCCTGCCGATCCGCTTCGTGGGGGCCGGCGAAGGCATCCGTGACCTGCGTCCCTTCAACAGTTTCGAGTTTGTCGAAGCGCTGCTGGGGGGGTAGGCCGGGGTTCAGAAAAAGAACTTCAGGCCCACTTCCACCCCGTTCTGGTCGTTGGTGAAGCCATTCGGCCGGCTGGCGCCGTTGTCGTAGGCGAGGCCCATGTAGCGCCAGGAGACGTTGAGGTCGGTGCTGTTGCCCACCGCGTAGCCGAGGCCCAGCTGGGCGTTGCCGGAAAGATCCTGGGCAAGGCCGAAGCCGCCGATGTCGGCCCGGCCGAAGGCCCGCAGCCGGGGGCTGAGGAACACGGTGGCCTGGGTGCCGAGTAGGGGCTGGGCCCAGGTGTGGGATAGTTCGCCCTGGCGTTGCAGGCGCAGTCCGAAGGGTCCGTTGCCGCGCAGCTCGGCTTCCACTCCCAGCGCTGCATCCACGATCCGAACGCCCGCGTAGGGGATCACCGTCCAGCTCCCCGCAGCTGCCACGGCGCTTTCGCGCGCACCGAGGCGGTAGCGCAGGGCGATGTCGTAGATCCCTAGGTCGGTGCTCACCGCCGCCTTGCCCGTGAGCAGGCCCCGCCGGGTGGTGCGGGAGCGCTCGTCGCCGATGCGGTTGTAGCTGAGGTCGGCCAGCAGGCCGAAGCGGCCCTGCTCCAGGCTGCCCCGGGCCGAGGCCGTCATCTGAATCAGGGGGATCAGATCGCCGAGCCAGAGGTCGGTGTCGGCGGTGAAGCCCCTCACCGTGGTGCTGCCGGTGGTGCGGATCGGCGCGAACCCGTAGAGCTCCAGGGTGGCGGCCCAGGGGTTGGGGTTGGCCGCCGCATCAGCGGGGGCCGGGCTTGGGGTTCCCGCCGCGGGCAGCGGCTCGGCTTGGGCCGGCAGGGCGATCACCGTGCCCACTAGGCCGAGGAGCCCAAGGGCCAGCGACCCCGCCGCCCAGTGGCGCACTGGTCTGGCTTGACTGGTTGGGCATCCGGGCATGGCGAAGCGGGGCATGGCAATGGATTGGGGCATCGCTGGCGGTTGGATGGCGGGCGCCGCGGGGCGCGGTAAGGGATGGGGGCCTGGCGCGAAGTTAGGGGAAAAGGCGCGGCGTTTCCATTGGAATGGGCTTAGGGCCTTCGCACCTTCGGCAGGCTGGAGAGCAGGTGCACCAACCAGCCCGGCCCGGAGAGGGCCAGCACCAGGATCGTGAGCGAGGTGCTCAGCCGGCTCGATATGGCCCGGGCCTCATCAAGACCCGAATGAATGAAGGCCAGGGTCACCACGGCCGCGAAGATGCCGGTGGTGAGGGCACTAGCGGAGCGCAGGGTCTCTTTCGGGGGGCGGCGGCCGGGGTGGGCGGCATCGAGGCTGAAGCTGCGGCCGCCGATCGCGCCCGCCACCATCAGGCTGGCCAGGATCCCCAGCCGCAGCATGAGGCCCTCGTGGGGGTCGGTGCTCTGGATCTTTTGGCCCACCACCATGGCGGTACCCAGCAGGGAGCCGCAGCCGGCGCCGAGCACGCTCCACCAGGCCCAGGGGGAAAGGGCCCGGCCGCTGAGCACCGCCCCCCCTGCCAGGACCAGGGCGGTGAGGAAGGTGGAGGGCAGGGCTGCCAGGTGGCGCGTGATCAGGTAGGCCCCCACCACCCCCAGCAGGGCCCCGAGCAGTTCGCGGAGATGGGCCGGCAGGTGCGCTGCAGGGGGCCGCGACCGCCGGGTCGGGGTCGCGGAGTGGGGGTCGTGGGGCCAGCCCTGGGCCATGGTGAGGCGCCCTATTGGCGAGCCAGGATCTCGCGCATGGTCTCCCGCAGGTCGTCCACCGGGGTGCCGCTCACATCCACCAGCGCCCGCTTGATGCGGCCGCCGTAGGCGAAGGGGGGCTTGTAGTCCGGCATGGCCGGCGAGCCCGGATCGGCGCCCACCGCCACCCCGGCCGCCAGGCCGAGGCTGAGGGGAATGGTCACGGGCAGGTTGCCTTCGCCCACCGGCTGGCCATCCACGAAGAGCACCAGCTTGGCTGGGGTGCCCTTGCCGTTGGCGACATCGGCTGCGCCGGTGGGCGTGAATTCGGCGCTGAGGATGTGGTGGCCGGCCGGAACCGGACCACTGGAGCGCACGTGGAAGAACTGCTCGGCCACGTAGTTGTAGCCGTAGGTGAGCAGGCCGTTTTGCACGTAGAAGGCGAAGCCGCCATCGTTGCCGCCCATGCTGAACAGCACCCCATCGGCACCGCCCTCGGGCACCTCCACCTCCACCGAAATCGAATGGGGCCGGTTCAACACCCGCGGCGCCGAATTCAAGGGCACCATCTGGGTACCCGGGTAATAGATGTAGCGCTGGCG
>DAIQNM010000300.1:0-2888 GCA_036788375.1 Cyanobium sp. CTOTU6536 | reverse complement strand
TTGCGGGCGACAAAACTGATGCCCACATTGATGCCGTTGATCACCAGGATCAGCAGGATGATCACCCCGAGCAGCAGCCACGGCAGCCAGCGCCCCTGGCGCAGGCGGCCGCGGAACCACCAGAAGACCCCAGCACCGGCCGTCGCCAGGGCCAGGATCACCGGCCCCACCGGCCCCTTCCAGAGCGACGCCACCTGCTGGGGCACGCCGGGCAGGAAGCGGCTCTGGAGCTCGGGGATCAGGGCGCCGCTCACCCCCACGGCCGCCGTGAGCAGCAGCAACGTCACCCCCACCACCACGGCCACCAGGGCCAGGATCAGCAGCAGGAACTGGGCGCCGCTGGCCGCCTGGCCGTTGGCATCGAGGGGCAGGAAGTAGGGCTGGGCCAGGCGCTGCAGCTTGCCCAGCTGCTCACGGAGGGCCTTCAGGGGATTCAATGGTGGCCGGCGGGCGTATGGCGGAATTGTCGCCGCTGGCGGGGCCGCGGCGCTGGGGGGCGGGATGCTTCGCGATCCGGAGCCGTTGGAAGCGACGACCGGAAGGCAAACCTCCCGGCCCCCGAAGACCATGCCAGGGCGCGGCTCTCCTCAGCCCGGCGGCCAGGCCAGCGGCCGCCCGCCGATCACGTGCACATGCAGGTGAAACACGGTCTGGCCGGCCTCGGCACCGCTGTTGATCACGGTGCGCCAGCCGCTGAGCCCCTCCTGCCGCGCCACCTTCGCCGCCACCAGCAACAGGTGCCCCAGCAGCTCGCGGTGCTGGCTGAGCGCATCGGCCAGGTTCACGATCGCCTCGCGGGGGATCACCAGCACATGCACCGGGGCCTGGGGGTTCACATCGCGGAAAGCCAGGCAGAACTCATCGGCATAGACCGCATCACAGGGGATCTCACCCCGCAGGATGCGGCCGAAAATGGTGTCGTTGGCGGCAGCCGGCTGGGCCGGGATCTCGGGGGAGGTCTCGCTGCTGCTCATGGCGCACCGGGAGTGAGGGGGAGACAGGGGGTGGCACTGGTGGAGCAGTGATCCCTGGCTTGATGTTGGCACGGTGCGGCAGTGCGGGCCTGCGGGGGGTGGATGCCCTGCCCGTGATGGTGGAGGTGGACATCGGTCCCGGCTTGCCCGGTTTGCAGATGGTGGGGCTGGCCGACGCCGCCGTTCAGGAGGCGCGGGAGCGGGTGCGGGGGGCCCTGCGCAACAGTGGCCTCAAGGTGCCCCTCACCCGGGTGATCGTGAGCCTGGCGCCGGCGGACCTGCGCAAGGAGGGGCCGGCCTTCGACCTGCCGATCGCCCTGGGGCTGCTCGGCGCCAGCGGCCAGCTGCCCCTGGAGCGGATCGAGGGGGTCTGGAGCGCCGCCGAGCTCGGCCTCGACGGCAGCCTGCGGCCGGTGCGCGGGGTGCTCGCCATCGCCCTGGCAGCTCGCCGCCTGGGGGTGCGGGCCCTGCTGGTGGCAACCGCCAACCTGGCGGAGGCCCGGCTGGTGGAGGGGCTCACCGTGTGGGGGGCCCGCAGCCTCCACCAGGCCCTGGCGGTGCTGGCGGATCCCAGCCAAGCCGAACCCTCGCTGCCCCCATCGCCGCCCCCCGCCGAGCCAGCCGCCCTCGACCTGGCGGAGGTGCGTGGCCAGATCCACGGTCGCCGCGCCCTGGAGATCGCCGCCGCCGGCGACCATCACCTGCTGCTGGTGGGGCCACCTGGCTCCGGCAAAACGATGCTGGCCCGGCGCCTGGCCAGCCTACTGCCGCCTTTAGGCCGCGCGGAGGCCCTCGAACTGACCCAGCTCCATTCGGTGGCCGGACTCCTGCCGGAGGGCGCCGGCCTGATCCGCCGCCGGCCGTTTCGATCGCCCCACCACAGCTGTTCCGCCGCCGCCCTGGTGGGCGGGGGTTCCCTGCCCAGGCCGGGGGAACTGAGCCTGGCCCATCGGGGCGTGCTCTTTCTGGATGAGCTGGCCGAATTCCGCCGCTCCGTGCTCGACCAGCTGCGCCAACCACTCGAGGAAGGGGAGGTGTGGATCAGCCGCACCCGCCAGCGCTGCCGCTATCCCTGCCGCACCACCCTGGTGGGGGCCACCAACCCCTGCCCCTGCGGCTGGTGGGGGGATCTGGAGCGAACCTGCCGCTGCGGCGAGGCGGAACGGCGCCGCTACTGGGGTCGTCTTTCCGGCCCGATGCTGGATCGGCTCGACCTGCAGGTGGTGATGCGCCGCTGCCCCTCCCATGAGCTGGCGGGGGCCTACCGGTCAGCTCATGGGGATGGGGTGGATCAACCCTCCCCAGAAACCAGTGCGATGGTGGCCGCCCGGGTGAAGGCTGCCCGGCGGCGCATGGCTCGGCGCAACCCCGGCCAATGCACCAATGGCCGCCTACCGGCGGGACTCCTGGCCAGCACTCTCGATCTGGAAGCCAGCGCCCTTTCCCTCTGGGAGCGGGCGATCGAGCAACGCCAACTCTCGGCCCGCAGTGGCGCTCGGATCCTGCGGGTGGCGCGCACGATCAGCGACCTGGAGGATCGAACAACCCTGGGCCCGGCAGCCATTGCCGAAGCCCTCACCTTCCGCAGCTTTGATGGGGCCAGCACGGGGTACTAACCAGCCGCCGCGGCGGCCGGACTGTCTCCCCTTGGCTAAGCACCCCTGGCGCAATCAGCGGCGACGACGGCGCTGCTGGGCCTTGCGCTTGTACTTCTCGACGGGGGTCTCGTGGTGGCGCAGGCGCTTGAGATCGGCAAAGATGCCGGCCTTGGACACCTGGCGCTTGAAGCGACGCAGGGCGGATTCGATCCCTTCGTTTTCGCCGACGGTGACCTGGGTCATGAAACGCTGCGCAGGGGCAAACAGCCGACGAATCTAACAACACAGCCCCCCTGCTCTTCAGCCTCCTTTGGGC
>DAIQNM010000299.1:0-2944 GCA_036788375.1 Cyanobium sp. CTOTU6536 | reverse complement strand
GAAACCTGGAATGGCCGCCTGGCCATGCTCGGCTTCGTGATCGGCCTGGCCACCGAACTGCTCACCGGCCAGGGCATCCTCGGCCAGATCGGCCTCGGCTGATCCCCGACCACTTGGTCTTACGGCTGGCCCCCTGCGGATTCCGCAGGGGGCTTCCTAATGGGGAGGTGGCTCGCTGTGGCTACTGCCTTGGGCCCGATAGGGGCCACCGCTTCGGCTAGGCCGTCCTAGATTCCCACCGAGATTTCACCACCAACCGTGTCCCTGCCAGGTCCGCTCGCCGGCATCGGCTCCGAAACCCTGCTGGTGCTGGGTCTCTACGGGGCCTTGGCTGGGGCCTATCTGCTGGCCGTTCCCCTGGCTCTGTACTGGTGGATGGGTCGCCGCTGGATGGTGATGGGCAAGATTGAGCGCACCGCCGTCTACGGGCTGGTGTTTCTCTTTTTCCCAGGCCTGATTCTTTTTGCCCCCTTTCTCAACTTCCGCCTGCAGGGCCAGGGCGAGAAGGCGGCGTGACCCGGGGCCAATCGCTGCTGCTGGGCCTCGGCCTGCTGGGCCTCGGGGCTGCTGGCTATGGGGTGTTCCAGGCGCTCGGCGTGGAAGGCTTTTCCACCGGCATTGCCGCTTCGGTGCTGCTGCTGCTGGTCCTGTTGGGTTGGACCAGCACCTACCTGCTCAGGGTGGTCGGCGGCAAGATGACCTTCTCGGAGCAGCGCCGCCGTTACCGGGCCGCCTACGACGCCGCCACCGACACCGAACTGCAGGCCCGTTTCGAGGCGCTGCCGGCCGATGAGCAGGCCAAGCTCCTAGCCCAACTGGGTCTCGGCGAGCAAGGGGAAGCCGGAGCACCAGCTGATCCGGGCGGTGCCCCGACCCCATAGGCTCGCCTCACCGCCGCGCCAACCGGCTCGATGCCGGGCGTGGTTTCCCCAACCCCCATCTCCGTGACCGGCCCCACGCCCATCGCTGCCCGCTTCGCCGCCCTGCGTGGGCAGGGGCGCTGCGCCCTGATGCCCTTCCTGATGGCCGGCGATCCGGATCTGGCCAGCACCGCCGCCACCCTGCTGGCCCTCCAGGGCGCCGGTGCGGACTTGATCGAGCTGGGTATTCCCTATAGCGATCCCCTGGCGGATGGCCCGGTGATTCAGGCCGCCGCCGCCCGGGCGCTGGCCGCGGGCACCACCCCGGGCCGGGTGTTGGAGATGTTGGGCTCCCTGCGCTCCAGCCTCACCATCCCAGTGGTGCTGTTCACCTACAGCAATCCCCTGCTCAATCGGGGCATGGACGCTTTCTGCCGCGATGCGGCGGCCGCCGGCGCCGCCGGCCTGGTGGTGCCGGATCTGCCCCTGGAGGAGGCGGAAAAGCTCTCTGTCATCGCCGCCGCCGAGGGCCTCGACCTGGTGCTTCTGGTGGCCCCCACCACCCCACCTGAGCGGATGGCCCGCATCCACGCCGCCAGCCGCGGTTTCACCTATCTGGTCAGCGTCACCGGTGTGACCGGCGTGCGCGCCAGCCTCGAGTCCCGGGTCGAGCCGCTGGTGCAGCAGCTCCAGGCCCAGGGTGGCTCGCCGGTGGCGGTGGGCTTTGGCATTTCCGGCCCCGAGCAGGCCCGCCAGGTTCGCCAGTGGGGAGCCGATGGCGCCATCGTGGGTAGCGCCCTGGTGCGGGCCATGGAGGCCGCCGCCGTGGCGGGCGGGGACGTGCCAGCCGCCGCTGCCGCCTACTGCGCCACCCTGCGGGCGGGTCTGGACGATTGAACGGGCCCAAGCCCGGTTGGGCTATGGGATGAAAAACTGAACCGCCTCCCCTGGGCTTCTGAGTCGCTGCCCTGACTCCGCCAGGCTGTTCCACCACCACGATGAAATTTGTTCTCTGGGGTACCTACTGCCCCGATGCCCTCGACCGCCGGACCCCCTACCGAGAAGAGCACCTGGCCGGTCTGCGCCGCCAGAAGGAGGAGGGAGTTTTGGTGACCCTGGGGCCCACGGAGGGCAGCACCCATGTCTTCGGCATCTACGAGGCGGCAGACCAGATCACGGTGGAGAGCCTGGTCAAAAACGATGTCTACTGGCGCAATGGCATTTGGACGGCGGTGGAGATCCACCCCTGGATCCAGGCCTTCTGAGCGGCGGGCAAAAAAAAGGACCGGCCGAAGCCGGTCCTGAAGGTTGGAGAAGGGAAGGCCGGAGCCTTCCCAACCTGATCACCAGAGGCCGCGCACGGGGGCGGGAGCGGGCTCAGGCATGGGGATCGGAGCGGGGGCAGGGGCGGGAGCAGGAGCGGGCTCAGGCACCACCACGACCACGGCGGGTTGGGCGAAGCGGTAGCGGAAGCCCAGCTTGGCGCCCACGTCCTGGTAAGAGCTGAAGTTCACGCTCTCGAACTGGGGATTGCCGGTGCCGGAGTAGGTGCCTTCGGCGTAGACATCCCAGTTGTAGGCCAGGGCATAGCTGATACCAGCTTTGGCCTGCCAGCCAAACAGACCCTTGTTGTGGCCGCCGGAGTAGTAGCTGCCAACGTTGAAGCTGGGGGTGCTCAGGTTGGAGTAGCCAATACCACCACCGATGTAGGGGGTGAAGCGGCTGAACGGCAGCACATCCCAGTAAGCACTGAGCATGATGTCGTTCTTGTTGATCTTGCCGCCAGCACTGAAGGTGCGGCTGAGATCACGGGCGACGATCGAATCAACGCTTGGCGCGGAATAGCCGTAGGTCAGTTCCGTGCGGATGGCGCCGAAGTCGTAGCCAATACCGCCGTCAACGGAGAAACCACCGTTCAGTTGCAGAACACCCCGGGGCTGGCTGGTGGCCATCAGGGGAGCGCGGTTGGCCCAGTAGTTCATGTCACCGGGCCACACGGCGCCGGCGCCCACGGTCAGGTACCAGCCGTTGACCGACTCGACCTCGACCACGTCGACGACGGTGGTGGTGCCGTAGCCCTGGGC
>DAIQNM010000298.1:0-2953 GCA_036788375.1 Cyanobium sp. CTOTU6536 | reverse complement strand
AGCAACAGGCCTTCGAGAATCCGCCCCTCTTCGCCCACATCCTGGTGAAGTTCCGGCCCCTGCCCCAGCTGGCCCCCGGCTCCCTGCTGCTGGAGCAGTCGTACGCCATCAATCCGGTGGCTCCTTACCGCATCCGGGTGTTGCGGGCCGAGCGCCAAGGTGACGGACTGATCATCCACAACCATGCCCTCCACAACGCCGAGCGGTTCTGGGGCGCGGTGGAGGATGCCGACAAACGGGCCGCCATCTCCCCCGATGATCTCCAGATCCTTGAGGGCTGTACCTATCTGGTGCGGGAGCAGGGTGAGGGCTTCAGCGGTGAGGTGGAACCCGGTTGCCGCTGCCTGGTGGAGCGCAAGGGCAGCACCGCCTACCTGGTGAGCACCTTCAGCCTCAGCCCAGGGCGGATGGAAACAATCGACCGCGGCCACGATCCCACCACCCACGAACAGCTCTGGGGGGCCCTGGCCGGCTGCTTCGAATTCAGCAAGACCCACGACTACAGCGACGAAATCCCCCCCGCCTGGTTCGAGGCCTTCGAAGCCTGAGTGCAGCGAAGGGGATCAGGCCGTTCGTTCATCCATGAACGGCTGCTCCCCCTCGTCGTAGAAGGGATCCTCCGGGAGCTCCTCGGCCTCGGCGACCGCCTCAAGCTCAGCACGGCCAAGAGGCTCCCTAGCCAGCGTGGGGCGCTGCAGGGCCTGGAGATGGCGACCCGAGTCGGCGCGCTCCAGACCCGCTAAAAGCTCCTCAATGCGGCCCAGGCGATCCTGGGTCTCGTCAAGGCGCAACTCCAAGCCTGCAGCCGCCTCGGCGGCATCCAGCCTGCGGGCTTGCAGCAGGGGTTCGAGGCGCTCCTCCTGGGCCGCCAAACGCTCCTCCAGATCCAGAAGTCTGTAGGTGAGGGTTTCGGTCAGCTCCGAAAGGGTATGGATCTGATCGGCCAACCGGCTCCCGGTGTCAGCAGGGCGGCTACCAAGGGCCGGGCTGATGCCGAGGCTGGGCTCTGAGGCGTTCGCCATGGCGTACAGAGGGTTCTCGGCCGGATGGTATCGGCGCTGGAGCCCTATGCCAGGGGTGGGCAACCAATGGCGTGCTTAGGGTCCATTGGCTGGTTTTTGCAACAAAAATGTAAGTGTAACGATTGTGAAACCGCTGTCACAATCTCCTGGCAACCCCATAGGATCCAGCTGCAGCCTGTGCTGGAGTCGATCCCCCTGCCCATCCGCCGGCCCCGCCGCGCATCGCCATTCAGCCCGTTCGCTGGGTGACCTTGCATCGCAAGCCGGTTGCCGAGGGGCAACGGAGACCTGGCCGGTTGTCCACACCGCAGGGCTCGCGACCTCCCGGCTGCCTGCCTTCCCCCCCGCGTCCCACCAGGCCCCTCGCCCATGACTCTCGCCAACGCTGCCTACCTGGGCATCGAGCGTTTCTCCCTTAACCGCAACCGGGAAAACTGGAGCAACGCCACCGAAAACGACAAAGACGTGCTGATCCGCGCTGTCTACCGACAGGTGCTCGGCAACCAATACGTGATGTCCTCGGAGCGCCTCCAGGGTCCGGAGTCGCTGTTCAAGCGTGGCTACCTGAGCATGCGTGAGTTAGTGCGGCAGGTGGCCAAGAGCGGCCTCTACAAGTCGAAGTTCTTTGAAAGCACCAATCCCTACCGCTTCATCGAGCTCAATTTCAAGCACCTGCTCGGCCGCGCTCCCCAGAACAAGGAGGAGATGCTCCACCACTTCACCATCCTCCAAGAGCAGGGCTACGACGCCGAGATCGATTCCTACCTCGACAGCGCCGAATACCAGCAACGCTTCGGCGAAGAGGTGGTGCCCTACATCCACGGCTGGGATTACTCCGTGGGCCAGCAGGGTCTGCAGTTCTCCTACATCCTCCAACTCACCCGCGGGGCCGCCGGAGCCTCGGTGCGGGGTGACCTGCTCAAGAATCAGTCGCGACTCAACCCCGCCGTTCACAGCGAATCGCCGCTGCCGGTGGTGAGCCCCAACGCCAAGGGCAGCGTCTTCCGCAAGGTCACCAGCGACGGCGTGACCCGCCAAGGCGTTGGTTCCGGGGAAGAGGGCCGCACCTTCCGGGTGGAGATCACCGGTTTCAACAACTACCGCCTCCACAAGCGCAGCAACCGGGTGCGCTTCATCCCCTTCAACAAGCTGCTGGAATACCAGCAGCAGATCCAGCGTGAAGGCGGCCGCATCGCCAGCATCACGCCGGTCAACTGATCCCGGCCCACCTCCACCCACCCTCTCCCCATTGCCATGAAGGTTTCCGCAGGCTCCCGGGGCACCGGAGTCAACAGTGACCGCCAGGTTTCGATCGTGGTCACCGGTGTCAGCAACAACGACTATTCCCGTACGGCGGATCTGGTCATGAATGTGCCATTCAGCCGAATGAACGAGACCATGCGTCTTGTCCATTCTATGGGTGGCAAAATCACCAATGTGGCGGTGAGCGGCGGCGCGGGCAACGCCAGCGAAGCCCCCGCCCCCCGCAAGGGCGGCCGCAAGCCCAAGGATTGAGACCCTTGCCGAGCCGCTGACGGGGCCTAGGCACCATCAGCGCTGAAGGCCCCCATATGGGGGCCTTTTTCATGGCGAAATCGGCAGCCCCGCAGAATCACCACGGCCCAAACGTGGCGCGGCAGACCCGGATCTGTAGCCGCGATGACCGTTTGTTACGGCACTCCCGCTGGGCTGGGCCGAGATCCAACAATGGTCGGGTTGCAAGGAAGTGGTCCAAGCCAAGGCCCATACCGCTGAACTGCGATCCGAGCACGGTCAATCCGGTCCGCCGGGCCCCGTACTCGACCAACCATACCCACCCACTCCCGGCGGTCACCCGTCGAGACAAGGAGCCCTAAATCAATGTTCGACGCCTTCACCAAGGTCGTTGCGCAGGCTGATGCCCGCGGCGAATTCCTTAATGCCGGTCAGAT
>DAIQNM010000297.1:0-2968 GCA_036788375.1 Cyanobium sp. CTOTU6536 | reverse complement strand
GCCGGGGGCGGGGGCGGCGGGGACTACCTGGGCCCATACCGCACTTGTTTCCAAAAGAGGCCCATGGGGGCCCTGGCTGCCAATTAGATAACTCCCCGGCCCAAACGCTCCAGGATTCATGTAATATGCTGCCGAGCGGACTCTGTCCCCTTCTTGACTAAAAAGACGGATGGCAAAAAGAGGCCCCCACTGTAAAGTCGAAATAAAGTTATTAAACGGGCCACCCAAAGACGATCCCACCGCATCTGAAAACGTTAAAGCAAGGCTATCGGAACCCCACCAAGGCATCACGCCCCCATTGGCCGGGGTTGCGAATTTGCTGATATTGTCGTTGTAAGTCCCCGTAAAAGTGGTCACGTCGTATTGCACACCCCCCACCGTCACCACATAGGCCTGGGCCGAGCCCGGGCTGAGGCTGATGGCCGCCAGGGCCGCTGCGGCGCCGAGGGCCAACTTGGGCAATGGAGCTATAGAGACACGAGACAGAGCCATTGCAGAAATCATCCTGATGGACAGCAATGCTACAGCACTTTCCCCCCCCCGCAAGCTCTTGGCTCAATTGACCCAAGGAATCGGGCCCAACTTCCTGAGCCGATTCGCCGACCACTCTCTGGACTGCGGCCGATTCAGTAGCGCAGATCACGTTTTGGCCGAAGGCAAGGTTTGAGGGGATGCGGGCTGCAGACCCGGTCCGCTCCGTTTCCGAGACCTGGAATCGCGAAGCACCCGCAGCCCTGGCGCCGGGACTGCTGGTCCTGGAACCAGAACCCCAGGACTTCCGCAATGCCAACGCCTGCCTGCGCGGCTGGTCCACAAGCTTGCGGGCCGCTGATGCCCTGCACCTGGCCATCGCCAGCGGGCGTGGAGCCAGCCTCTGCAGCCTCGATGCCCCGTTCGTGGCGGCGGCCCAACAGTTGGGCCTGGACGCTCAACTACTTGGAGCATAGATGCGCACTAAAAGGTGTTTCACCAACTGCTGCGTGGCGGGCTGCGGGGCGCTGAGCTGCCGGCCCGGCTCTGCACCGATGCCCATCTGGCGGCCCTGGCGATCGCCAATGGCTGGCGGCTGGTGAGTTTCGATCGCGATTGCGAACGCTTTGAAGGCCTGGTGAGGCTGCCGCTGCCGTGACCCCCTCCGCCGCCGCGTCAAGCCAATCCAGATGTGTATGACCGCTCTAGGCTCTACACATCGTCCCTGGGGCTGAGCATGCGCACCAACATCGTCATTGACGACGCCCTGATGAAGCAGGCGATGCAGGCCAGTGGAGCCCGGAGCAAGCGGGAAGCCGTGGAACTGGCTCTGCGCACCCTGGTCAACCTGCAGCAGCAGGCCGAGATCCGCGCCTTCCGCGGGCGCCTGGCCTGGGAGGGGGATCTGGAGACCCAGCGCCTGGATCACCCGATTGGCGAGCGGCAGGCGTGATCGTTGTTGACTCCTCGGTCTGGATCGACTTCTTCCATGGGGTGAGCACCCCAGAGGTGGAGCGGCTGGATGGGTTGCTCGGGGTGACGCCGCTGGCGATCGGCGACCTCGTTTTGGTGGAGGTGATGCAAGGGTTCCGCACCGACCAGGATGTCGCCACCGCCCGACAGCTGTTCCGTTCCTTGGCCCTGCTGCCGATGCTCGGCGGCAGCAACGCCTGGAAGGCAGCGGAGAACGTCCGGCAGCTGCGCCGCAAGGGGATCACGGTGCGCAAGACGATGGACGGGATCATCGCCACGGCCTGCATTGAGGCCAACCTGCCGCTGCTCTTCAGCGACCGGGACTTCCGCCCCTACGTGGAGCATCTGGGCCTGGAGGTGGCCTAAGCCTCTGGGTGGCTGGCGTTGCGACGCAGCCTCCCTGGGGCACGTTCAGAGACCGCCATGCTCCGCCCAGAACTCTGCGGGGGTACGAATGGGATAGCGATCCCGCAGGGTCAGCAGGGCCATCTCGCCAGTCACCAGGGTCTGGGCCAAGCCTGCCGGAAACGCTCACCGGCAGCCTGCGGCTCACGCCCGAGCCATTCGCCGAGTTCTGCACCGCCAACCCGGACGCTGTGCTGGAGCTGGCGACACGGGTGCCCGCAACAGCACCCTGGCGTTTTTGCTGCAGTGTGCGAAAGATTGAGAAAACAGGAAGGCCACCATGGGCCGGGATCGTCAGATCACTCGCCACCACGGAGCCGCCAGCAGATCGGGGCTGAGCCGCTGAGGCAAAGGCGACCAGGCTGAGCGCCTGCGACGCGGCAACGCCGAAGCCAGGGCGGGTAGAATCAAAAAGATTTCTACCCCGGCGCTCGAGGGCCCCGCCATGGGCATGAACATCAAGGACCCCGCGGTGCACGCCATGGCCCGGGAGCTGGCGGAGCGGCGCTCCACCAGCGTCACCGATGCGGTGCGCCAGGCCCTGCGGGCCGAGCTGGAGCGCTGCCCCAACCCGGAACGACCTGAGGCCATCGAAGCCAGGAAGGCGGCGATCCGAGCCATCTGTGCCCGCACAGGCGCCCGCCCCGAATGGCAGGGCCGCACCAGCAAGGAGCTCCAGGACGCCCTGTACGACGAGGACGGACTGCCGGTGTGAGCGCGATCGTGATCGACACGTCGGCCCTGATGGGCCTGTTGCTGCAGGAGAGCGACGCCGAGGCCCTGCTCGACGCAGCGGCGCGGGCAGCCGTCGTCCGTCTCAGCGCCGCATCCCGCCTGGAGCTGGCTCTGGTGGCAGAAAGCGCGCGGCACGGCATCGAAGCCACCGAGGTGGAGCAGCTGTTGCTGGCCCTGAGGGTGGAGGTGATGCCGTTTGACCAACACCAACTGCACTGGGCCCTGGAAGGCTGGCGCCGCTACGGCAAGGGACGCCACCCGGCGGGGCTCAACCTGGGCGACTGCTTCAGCTATGGCCTGGCCCGGGCCCTGAACGCCCCCCTACTGTTCAAAGGCGACGACTTCGCGGCCACAGACGTTGCCGCGGCCCTGGAGTCGTGAATGG
>DAIQNM010000296.1:0-2976 GCA_036788375.1 Cyanobium sp. CTOTU6536 | reverse complement strand
ATGTAGCGCTGCACTTTGTCGCTGGCACCGGCATTGACCGTGAGCAGGGCGGCCATGTAGGCCACCGGGTAGTGGGCCTTGAGGTAGGCCGTCTGGTAGGTGACGGCCCCGTAGGCGGTGGAGTGACTCTTGTTGAAGCAGTACTCGGCGAAGAGCACCATCTGCTCGAACAGCGCCTCGGCCACCTTCGCCTCCACGCCCCGTTCCGTGGCCCCGGTCACGAACAGGCTCTGGTGCTTCTCCATTTCGCTCTTTTTCTTCTTGCCCATCGCCCGCCGCAGCAGGTCGGCCTCACCGAGGGAATAGCCGGCCAGATCCTGGGCGATCTTCATGATCTGCTCCTGATACACCATGATCCCGTAGGTCTCGCTCAGGATCGGCTCGAGCTTGGCGTGGGCCACATCGATCCGCTCACGGCCGTGCTTGCGGTTGATGAATTTGGGGATCAAACCGGCATCCAGCGGGCCGGGTCGGTAGAGGGCGAGGATCGAAGAAATATCCTCCAGGGATGAGGGCTTGAGATCGCGCACGATCTGGCGCATGCCGCTGGATTCCAACTGGAAGATGCCCTCCAGATCACCGCGGGCCAGCAGGTCATAGGTGCCCTCGTCGCCTTCGGGGAGGTCGTCGGGATCGACCCGTACCCCAGTGCTTTGCTCCACCAAATCCAGGGTTTTCTGGATCATGGTGAGGTTTTTAAGGCCGAGAAAATCCATCTTCAGCAGCCCCATCGACTCCACGTCCTCCATGAAGTACTGGGTGATCACCTGGCCGTCGTTGTTGCGTTGCAGCGGCACCAGCTCGTCGAGCGGATCGGCGGCGATGACCACACCGGCGGCATGGACTCCAAAGGTTTTGTTGGTGCCTTCAATCCGCATCGCCAGGTCGACCCAGTGTTTCACCTTCGGATCGCCAACATATTTTTCCCGGAACTCGGGCGTGGGCGATTCGGGGCCAATCATTTCCTTGAGCTTGGCCGGCTTACCCCGCACCACCGGAATCAACTTGGCGAGGCGGTCTGCTTCGCCGTAGGGAATATCGAGCACCCGAGCCACATCCTTGAGCACCGCCTTGGAGGTCATGCGGTTGAAGGTGATGATTTGGGCCACCTTGTCCTCGCCATAGCGCTGGGTGACGTAGTCGATCACCTCACTGCGGCGTTCAATGCAGAAATCCGTATCAATATCCGGCATTGATTTGCGTTCCGGATTCAGGAAGCGCTCAAACAACAACCCGTGTTTGACCGGATCGATGTTGGTGATACCCAGGGCCCAGGCCACCACCGAACCCGCCGCCGAGCCACGACCCGGCCCCACCGGAATGCCGCTATCCCGGGCGAAGCGGATGTAATCCCACACCACCAGGAAGTAGGTGGGGAAACCCATCTGCTCCATCACCTGCAACTCAAATTCCAGCCTTTCGCCGTAGGCCGGATCGAAGGCTTGGTCAGGGGCCAGGCCCAAGCGCTGCCTCAGGCCATCACGGGAGACTTCGGCCAGGTAAGTCACCGCCGTGTGCCCCTCCGGGATCGGGAAGCGCGGCATCTGGTAACGGCCGAGGATGTCGTAGTCCTCCACTTTCTCGGCCACCCGGGCGGTGTTGGCCACCGCCTCGGCCACCACCTCGCTCTCCAGGTGATCGGCAAACAGCCCAAGCATCTCGGCTTCGCTGCGGATGTATTCGGTGCCGGTGTAGCGCAGCCGTTTTTCATCGCTGATCAGCTTGCCGGTGAGCACGCAGAGCAGGGCATCGTGGGCCTCCACATCGCCCACGCTCAGGTAATGGGCATCGTTGGTGGCCACCAGGGGGATGCCAAGTTCGGCGCCGATCCGCGCCATCTCCACGTTGACGATGCGGTCCTCGATACCACCGTGGTCTTGGATCTCCAGATAGAAATCCTCGCCGAAAACCTCCTGGTACCAGGCCGCCACCGTGCGGGCCACATCGGGGCGTCCCTTGAGGATCGCCTGGGGGATCTCGCCACCCAGGCAGGCGGTGGCAATGATGAGCCCTTCGCTGTATTGGCGCAGCAGCTGCTTATCGATGCAGGCCCTGGCAAAGATGCCCCGACCCCGCATGCCGCGCAGGTGGCTGATGCTGGTGAGTTTGACCAGGTTGCGGTACCCCACCGCATTCTTGGCCAGCACCACCAGGTGATAGCGACGCTCTTTTTTGGGCTGCGGATCCTCAATCGATCCGTTGATCACATACATCTCATTGCCGATGATCGGCTTGATGCCGGCCTTGCCGCAGAGCTTCAGGAGCTCGATGGCGCCGTACATCACGCCGTGGTCGGTGAGGGCCAGGGCGGGCATGCCCAGTTCCACGGCCCGCTCCACCATCTGCGGCAACTGGCTGGCGCCATCCAGCAGGCTGTAGTCGCTGTGGTTGTGGAGGGGAACGAAGGCCAAGGGGGCGGGGACTGGGCGCCTTCAGGCTAGGGGAGGACGCAAGCAGCAGTGTGGTCGAAGCGCCCAGATGGAACCGGGACACCACCTGTGGTGGCCGAGCCTGATGGCAGGAGACGATGGCAGCCCCCGATCGTGGGGCCTCAGGCCGCCAGCGCTGCGACCGGCCGGGATTCCATCACCCGGGCTGCCTGCTCATAGGCGTGGGCCACCTGGAGCAGCCTCTCCTCCTGGAGCACGCCAGTAATCAGTTGCAGGCCGATCGGCAGGCCCTCGGCGTCGAAACCGCAGGGCAGGCTCAGGGCGGGTAGGCCGGCCAGGTTGGCGGGAATGGTGAGCAGGTCGGCCAGGTACATGGCCAGGGGGTCATCGGTGTGGGCACCGAAGCGGAAGGCGGTGGTGGGGGAGGTGGGGGTGAGCAGCACGTCCACCGCCTCAAAGGCGCGGTCGAAGTCGCGGCGGATCAAGGTGCGAACCTGCTGGGCCTTGCGGTAGTAGGCGTCCACGTAGCCGGCCGAGAGGGCATAGGTGCCGATCAGGATGCGGCGCTGCACCTCGGCTCCAAAGC
>DAIQNM010000295.1:0-3013 GCA_036788375.1 Cyanobium sp. CTOTU6536 | reverse complement strand
TCCATCAGGGTGACCACCACCAGCGCCATGCCCAGGATCTGCAGCGTGTCGAGGCTGCGCTGGGTGATCACCTTGTCGATGATCACCTGGATCAGCAGGGGGTTGGCCAGGCTGAACAGCTGCACCACGAAGGAGGCCAGCAGCACCTGCAGCAGCATCCCCCGGTAGCGCTTCAGCGCCGGCCAGAACCAGCCCGGGCCGAAGGCCACCCCCGGGGTGGCGGTGCTCCGCTCGAATAGCAGGAGCTCAAGGCCCTCGGGATAGGTTTCGGCGATCTCGGCCGGACTGAGCAGCACCCAGCCCTCGGCCGGTGAGGCCAGCCGCAACCCTGCCGCGTTACTGGCGGTCACCACCGCGAAGCTGCCCTTCCAGGCGATCAGGCAGGGGGTGATCAGCCGGGTGGCCGAGCTGGCCTGCACCTTTGCACCGGTCACCAGCAGGCCGAGCATGGCCGCGATCTGCCCACAGAGCTGGAGATCGGGGTTGAGGCCGCGGCGCAGCTTGTCGCGCAGCACCTTATCGATGGCGTCGCGCCGGTAGGGCAACTCCAGCATTCGGCCCAGCATCTGGAAGCAGGCCAGGGTTTCCTCGAGGTTGCCGTTGGCACGGATCAACTGCAGGCCCCGGGCCCGGTCGGGGCCGCCCAGATCGAGGCTGGAGGGTTGGGGCAGGCCACCGCTGGCCGAATCGGCAACCACCCCAGCCCCAGCCGACTGCGGATCTGGCAGCGTGCCACTGGGCTGGATGGCGGTGGCCTGGATCGCGCCGCCATCGGCCAGGCCGTTGCCCTCCCGCAGCGCGAGCACCCGCAGGGGCAGGGGCGGCAGGGGTTTGGGCAGGGGCTGGCCCGCGGCTAGCCGACTGCCAAGGGCGAGCCCGGGCACATTGGCACTCGCCAGCCGCCAGGTTTCGCCCCCATCCCCAGGCGGAAGCCCCAGGCCGGGGTCGGGCGCCACGCCCCGGGTGGTGGCGCGGAGTTGCTGGAGCCGTTGGCGCCAGGCGTTGGGCTCGAAGGCGTCGGCCCCGGCATGGGCTGACTCCTGACGTTGCAGCAGCGCGTGCAGCTCGGCGGTCCAAACCTGCTCGGCGCACCAGCGGCGCAGCTCCGGGTTCTGCAGCAGCAGCTCCACCACCACCCCATCCGGGATGGCGGCGGCCAGCACCGGGGTGGCGGCGCTCACCGCTTCACAGCCCTCGGCCCGCAGCAGGGAGACCAGGCCGATCAGCTCACCCGGACCCAGCCGCTCGAGCATGAAAGGCCGCCCATCCCGCTGGCCGAGCAGCCGCGCTTCCCCCTCCAGCAGCACCAGCACCCGGTTGCCCACCGTCTCGGCGTTGCTGAGGATCTGGCCTTCGTCGAAGCGCTGCAGGCTGGCCTCCTGCTCCAGGCGGCGCTGGGCGGCGGCGGGGAGGGAGGTGAAGGGGGTGATCGCCAGCAGGGATGGCGCTGGCCCCGGTCGGTTGGTGGAGGTGGCGGTCATGGTGTGGTGCGGCTGTTGACCAGGGCTGCCACTTCCTCCTCGACCCATTCATCAAACAGTTCGCGGGCCATGCGGGCGCCCATCTCGGCATCAAACACGGCCGAGCGCAGCGACTCCAGCCGCACCACGAGCCACCATTGTTCAATCCGCAGCGGCGCCTGCAGCTGGCCCGGCCGACTGGTGCGCAGCCGTTCGGCCAGGATTGGGTGGGCCTGCAGCACCGGTACCGGGCCCACCACACCGCGGGTGGAGCGTTCTGGACCGCGGGAATAGCTGGCTGCCAGTTCGGCGAAATCCGCTTCCCCCTCATCGATGCGCAGATAGAGCTCCTGGGCCAGGGCCCCATCCTCTACCCGCAGCAGGCTGTAGATCACCTGGTCGAGCTGGTTTTTGCGGGCCAGGAAGCGTTGCTCGGCCCGATGGGAGAAATGCTGCTCGCAGTGGCGGGCGATCCGCCGGGGCAGTTCGGCTTGCCAGAGGGCATCGGCTTCCTGAAGCCCCTGGGACTTGAGGTGGGCCATCACCGCCTCAGGGGAGGAGAGCCGGTGGGCGCTTCCCCAGGCCTGGCGGCTTTCCATGCTCTCCTGTTCGCTCAAGGCCACCCCCGCAACCGCTTTAGCCACCAGCCCCTGGCGCAGCAGGGGCAACAGCAGGCCATGGCGGGCGAGTTGGTGCCACAGATCATCGGGGATCTGAAGGAACGAGTTTGGCTTTTCGGCCAAGGCGAAGGTTGGGGACGGAATGGTGGAAGGAGGTGGGTTTGGGGTCAGGGTGGTCCGGGGATGGGAAGCCAGCGGGTGAGGACTCAGGGCAGCGAAGGAATCTCCTTGCTTTCCATGTTGGCCCCCCTTTGGCCAGGGGGTCGGTGCTGATCAACACGTTGCCCGTGGATGTTCCGGAACCCAGGGCAACATTGGCATCCAGCTTGCCGATCTTTGGCGCCAGGATTCCCGGCCGCCGTCATCATTCGCCCGGTCGCTGATCGCCCCGGTCATGGGCGGCCGCCGTCCGGGGTGCCGGGGGCCGGGGCCTCCAGCAACGCCAGCAGGCCCGCCTGATCCAGCACCGCCACCCCGAGCGCCTCGGCCTTGGCCAGCTTGCTGCCCGCCTCCTCGCCGGCCACCACCCAGCTCGTTTTGCGGCTCACCGAACCGATCACCTTGCCGCCGGCCGCCTCGATCAGGGCCTGGGCCTGGCTGCGGGAGAGGCTGGGCAGGGTGCCGGTGAGCACGAAGCTCTGGCCCGCCAGGCGGCCCTCCAAGCCCGCTGGCCCGCCGCCGCTAGCCCGCTCGTCATCACTGGCCGCCAGGGAGAAGCCCAGGCCCTCCAGTTCCGCCAGCAGCGCCTGGTTGGCCGGCGTGGCGAACCACTGCTGCAGCGACTGGGCGATCTCGCCGCCGATGCCAAACACCGCCGTGATCAGCTCCGGGGTGTCTAGCGCTGCCGTGGCCAGCTCGGCGGCGCTGGGGAAGGCCCGGGCCAGGGCCTTGGCATTCACCTCGCCCACGTGGTGGATGCCGAGGCCGTAGAGC
>DAIQNM010000294.1:520-3051 GCA_036788375.1 Cyanobium sp. CTOTU6536 | reverse complement strand
CCGCCGGCCCGGCCCCCTTGATCCCGGCCCCCGGCACGCCACCGGGGGGGCCTGCCCCCTCCTCCGGATCCCCCTTCTCCCCCAACCAGGAGGCCCCGGCGGCCGAAGCCCCGGTGAACACCGAACCAAAGGTGCAGCTCAGCGAGGTGGTGGTCGAGGGCCTCAAGGGCCACCCCGAGCAGCAGCGACTTGAGCAGGCCACCTATGGCGCCATGACGGTGACGCCGGGCACCCAGGTAACCCGCAGCCAGCTGCGCAAGGACCTCTCGGCGATCTACGCCACCGGCTGGTTCTCCGACGTGCGCATGCAGCCCGTCGACGGCCCCTTGGGGGTGCGGCTGGTCGTGACCGTGGCGCCCTACCCCGTGCTGACCAAGGTGGTGATCGACCCGCCCGACGCCAAGCTGCCGGCCGCGGTGGTCAACGACACCTTCGCCGGCGATTACGGCCGCAGCCTCAACCTCAACACCCTGCAGACCCGCATGCAGGAACTGCAGAAGTGGTATGCCGACCAGGGCTATTCCCTGGCGCGGGTCACCGGCCCGGGCCGCATCGGTCCGGATGGCAGCGTGCAGCTGCTGGTGCGTCAAGGCCAGGTGAGTGGGGTGGAAGTGCAGTTCCTCGACAAGGAAGGCTCCCCCACCGATGACAAGGGTCGGCCAATCCGCTTCAAGACCAAGCCCTGGGTGATCACCCGCGAAATCTCCCTCAAGGCTGGCCAGGTGTTCAACCGCCGCAACCTGGAGGACGACATCAAGCGCCTCTATGGCACCGGCCTGTTCAGCGACGTCAAGGTGACGCTGCGGCCCATGCCCGATGACCCCGGCCGGGTGACCATCGTGCTGGGGGTGGTGGAGCAGTCCACCGGTTCCCTCTCCGGCGGCCTTGGCTATAGCCAGAGCCAGGGTGTGTTCGGCCAGATCCAGGTGCAGGACAGCAACCTCTTCGGCCGGGCCTGGGACCTCTCGACCAGCTTCACCTACGGCCAATTCGGTGGCCTGTTCGACATCACCTTCACCGATCCCTGGATCAAGGGGGACCCGTATCGCACCGCCCTGCGGATCAAGGCCTTCATCAGCCGCGATGTGCCTCAGGTGTTCCAGAGCCAGAACAACGGCAACATCTACACCGTTCCCGACTTCTACAAAGCCCCGGGCACCAACCTCAACAGCCTCGCCTACAACATCAACAGCAACAGCAATCCGCTCGGAACCACGGTGGCCTCGGTCCAGGAAGCCGAGGACATCTCCCCGGGCAACAGCTGGTTCAGCTACGACGGCAACTCCGTGGTGGTGCAGAGGATCGGCGGCAACCTCCAGTTCGTGCGGCCCATGAATGGCGGCAACCCCTTCAAGCGCTCCCCTTGGAACCTGATCCTCGGCTTCAACGGCCAGCAGGTCACGCCGATGAATGTGTCGGGCCAGACCATGCCCTATGGCGTGGTCAACAACGACTTCTTCAACACCAATGGCAGCAATGTGCCGGTCAGCTCGGTGGTGTGCATTGCCTACAACTGCGCCAACAAAAACCAGTTGCTAGGCATGAGACTCGGTGCCACTTACAACACCCTCGACGATCCCCGCAATCCCACCAAAGGTGACTTTTTCAGCCTTGGCACCGAGCAGTTCGTTTCGGTGGGCCCCGATTCGCCCACCTTCAACCGGCTGCGGGGCAGTTACACCCACTTCATCCCGGTGAAATGGCTGAAGTTCTATAAAGGTTGCCGCACCACCCCCGTCGGCAAGACGCCGGATTGCAAGCAAGCCCTTGCCTTCCAGGTCTCGGCCGGCACGGTATTGGGAGACCTACCCCCCTATGAGGCCTTCTGCCTCGGCGGTGGCAACTCGGTGCGGGGCTATTACGACTGCGACCTGGGCGTGGGCAAGAGCTTCGGCGAAGCCACCCTCGAATACCGCTTCCCGCTGTTCAGCATCGTCAGCGGCGAGCTGTTCGTGGATGGCGGCACCAGCTTCGGCAGCCAGAAGGATGTGCCCGGCAACCTGGGTGCCCTGCTGGGCAAGCCCGGCGCAGGTTTCTCGGTGGGTACCGGCGTGATCGTGACCACGCCGGTGGGTCCGCTGCGGCTTGAGATCGCCAGCCAGGACTTCACCAGCAACTGGCGCTTCAACCTCGGCGTGGGCTGGAAGTTCTAGTGACCCCCTGGCCCGCCGACTACCGCCAGGCCTGGACCCTGGCCACCAGCGTGGAACGCAGCGGCATCGGCCTCCACAGCGGCCTGCCCTGTCGGGTGCGCCTGGGCCCCTCGGAGTTGCCGGGCTACCGGGTTGGTTGGCTGGATGCCCCCCAGCTGCCCCCGCGGCGCCTCGAACCCTCCCAAGTGGCCGACACCCGGTTGTGCACCGCCCTCCAACTGGGGGAGCGGCGCCTGGCCACGGTGGAGCACCTGCTGGCGGCCCTGGCAGGAACCGGGGTGAGCCAGGCCGAAATCTGGGTGGAGGGGGAAGAGATTCCCCTGCTCGACGGCTCGGCCCTGCCATTTGCCGAAAATCTTGCGAAATCCCTTGAGGTCT
>DAIQNM010000294.1:0-510 GCA_036788375.1 Cyanobium sp. CTOTU6536 | reverse complement strand
CTCGGCCCTGCCATGGGTTGAAGCGATTGCCGAAGCGGGGCTGGCGGCTCTGGGGCAGCGGCTGGAGCCCGCCCTGCCGGTCGAGCCGATCACCCTGCGCCAGGGTCTGGGCTTCGTCACCGCCTTCCCCGCCGAGGAGCTGCGGCTGGCGGCGGCGGTGGAGTTTCCCCAGGCCGCCATCGGCCGCCAACTGTTCTCGATCAGCCTCACGCCGCCAAGGTTCGTGGCGGAGATTGCACCAGCTCGCACCTTTGGCTTCCGCGACCAGGTCGAGCAACTGCGGGCGGCGGGCCTGATCCGGGGGGGAGCCCTCGACAATGCCCTGGTCTGCGACGGCGAGCGCTGGCTCAACCCACCGCTGCGTTTTGCAGACGAACCGGTGCGCCATAAGCTCCTAGATCTGCTGGGCGACCTGGCCCTGGTGGGTCTGCCGAGGGCCCAGGTGTTTGCCTACCGCGGATCCCACGGCCTCCACACGGCCCTGGCCACCGCCATCGCTGACGCCAACAC
>DAIQNM010000293.1:0-3098 GCA_036788375.1 Cyanobium sp. CTOTU6536 | reverse complement strand
ATCCAAGGCTAAGATTCATGAGCATAGTATGAGTATTTCGCCAACATGACCAGGCTGTCCGTACATCGACGAGATTTTATCGGCAACTTAGGTAATCAATCAGAGGTGTCAATCATCACATGAAAGAGTTTCCGGCGAACCTTCTCATGGCGTTGGCTTGGTTTTTCCGATCCTTCGAACGCTTATTGGATGGTTTCCGAGAACCACGGCAGCGCTCCTGTTCTTGTCCGATAACCACCTCCTTGTAACCAAGCCAACCCTAGCTACCGCAGCCAGTTCACCGCAGAAGTGTTCCTTGTGAACAGTGGTTATCGGACCCGTTATCCACCTGTAGCCGTTACTACCGCCAGCTCTGTGTGCCGCCGAAGCAGCCGAACAGTTATCAAGCATGGCCGAGGCTATGCGTATAGCGCTGCGGGTGCTATATTTAATTCATATTTTTTCACCGGCCGATTTACTCAAACGAATCAATTTTGCCAGGCCAGCTGGCAACACGGCCCCGCCCCCTTCAGACCTCCTCCGGCCCATCCGGCTCCCCCAGCTGTGTGAGGGCAAGCTGGCGCATGGTTTCACCCCAGGCGCCGCAGCTGGCCGCACCGGCCACCACCAGCACGGCCCCCAGCAGGGGGATTGGCTTGATCGGTTGGCCGGGGGTGTTGGCCGCCCGGTGCACCAGCAGCATCAACACGGTGCCGGCCACGGCGGCCAGGCTGGCGGCGAACAGGATGCGGCGGCGGTCGACCCGCAGCTGGCGGCGGGGTGTGAAACCGGGGGGAGGAGGAAGGGGCATCGGGGCCTTGGCGATTCAGGGATGGGGGTCGCTGATCGCGGAGGGATCGCTCGGATCAGCGGGGGGATCAGCAGCCGGATTCATTCGCTGGGGGCATCAGCAGGCAGCACCTCCTTTTCGCCACTGACGGGGAACCAGGAGGCCTCAAGCTGCTTCATCAGCACATAGAACGACGGCACCACAAACAGGCTGAGCACCGTGGCCACCAGCAGGCCGCCGAAGATCACCGCACCCAGGGAGCGCTGGCTCAGGGCCCCGGCACCAGTGGCCACCATCAGCGGGAAGAAGCCGGCCAGGGCCGCCATGGCGGTCATCAGGATCGGCCGCAGCCTTGAGCTGGCGGCACCGATCGCCGCCTCGCTGGCGGTCATGCCGCGCTCCATGCGCTGGTTGGCCAGATCCACGATCAGGATGCCGTTCTTGGCCGCCAGGCCGATCAGGGTCACCAGGCCCACCTGGGCATACACATTGTTCACCTGGCCCAGCATCACCAGGAAGCTCAATGCCCCGAGCATCGCCAGGGGCACGGTCATCAGGATGATCAGCGGGTCGATGTAGCTGCCGTACTGGGCCGAGAGCACCAAATACACCACCACGATCCCCAGGGCGAACACCAGGGCCGCCAGCGATCCGGCCTGCACCTCCGATCGGGTCAGGGCCGACCAGTCGGAGCCGATGTTGCTGAAGCCCATCTGGCGGAAGGTGGCCATCAGGCTGTCGATCGCCTGGCCGCTGCTGCGCCCGACGTTCTCCACCCCCTGAATCAGCACAGAGCGGTAGAGATTGAAGTGGCTCACGATCGGCGGCGCGCTATCGAGTTGGGCCTTCACCACGTTCGAAAGCGGAATCAGCTTGCCGCTGCGGTCCGGCACGTAGAGATTATTGAGCGACTGCACCACATCGCGGCTGGCACCATCGGCCTGCAGATACACCTGACGGTATTGCTGCTGTTCGTAGGTCTGGTTGATGAAGCTGCCGCCATTGAGCGTGCCCAGCACCTGCATCGCCTGGCTGTAGTCGATGTTGAGCGAGGCCATGCGATCGCGGTCCACATCGAGCCGCCACACCGGCGCATCGCTGACGAACTGGGTGTAGAGGTTGTAAAAGTTGCCGGTGGCCTTAGCGGTGCCGATCAGCTTGCCCGCCATCTGATCAAGATCGGTGGGGCTGTAGCCGCCATTGCTGAGGTCGTTGAACTGGAAGGACAGGCCGCCCTGGGCGCTGAAGCCGGGCACCGCCGCCGGCGACTGGGCCATCACCAGAGCGCCGGGAATCTCGTGGAATTGCTTATTCAACCGGGCGATGATCTCCTTGGCCGACTGGCCCTTGCCGCTCCGCTCATCGATCGGCTTCAGCCCGAAGAAAAACAGGCCCTGATTGAGCGCCCCGCCATTGAAGCCGGCGCCGCCCACGATCTCGCCCGAGATGATCTCCTCTTCCTTGGCCAGGATCGCCTGGGCTTTGTCAGCCACCTCCATGGTGGCCTCAATCGACGCCTGGGGCGGCAGCTGGATGATGCCCAGGCCGTAGCCCTGGTCTTCGGTGGGCACGAAGCCGGTGGGGATGGCGGCAAAGGCCACGCCGGTGAGCGCCACGCCGCCGAGCAGCACAAAGGCCACCAGCCGCCGCAGCCGGATCGCCTGCTTGAGGATCCGGCCGTAGGCGCGGGAGAGGCGCTCGAAACCGGCATTGAAGGCGGTGAAGATCGGCATCAAGAAGGTGCCCACCACCGCCCCGAGCAGGCCCAACAGCAGCGAAGCCACCCAGCCACCGGCCAGGGCGCCGTAGAGGCCGCCGAACACGCCCCCGATCACGGTCCAGAGGATGCCGCGGGGCTCGGTCTTGCCACCCCCCAGCAGCAACGCCGACTGCAACGGCTTGCCGCTGATCGCATTGAAGGTCGACACGATGATCGAGAACACGATCGTGAGCGCGAACTGGCGGTAGATCACGCCGGTGGCGCCCGGGAAGAAGGTGACCGGAATAAACACCGCCAGCAGCACCAGGGCCGTGGCCAGGATCGCGCCGGTGAGTTCCTTCATCGCGTTGGAGGCCGCCTGGAAGGGCCGGTCGCCCGCCTCGATCCGGGCCGACACCGCCTCCACCACCACGATGGCGTCATCCACCACCAGGCCGGTGGCCAGGATGATGCCGAGCAGGGTGAGCTCGTTGATCGAGAAGCCGAAGGTCTTCACGAACACCATCGCCCCCAGCAGGGCGATCGGCAGCGCCAGGGCCGGCACGGCGGTGGCTTTCCAGTCCTGCAGGAACAGGAAGATGATCAGCAGCACCAGCACCACCGCATCGC
>DAIQNM010000292.1:0-3106 GCA_036788375.1 Cyanobium sp. CTOTU6536 | reverse complement strand
GGGCCTGATTGTATGGATTGGATTCGGTTTGTTCTGTCAGGGGGGAGCGTCTTGTGCATCTGCTGATCGCCGCCGCCGGCAGCGGCCGCCGCATGGGGGCCGACCGCAACAAGCTCCTGCTCCCCCTGGCGGGCCGGCCGGTGCTGGCCTGGACCCTGGAGGCCGCCCTGGCCTGCCCTGCGATCCGCTGGATCGGGGTGGTGGGCCAGCCCCACGACGCCGAGGCCATCGCAGCCATCGTGGCGGCGGCCCAACCCGACCGGCCCGTGCACTGGATCCTCGGGGGCGACACCCGCCAGGAATCGGTGAGCCGGGGCCTGGCGGCTCTGCCGGCGGAGGCGGAGGGGGTGCTGATCCACGACGGTGCCCGCTGCCTGGTGGAACCGGCGCTGCTGGAGCGGTGTGTGGCCGCCCTGGGGGAAGCCATCGCGGCCGGATCAGGGTTCGTGGCCGCCACCCCTGTGACCGACACAATTAAGGATGTCGATGGCAGTGGCACGATCACGGCAACCCCGGACCGCAGCCGCCTCTGGGCCGCCCAGACGCCCCAAGGCTTCAGCGTGGCCCAACTGCGGAGGGCCCATGCCACCGCCAGCGCCGCAGGGTGGAGCGTCACCGACGATGCGGCCCTGTTCGAGCGGCTCGGCCTGCCGGTGCGGGTGCTGGAGGCTCCGCCCTCCAACATCAAACTCACCACAGGCTTCGACCTCACGATCGCCGAGGCAGTGCTGGCGGCCCGCCAGCCGTTGGGGCCACCAGCAAACGTCTGAAGTCGAAGATCCCCCCCCCGCCCGGTCGGGGGGCAAGGCTCAGCGGAGCAATACCTTGATCGCCAGGGCCTGCACCTCCACGGCGGTGAAGAGCAAGCCCATGCCCAGGGCGAGAGCTGGATGATGCCGAGCACGATGGCGAGCATCTCGAGCACCCGGGGCTTGATCACCGCCAGGATTGGCCGGGCGTAGAGCGCGGAGGCCAGGATGGCGGTGAGGGGAATGTTGAACTGCACCAGCAGCCGGAAGACAAACAGCGCCAGCACCAGCACCGTCGCGGTGGCCAGGAGGAAGCGATGCCAGGCCAGCCGGTTGCGGGTGGCCCCATCGGCCCGGGGGGCTGGGCCTTGGGCCCGATCGTGTGGAGGCCAACTGGTTTCGGCATCGGCTCCGCGCCAGGATCGGGTCGACGCCGCCCAGCCCAGATGCCCCAGCCCCGGCTCCTCCAGCGGTTGATGCGGTCGGTTGGCTGGCTCCTGCTGGTGCCGCTGCTGCTGGTGCCCCTGATCCCTGGACCTGCGGGGCCAGGGATCGCCCCTGCCCAGGCGGAAACCACCGTCCGGGCCCCCCAGCGGCAGCCCTCCCCCCAGACGACCGCTGCCTCAGAAGGACTTGCCCCGGAGTGGATCACCCTCGAGGGTCGGCGGGTTCTGGAAATCCGCTCCGCCGTCGGAGCCCAGACCCTCAAGGCCCTCGCGGCCCGGGGCAGCACCACCCTGCGGCAGCTGGTGGACAACCCGGCCGTGGAACCAGACCAGCTGGTGGTGCGGGAGGATCCGCCCTATTCGATGGTCGGGCTGGAGCAGCCCAGCGGCCGCTTCATCCCCCAGCTGGCGGTGGATGATCGGGCCGCCCGGGCCTTTGGCACCAGCCGCCAGGAGCTGGCGGAGCGTTACCGCGACCAGCTCCGAGCCGCGATCCGCCAATACCGCAGCACCCACACCCTGGGCGCCTGGTTGCGCAGCACCGCCTTGGCGGCGCTCTTCCTGGGGATCTACCTGCTCTGGGTGCGGGGTCAGTCGCGGCTGGAGCACCACCTTCACCGCTGGATCATCCAGGGCCAATCGCCCGCCCTGGGGGGCCTGCGGCTGGCGGGCAACACCGTGCTCAACTCCAGCCAGGAACGCGCGGCCCTGCTGCGGCTGCTGCGCCTTGCCCACTGGGGTCTGCTGCTGCTGGCCAGCTATCTGTTAATCCCCCTGCTGCTCGGTTTCTTCCCCCCCACCCAGGTCATCGCCGAAGGACTGCGGGGCCACATCCGTGGCGTGCTCGAACGGCTGCTCAGTGGCGCCGTCGGGGCGATCCCCAACCTGCTGGCCATCGCCCTGATCCTGGTGATCACCCGCATGGTGATGCACGCCTGCCTCGATTGGTTCGGGGCAATCGAGCGGGGCCAGCTCCAGTTCCGGGGGTTTTATCGCGAATGGGCCCGGCCCACCGGTCGGTTGGTGGCGGGCGCCGTGGTGGTGGCGGGGCTGGTGATCGCCTACCCCTACATCCCCGGATCCGGCAGCAAGGCCTTCCAGGGGGCCGGCCTGTTCGTGGGGGTGTTGGCGGCCCTGGGCTCCAGTGCGGTGGCCACCAATGTGATCAGCGGCTTGATGCTCATCTACACCCGGGCCTTCCGGGAGGGCGACCGGGTGGAGATCGACGGCGTGACCGGCGTGGTGCAGGACCGGGACCTGCTGGTGACCCGCATCCAGACGCCCCGCAACGAGCTGGTGAGCATCCCCAACGCCACCGTGATCACCTCACCGATCCTCAACTTCAGCTTTGGCCGGCGGGAGATCCAGAGGCCGGTGGCCATCGCCACCACGATCACGATCGGCTACGACGTTCCCTGGCGCCAGGTGCACGCCCTGATGCTGGCGGCGGCCCGCAGCGTGACGGGCATTGCCCAGGATCCTCCGCCCTTGGTTCTGCAGACCTCCCTCAACGATTTCCACATCAGCTACGAAATCAACGCCAGCGTCGAGGACGTGCATCTCTATCGCGAAACCCTTTCGGCCCTGTTGGCCTCCCTGCAGGACCAGTTCGCCGAGGCAAATGTGGAAATTCTCTCGCCCGCCTACCAGGCCCTGCGGGATGGTGGTGCCAGCACCGTGCCGCGGGGGTTTCCCACCGCACCGCAGCACCCCCCGGGCTGAACCCTTGCGTCGAGCGGCGGCGGCGGCGACGCAACTTAGGGCAGCAACCCCAGGTGGCCGCGGCCCCCATCCAGCCGGGCCCGGACCCCAAGGGGCAGGGCTCCATTGCCCGGGGAGTGACCCACCGGCAGGTGGGCCAGCACCGGAATCCCCAGGTCGAGGCTGCGCTCCCGCAGCACCTCCTCCAGG
>DAIQNM010000291.1:0-3121 GCA_036788375.1 Cyanobium sp. CTOTU6536 | reverse complement strand
TAGATCTTGCCCTCGGGATTGAGCAGGAAGCGCCAGGCCACATTCATGCCCACACCGGCGCCGAACCAGGGGGTCTGCACCTTGCCGGTCACCTTGATCTGGTTGAAGCCGCCCTCGGCCGGCTCGGAATAGCCCCGCTCAGGCAGGAGCTTGAGGTTCTGGCAGTCCTCACGGAAGAAGCGCATGACGGCGTCGGTGCCGACGATCGGCTTCTGAAAAGGGGGCTGGAGGGCGCCGTCGGGTAGGAAGAGCTGGATCAGGGCGTCGAAGTCGTTGGCGTTGAGCAGATCCATGTAGGCGTTGATCGTGGGGTTGATCACCCCCTCGATGAACACTTTCTTGCGGCTTGCCTCAGGGGTTGGGGCCACCACAGGCTCCATCACCCGCTGGGCCTCGCCCTTGGCGGGGTCGTAGCCCATGTCGACCACGAAGTTGCGCAGCAGGGTGATCTGCTGGCCCTGCTCGGCTTTCTTGACCGAACTGAGCACGGCGGAGGCGTTGGCGGAGAGTTGGTAACCCTCGGGAATCGGTGCCACCAGGCCCGCGGCCATCCACTGGCCGAGCTGATACCAAAAGCCCAGCTTGATGTTCACGGACCAGGTCGCGTAGGTGCGGCCGATCGGGGTGTCGGTGCTGTTGGCCAGATCGCACATCACCTGGCTCTGGCCGGCGAAGTCCATGGCCTTGATCTGGGCCAGCACCGGTTCGGCGAACTGCATGCGGGCCGCGCCGGGGGCCGCGATGGTGATGGTGGTGCCCATCTCGAGGTAGGCGTACCAGATCAGGGCGAGCTGGTCCTCGGCATTCAGCAGGCGGAAGCGGGCGGTGATGGCCGGGACCGCATCGGCCGCCAGGGTCTCAGGGAAGATCTGGGTGGCCTTGGCGAGTGTGAACATTCCCGATCGTCCTGGTTGTGAAGTATTCCTTCACAGCTTAACCGGTCTGGGGGGAATTCAGGTAAAGGGCTGATTGGCGCCGTGGTCGCTTGGCCATGCTCCTGGCGCTTTGGCGTGGCGTCCTTGCGGGCCCTGGGCTGCGCGCGCGCTGCTCTTCGGGACAGGTGGTACCGGGTATCCGCTCAGTCCAGCCGGTCCGACGCCAACTTACCGAGCTTGTGGCGCATTCTGGCGCCTGGGCCCATTCCAGCCTGCGATCGGCGGCAAAACCGCGGCACATGCCAGCGTCCGCCGCGGCCCTCACCAACTTGGTCCGGCCACGGGAAGGCTGCAAGGCAAGCTCCGCACGCCACACCATGCCCGTCTCCCTGCGTCAGCGCCAGGGCCGCTGGGCCGAACAGCGGGCCTTGCGGCTGCTGCAGAACCAGGGCTGGCGCTTGATCACCCGCAACTGGCGCTGCCGCTGGGGCGAGTTGGATCTGGTGTGTGAAAAGCCGGGCCGCCTGTTGCTCGTGGAGGTCAAGGGACGTCGGCCCGGCAGCCGCGATGGGGCCGGAACCACGGCCCTGCGGGGGCTGCAGCGGCGGCGCCTGCGGCGGGCCTGGTCCTGCTGGCTGGTGCACCATCCCGAACGCTCCTGCTGGCCGGTGGAGTTCGTGGCCGCCCTGGTGCCGCTGCCCCCGGCTGGGGGTGGGGTTCGCTGGCTGCGGTTGGAGGGGTGAGGGGCCCAGCCCAGCTCTTCGCACCCCCCCGCCGGAGCAATCTGGACGCCCAGTCACCATCCAGCCCATGACCTTCGGCGGCCACCGGGCCCGCAAGCGCTTCGGCCAGCACTGGCTCACCGATGCGGCGGTGCTCGATCGGATCGTGGCCGCTGCGGCGATCGAGCCCGGCGAGCACCTGCTGGAGGTGGGTCCCGGGCGCGGCGCCCTCACCGAGCGTCTGTTGGCCAGCCCCGCCTCCTCCCTGCTGGCGATCGAGCTCGACCGCGACCTGGTGGCCGGTCTGCGCCAGCGCTTCGGCGCCGATCCCCGCTTCCAGTTGCTGGAGGGCGACGTGCTGGCCCTCCCTTTGCTGCCGCCGGTGGGACCCGCCCCCCAAAAGGTGGTGGCCAACATCCCGTACAACATCACCGGCCCCCTGCTGGAGCGGCTGGTGGGGCGGCTGGAGCGCCCCCTGGATGCCCCCTACCGCGCCCTGGTGCTGCTGGTGCAGCAGGAGGTGGGCGAGCGCATCCGCGCCCGGCCCGGCAGCAGCGCCTACTCGGCCCTGAGTGTTCGAATGCAGCTGTTGGCCCGTTGTCAGACGGTGGCTGCGGTGCCGCCGCGCTGCTTCTCCCCGCCGCCGAAGGTGAATTCCGAGGTGATCCGCCTCGATCCCCTTCCCCCTGAGCAGCGCCCCGAACCGGCCTTGGCCCGCACCACCGAAATGCTGCTGAGGCGCTGCTTCGCGGCCCGTCGCAAGATGCTCCGCAACAGCCTGGCCGGCCTGCTGCCGGAGGATCAGCTCGCTGCCCTGGTGGCCGCCGCCGGGGTGGAGCTCAGCCAGCGGCCCCAGGAGCTGGCGCCGCAGCGCTGGCTGGCCCTGGCCGAGGGCTTGAATCAGCTCACTGCGGATCTGCCGACGCCATGACCCTCACCGCCATCGCCCCGGCCAAGATCAACCTGCACCTCGAGGTGCTGGGTCTGCGGCCCGATGGCTACCACGAGCTGGCCATGGTGATGCAGACCCTTGATCTGGCCGACTCGCTCCGCTTCACGCCCACCGCCGATGGCCGGATCAGCCTGGTCTGCGACCGCCCCGAGCTACCCACTGGTGCCGACAACCTGATCGTCAAGGCGGCCGAGATGCTTCGCGCCCGCAGTGGTTTGCCGGAGCTGGGGGTGCGGATCGAGCTCACCAAACGCATCCCGATCGGCGCCGGCCTGGCCGGCGGTTCCAGCGATGGGGCGGCCACCCTGATAGGCCTCAATGCGCTCTGGGGCTGTGGATTCACGGCCGCCGATCTGCACGCCATGGCCACGGCCCTCGGCTCCGACATGCCCTTCTGCCTGGAGGGCGGCACGCGGCTGTGCTTCGGGCGGGGGGAGGTGATGGAGACGGCCATCCCGGCTGGCTCAGACCTCAGCGGCGAGACCACACCTGGGATCCCTCCGTTGCCTCCCTTCGGCGTTCTGCTGATCAAGCACCCCGATTCCAGCGTTTCCACGCCCTGGGCCTTTGGC
>DAIQNM010000290.1:0-3123 GCA_036788375.1 Cyanobium sp. CTOTU6536 | reverse complement strand
TCGGTGCCGGCCACCTTGAAGTCCATGTCGCCGAGGAAGTCCTCGATGCCCTGGATGTCGGTGAGGATGCGCACTTCATCGCCCTCCTTGATCAGGCCCATGGCGGCGCCGCTGACGGGAGCCTTGAGGGGCACACCGGCATCCATCAGGGCGAGGGTGCTGCCGCACACCGAGCCCATCGAGGTGGAGCCGTTGGAGCTGAGGCACTCCGAAACCACCCGCAGCACGTAGGGGAAGCTCTCCTTGCTCGGCAGCACCGGCACCAGGGCCCGCTCGGCGAGGGCGCCGTGGCCGATCTCGCGGCGGCCGGGGGAGCGCATCGGCCGGGTTTCGCCCACCGAGAACGGCGGGAAGTTGTAGTGGTGCAGGTAGGTCTTCTCGGTGGACGGGTTGAGGTCGTCGAGCTCCTGGGCATCGCTCGGCGTGCCGAGGGTGGCGCAGGAGAGCACCTGGGTGAGCCCCCGCTGGAACAGGCCCGAGCCATGCACCCGCTTGGGCAGCACGCCGGCCGCCGCCTGGATCGGACGGACCTCATCGAGGTTGCGGCCATCGACGCGCTTGCCCTCCTTGAGGATCTGCTCGCGCATCAACTTCTTGGTGAGGCTCTTGAAGCTGTTGCCCAGCACTTTGCTGTTGCCGCTCACCACCAGCTTGATGGCGTCGTCGTCTTTGAGGGCGGCGATCTTTTCGCCCACGGCGGCCTTGATCACATCGAGCTTGCCATCGCGCTCGGCCTTGGTCTGGCTGAATTGCTTGAGCACCTCACCAATCGACTTGGCACATTCCTTGTCGAGGAAGGAGGGCAGGGCTGGATCTTCCACCTTGGGCTCGGGGAACACCTGCTCAATCCCCAGGTCGCTGAGCAACTTGAGCTGGGCCTTGATCAGTTCGCCCACGGCCTCGTAACCGAAGTCGATCGCCTCGATCACGTCCTGCTCGGGCAGCTGGTTGGCGCCTGCCTCCACCATCACCACACCGTGGGGGGTGCCGGCCACCACCAGGTCAAGCTCGCTGCGCTCATTCTCGCGGTAGCTGGGGTTGAGCACGAAGTCGTCGCCCAGCAGGCCCACCCGCACGGCCGCCATCGGGCCGGCAAAGGGGATCTTGGCCAGCAGGGTGGCGATGGAAGCCCCCGTTACGGCCAGCACATCGGGGGGAACGCGCTCATCGAGCGACAACACGGTGGCCACCACCTGGATGTCGTCCCTCAGCCAGGAGGGGAAGAGGGGCCGCAGGGGGCGATCAATCAGCCGGGTGGTGAGGATGGCCCGCTCGGGGGGGCGGGCTTCACGGCGGAAGAAGCTGCCGGGGATGCGGCCGGCGGCGTAGAGCCGCTCTTCGTAGTCGCAGGTGAGGGGTAGGAAATCGATGCCTTCGCGGCCCTTGGCGCGGGTGGCGGTGACGAGTACCGAGGTATCACCGCATTCGACCAACACCGAACCCCCGGCTTGGGGGGCAAAACGACCGGTGGTCAGTCGGATCTCCCGACCATCGAAGGAGACCGACTGCGTTTGTCCTTGCACTGGGCTTTATGTCCTTTTGTTGTCTTTGCCATTCTCGCATCCGACCATCTCGGCCCTGGGTGGGGGGGATGGACGCTGCGGATCGAGTCGTTGGGGGACGATGGGATTGGACCAACACGCAGGGCGCGATGCCATCGGCAAGCTCCCGGCCGATCGGCCCGGCGCCTGCCGCCCACAGAAAACAGATCAGCCCCTAAACAAGGCCCTGTCCGAAGCCGGATGGCCCCTCAGGCCCGAGCTCGCAACGGTGAGGGCCGCTCGGCCCGCTGGCTCACCAGCTCGACTTCACCACACCGGGCAGTTCACCCTTGTGGGCCCGCTCACGCAGTTGGTTGCGGCAAAGGCCGAAATCGCGATAGACGCCGCGGGGCTTGCCGGTGGCCCAGCAGCGATTGCGCACGCGCACCCGGGCGCTATTGCGGGGCAGGGCCTGGATCTTGCGGTGGATCTCGAGGCGCTCCATCGGATCGCCAGCGGCCTCAAAGGCCTCCATGAGGGCGGTGCGCTTGGCGGCGAAGCGTTCCACAATTTTTTTGCGCTTGACGTCGCGCGCGATCATCGACTTCTTCGCCATGCGGCCGGATGCTCAGGTCGTAAACAGCTTCCAACCTTAGCCTGCGGCCCGGGAGGGGGAGATTGGGGCATCGCGGCTGGGGTGGGGCGTTGCGGTGCCGATGGCGCGCCGGGTCTCAACGATGGCCTTGGGCGCGGTGGTTTTAGTGGCCGAGCCACTGCTGCAGGGCTGGCAGCTGGCTGGTGTCCTTCACGATCAGGATCAGGCTGAGGCCCACCAGAAAGACGAAACCCGACTGCATGAAGGCCATCTGGAACTTCTCGGGCAGGGGGCGGCCCCGCAGGCCCTCCAGCAGCAACAAGGCAAATTGGCCTCCATCGAGCATCGGCAGGGGCAGGGCATTGAGCACCGCCAGGTTGATCGAGATCAGGGCGGTGTAGATGAACAGGCTGGCGCCGCCCTGCTTGGCCAGGGAGGCCCCCATCTCCACGATCTTGACGGGGCCTGATACCTGGCCAGCCGTTTCCCCAAAGTGGGTGACCAGCGTGACAAAGCCCTGCACCGTGCGCTTGGTGAGGGCCACCAGGTCGTGGTTGGCTTGCCACAGGGGTTCGAGGGGGCTGCGGGGGCGGCGGAACACCTCGGTGCCATTGGGTTGGAGCTGGGCACCAATCCGGCCGATGCCGCCCTGGTCTGCAGGGGTGAGGGTGAGGGTGATCGGTTGGTCGCCCCGCTGGGCCTGAACCTTCAGGCCCTGGCCCGGGGCGGTGCGGATCCTCTCCACCAGGTCGGCGACGGCCTGCTGGCCCCCCGCCAGGGGTGCATCGCCCACGCTCACGATGCGATCGCCGGGCCGCAGGCCGGCGGCGGCGGCGGGTTGGCCGCCTTGCACCCCCGCCACCAGCACGCCGGGGGTGGTGCTGATGCCCGCCGGGATTCCCACCACCAGGCCCTGGGCCAGGAGCACGGCCCAGGCCAGCAGCAGGTTGGCGATCACCCCGGCGGCGATCACCAGGGCCCGTTGGTGCAGGGGGCGGTTGCGCAGCAGATTGGGATCGTCGGCGGGGAAGGGGCTGTCCTCTTCAT
>DAIQNM010000289.1:0-3151 GCA_036788375.1 Cyanobium sp. CTOTU6536 | reverse complement strand
AAGAGGTGGCCACCCGTGCCGCTGGCGGCGATCAGGAGCGTGGGCATGGGCGGCGGGGGATAGCGCGCCTAACTTAAAAGCCACCACCGTTGGGACTCTGGCCCCGCGCCCGCCCCCATCGATCCCGCGTCCCCGAGTCAGCCTGATGCGACATCCCCGAGCTTTCCTTTCCCTGTTGATCGGGGTTCTGTGTGCCGCTCTGGGGTCGGTGGCGGGGGTGCCCGCCCGGGCCGCCTCTCCCTCGCCCGAACTGCTGCAGGCCCTCGAGCGTGCCCTCAACGACCGCGATGACGCCGCGCTGGCGGCGCTGCTGCAGGCCGGTCCGGGCCTGGATCCGGTCCAGCTTCGCCAGCGGCGCCAATTGCTTCGCCAGCAGTTCCCCGATCTCAGCTGGCAGGTGAAGGCGGGCACCCCCCAAAAGGATGGCCAGCCGATCGTCAGCATCAACACCACGGGCACCCGGGTTCAGGACGGCGTCAGCTACCGCCTCGATGCCCAGCAGACCCTGACCCTCCAGAGCGATGGCCGCCATGTCTCCGGCCAGGCCCTGCTCACGGAATCCTCCCTGTTGCGCAGCGGTGAGCCGGCCGTGCCGGTGTTGGTGCAGATCCCGGATGTGGTGCTCACCGGCCAGCGCTACGACGTGGACCTGATCGTGGATGAACCCCTGGATGGTGCCCTGGTGGCCGGTGGCATCGCGGCGGTGAGTCCGGCCCAGGTGGCGGCGATGGAAAGCCCCTCCCTCGAACTTGGTGCCCTCGGTGGCGGCGGCATCTTCAAGACCGTGCGGGCCCCGCTCACCCCAGGCGTCCAGACCTGGGCCCTGTTGTTGGTTCACCCCCGCGGCGTGGTGACGGCCACCAAGCGGGTGCGGGTGGTGGCCGACCGCAAGGTCCTCGAACCCTGAGTTGGGTGGCTCGCCCCCACCGCATCTGGGTCGTCGATGACGACCCCGAACTCCGTTCGATGCTGGCCAGCTACCTGGGGGAGCAGGGCTACGCCGTGCGCACCCTGGCCGATGGGGCCCAGCTCACCGCCCGGCTGGAGGGACACCTGGGGGGGGAGAGGCCCGATCTGTTGGTGCTCGACCTGATGTTGCCCGGCAGTGACGGCCTCACCCTGTTGCGTCGTCTGCGCGATGGGGGCGATGACCTGCCGGTGCTGCTGCTTTCGGCCCGGGCCGATGGGGTCGACCGCATCATCGGCCTGGAGCAGGGGGCCGACGACTACCTCGCCAAGCCCTTTCTGCCCCGCGAGCTCACGGCCCGCATCGAGGCGGTGCTGCGGCGCCGCACGCCCCTGCCGCCGGGGTCGCCCCAACCGGAATCCCAACCCCTTCACTTCGGCGATTGCCTGCTGGATCCAGCCCGCCGCCGGCTGGAGCGCTCCGGGGCCCCGGTGACGATCACCGCCGGCGAATATGCCCTGCTGGCGGCCTTTGCGGCCCATCCCCACCGGCCCCTATCCCGGGAGCGGCTGATCCAACTGGCCCGCGGCCCCGACAGCGACACCGATGGCCGCAGCATGGATGTGCAGGTGTCGCGGCTGCGTCGGCTGGTCGAACCCGACCCGGCCCGGCCCCGCTATCTGCAGACGGTGTGGGGCTATGGCTATGTGTTCGTGCCCGATGGCCGGCCCCATGGCGGCTGAGCAGGGGCCCCACTGGCGCCGGGTGCTCGGCTACGGCCTGGCCGGCCTGGGGCTGGCTGCCCTGGTGCTGTTGGTGCTCCAGCTTCTGGTGGGGCGGCGGCTCGTGGCCCAGCGCCAGCAGCAACTCGTCACCGAGGTGGCGGCCAACCTGGTGCTCGCTGAGGTGGCCCTGGAAAGGTTCACCCCCGCCACCCTGGCCGAGATCGGCGGCTTGCGGCTGGCGGTGGGCCCTCCCCCCCCGGCCGGGTCTGCAGAACCCCTGCTGAAGCGCCAGGCCCTCGATCTGCAGCGGAACCTCTGCCGCCGCTTGGGCCGATGCCCTGAGGTGCGTCCTGCCCTGGTTGGTCCGCGGGGGGTGTGGGTGGCGATGGCCTCCCCCCTGGAGGCCGTCTGGTTGTTTGCTCCCCTGCCGCCGCTGCCGGGCTGGCCGCCCGACCCCCTGCTGCTGGGAGTGGCCCTAAGCGTGGGGGGCCTGGGCTCCGGCCTGCTCTACCTCACCCATGAGGTGCAGCGCCCCCTGCGGCGGCTGGAGCAGGCCGTGGCGGAGCTGAGCCTCCAGCCCCAGGTCGAGGTGGCGCTCCCCCTGGCCGGCAGCAGCGCGGTGCGGCGCCTCACCGCCCGCTTCAACGCCATGGTGGAGCGCTTGGAGCGCTCAGGGCGGGAGCAGGCCACGATGCTGGCCGGCATTGCCCACGACCTGCGGGCCCCCCTTACCCGGTTGCGGTTGCGGCTGGATCTGGCTGCGGCCGCGGGCCTCACCGAGGCCGAATGCCGGCGCAGCATGGCCGATCTGGCCTCCCTTGAGCGGATCACGAGCCAGTTTCTGCTCTTCGCTGGCCAGCACCGGGCCGAACCGGCCCTCGAGGTGCCCCTTGATGCGCTGGTGGCGGAGGTGGCCGCCGTGGCCGGTGCGGTTCCCCTGGAGTTGGTGCTCGAACCCCTCGTGAGGCGGGTCAGGCCCACGGCCCTGACCCGGGCCCTCGCCAACCTGATCGACAACGCCCTGGCCTATGGCGCACCGCCGCTGCGGCTGGAGCTGCGGGGGGAGGGGGAGGTCGGGTTCGCCATCACCGTCTGGGACCAGGGCGCCGGCATCCCCGCCCTGGCCTGGTCGCGGGCCCTGGAGCCGTTCCAGCGGCTCGACCCCGCCCGGGGCGATCAGGGCCACTGCGGCCTGGGGCTGGCGATCGCCGAACGGATTGGCCGCGACCATGGCGGTGGGCTGGAATCGCACCGGGGTCCCCATGGCTTCGGGGTGACGTTGCGGGGCCGGTCGGTGCTGGAGGACTCCTGAGGCGGCTGCCTCCCGCCAGGCGCCGGTCACATCCAGTCACATCTGAGCGGCAATCCAGTCGCATTCCGGGCAGATCCGTTTCCCACGATGGTTTTGTTACCCAGCGCCATCCCATGGTTCGCCCCCTTTCCCTTTGCCGCCCCCTGATCGCCGCCGCCCTGGTGGTCGGGCTCGGGGCCGCCGCCCATGCCCAGACCACCCCCCAGC
>DAIQNM010000288.1:0-3185 GCA_036788375.1 Cyanobium sp. CTOTU6536 | reverse complement strand
GGCTCCTCCAGCAGGGTGGGGGCGGTGAAATGCTCGCCGCCATGGACCACCCGATGGCCCACCAGTGCCAGACGCGCTGGGGCCAGCCCACCGTCCAGCCAGGCGGCCAGGGCCTGATCCAGCTGCGGTGGCAGGCCCGGTGCAGATCCCGATTCGCCCCCTGGGATGGCCTGAAGAGCCAGGGGCCCAAAACCCTGGCCGGATCCGCCCAGTCCCGACCGCGCGCCCAGCTCCTCCCAGGTCCGCTGCTCCCGCCAGAGGCAGGCGCCATCGGCGCCGTGCAGGGAAGCCTTCAGCCCCGTGCTGCCGGCGTTGAGCACCAGCCCTGGAGCCTGCACCGCCCCCTCCATCGCATCCGCCGTCGCATCCTTCATCCCATCCTTCATCGCGCTCACGGCTGCCAGGCCATCAACCCGATCGCCCGCACACGCTCCCAGCGCTGAGCGGAATCATGCCTCGCCTAGGGGCAGGGTCCAGCGCCAGTTGGTCACCTCCGGCGCATCGTTGCCGTGCTCATGGGCGTAGTGGCGGTGGGCCAGGATTTCTTCCTTCATCCGCTCCTTGACGTGGGCGGCCCTCGACCCCAGCCGTGGCACCCGGTCAATCACATCGATCACCAGGTTGAAGCGGTCGATCTGGTTGTTCATCGCCAGCTCCAGCGGCGTATTGATGTTTCCCTTTTCCTTGTAGCCCCGCACATGGAAATTGACATGGTTGGTGCGGTGGTAGGTGAGGCGGTGAATCAGCCAGGGGTAGCCATGGAAGTTAAAGATCACCGGCCGGTCGGTGGTGAACAGGCCATCGAAATCCAGGTCGCTGAGGCCATGGGGATGCTCGGCCGGTGAGGTGAGGGCAAACAGCTTCACCACGTTGAGCACCCGCACCCGCAGGCTGGGGATCTCCCGCCGCAGGATCTCAACGGCCGCCAGGGTTTCCTTGGTGGGGATATCGCCGGCGCAGGCCATCACCACCTCCGGCTCATCGGGCTCGCTGCCGTGGTGATCGTTACTGGCCCAGCTCCAAAGGCCAATCCCCTTGGCCACGTGCTGGCGCGCCTGCTCAAGATTGAGGTATTGCAAATGCTTCTGCTTGTCGGAAACGATGATGTTGCACACGTTGGTTTCCAGCAGCGCCGTTTCCGCCACCGCCAACAAGCTGTTGGCATCGGCCGGCAGATAGACCCGCACCACCTCGCCGCTCTTGTTGCCCGCCAGGTCGATGAAGCCAGGATCCTGGTGGGTGAAGCCGTTGTGGTCCTGCCGCCACACGGTGGAGGAGATCAGGCAATTCCAGGCGGCGATCGGGGCGCGCCAGGGGGCATGGTGCAGGCAGCTCTCCAGCCATTTGGCGTGCTGGTTGAACATCGAGGCAATCACATGGGCGAAGGCCTCGTAGGTGTGGAAGAAGCCGTAGCGGCCGGTGAGGAGGTAGCCCTCCATCATTCCCACCAGGGTGTGCTCGCTGAGCATCTCCACCACCCGGCCACTGCGGGCCAGGTCACCGCCATCGGCATCCTCAGGGAGCAGCTCTTCCATCCACACCTTCTTGCTCTGCTCATAGATCGCCTGCAGGCGATTCGAGGCGGTTTCATCGGGGCCGAACACCCGCAACGAATCCGGATTTCGCTCGATCAGATCCCGCAGCAAGGCCCCAAGGGGGGCGGTGTTCTCCGCCTCACCCTGGCCCGGCCGCTCCACCGCCACCGCATAGGGCTCCGTGGGCGGAAAGCGCAGCCGACGCCGCAGCAGGCCGCCATTGGCGTGGGGGCTGGAGCCCATCCGCAGGGTCCCCTGGGGCGAGAGGGCCCGCAGCTCCGGCACCAGGCTGCCGTTGGCATCAAACAGCTCCTCGGGGCGGTAGCTGCGCAGCCAGGCCTCCAGCAGGGCCAACTGCTCGGGGTCGCTGTTGGGCTTCGGCAGGGGCACCTGGTGGGAGCGCCAGAAGCCTTCGAGCTTGTGGCCGTGGAGCTCGGCGGGGCCCGTCCAGCCCTTGGGGGAGCGCAGCACCAGCATCGGCCAGGCCGGCCGCACCGCCTCGCCGCTGGCGCGGCAGCTGGCCTGGATGGCGCGGATTCGCTCCAGGGCCGTGTCCATCGCCGCGGCCATGGCGCGGTGCATCGCCATCGGCTCGTGGCCCTCGACAAACAACGGCTGCCAGCCGTAGCCCACCAGCAGGCTTTCCAGCTCCGCCTTGGGGATGCGGGCCAGCAAGGTGGGGTTGGCGATCTTGTAGCCGTTGAGGTGGAGCACCGGCAGCACGGCGCCGTCGCTGATCGGGTTGATGAACTTGTTGATGTGCCAGGAGGTGGCCAGCGGCCCCGTTTCCGCCTCCCCATCGCCCACGCAGGCCAGGGCGATCAGGTTGGGGTTGTCGAACACCGCGCCGCAGGCGTGGGAGAGCACGTAGCCCAGCTCGCCCCCCTCATGGATCGAACCGGGGGTTTCCGGGGTGCAGTGGGAGCCGATCTGGCCCGGGAAGGAAAACTGCTTGAAAAACCGCTCCAGCCCTTCGGCGTCCTGGCTTTTATCGGGGTAGATCTCGCTGTAGGAGCCATCGAGGTAGGTGGGCCCCAGCACCCCCGGCGCCCCATGGCCGGGGCCCGAGAGGTAGATCATCTCCACCCGCTGGCGGCGGATCAGCCGGTTGGCATGGGCCCAGAGGAAGGCCTGGCCCGGACTCGAGCCCCAGTGCCCCAGCAGCCGCGCCTTGATGTGCCCGTGGTGCAGCGGTTCGGCCAGGAGCGGATTGGCCCGCAGATAGATCATCCCCACCGCCAGATAGTTGGCGGCCCGCCACCAGGCGTCGAGCCGCTCCAACTCTTCCTCGCTGGAGAGATGGGCCAGGGGATCGGCGGGGGAGGCGGTCATGGCCATGGCAGGGGAAGGGGCGAAGGGCCCGGGCCGATCGGGCCGGGGGTCACAGCGGGGCAGAAACATGGCGGCTGCCGCTGGCCAAGCATGCAGGAAACGGCGGCTCCGGTCGATGCGTCAGGGGCTGCCCACAGGATTGGGGGGCGGGAGCGCTGCAGCACCGCCGCAGATCAGCAAATCCTCATGGTTCAGGCATCAATACCTATGGTCACTGCCCCCGGACCGGGCAACAGTGGTGGCATCGAACCGGAGGCACCAGTGATGGACGACACGCCACCCAATCAGGTTCCAGGAGTGCGCTGACCGCAGGCCCCT
>DAIQNM010000287.1:0-3185 GCA_036788375.1 Cyanobium sp. CTOTU6536 | reverse complement strand
CGGGCTTGAAGTCGTAGTAGATCTCCGAGCAGGGGCCGCAGGGGCCGGTGGGGCCAGAGGCCCAGAAGTTGTCGGCCTCATCCATGCGGATGATTCGTTTGGGGTTCACGCCCACGGCATCACGCCAGATCGCCTCAGCCTCATCATCCTCGCGGAAGACACTGACCACCAGATTGCGGGGATCCAGGCCAAACACGCCAGTGCTGAGCTCCCAGGCCCAGGCGATCGCCTGGGGCTTGAAATAATCGCCAAACGAGAAGTTGCCCAGCATCTCAAAGAACGTGTGGTGGCGCGCCGTGCGACCCACGTTTTCGATGTCGTTGGTGCGGATGCACTTCTGGGCGCTGGTGGCCCGCGCCGCCGGCCGCTCCTGCTGGCCGAGGAACACCGGCTTGAAGGGCAACATGCCGGCGATCGTGAGCAGCACCGTGGGGTCGTCGGGCACTAGGGAGGCGCTGGCCATGGGGCGGTGGCCCCGCTCCTCGTAGAAGCGCAGGAAGGCGGCGCGGATCTCGGCGCCGCTGCGGGGAATAGTCCGCCCAGAGCTGGAAGGGGAAGGGGGGGCGGCCATGGCGGTGGCGGAAGGAGCGACAGGTTGGAGTGAGAGGCGACGCCAAAGACCCCCTGGACTGGCTGGGGGCGGGCGGACACGCCTTAGCACGCCTGCATGATCGCCCAGAGCCCACCCTTCAGTGCAGGGGCAAGGGGCTCAATGGGAGGGCGGCCTCACCAAGGAGTGCCCAGCAGGGCAATGCCGGCCCAGAAGAAGGGATGCTGCAGACCAGCTTCGACCCGTCGCTGCTGCTGGAGGGTGAGGTTCTGGAGCAGGGGGGCGCCATCGGGCCCAACGATCTGGGTGCCCTGGAGGCGCACCTGGCCAGCGGCAAAGCTGCGGCGAGTGGCCTGCAGGGCTTCGGCCTTGGGGAGGCCCTGCTCGAGGTAGCGATAGAACTGCACAAAGAAGGCTGAGGTGGCGACGTCGTCGACGTACCAAAGGGTGCCGATGGCGCTGCGGGACCCGGCCTGTAGGGCCAGGCCAGCGAAGCCAAGTTCGCTGTCGGAATCACCCAGGGCGGTGCGGCAGGCGCTGAGCACGAATAGATCGAGCGGATTGCCGGCACGCCGCTGGCGCAGGGAGGCGAAGCGGGTGAGGTCCATGCTGCCGGTGCCCGCAAAAATGCGGGAGCGGCTGGGGCCACCCGGCAGGAATTCGGCGTGGGTGGCCACATGGACCCGCCGCACGGCCGTATCACCGGCCCGGCTGATCAGCACCTCGGGGGTGAAAGCCTGGTCGAGGTAGCGCTGGGAGGGGCCGAGGGCGGCGATGCGCTCCACCTCCTGCGGCACCAGGGGAAGGGGCGCCAGCGCATCGAAGCGGGAAGCGCCCATCACCAGCTGGTCCTTGCCGCCGTCGCTGCGGGGCGGCTCGCGCCGCATCAGGCTGATCGAGGGGGTGAGCGAGAAGGCATAGCGCTCGCCGAAGCTCATCTGGCCGTCGTGGAGGGCCGCAAAGGGCACCGCCTGCAGGCCGGTGTCGGGCACCAGGATGAGGGTGGTGACCCCGAGCCGCTGCAGATCGGACGTGACCGGCTCGATCAGGAGGCGATACAGCTGCCGGGCAGGTGCCGATGGATCGCTGTTGCGCTGGGGGTCCTGGCGGGCCAGTTCGCCGTAGAGGAGGCGCAGCTGGCGGCGGAACTCCTCGAAACTGATCCCCACCCGCCGGCCGATCACCTCACCCTGGGTGGGGATCAGCACCAGATCGATGAACTCCTGACTGGCGGTCTTGCCCTTGGTGACATTGAGATAAAGCACCGCAGGTGTGTAGCGGCTGCGCTCGAAGCGGGCAGATCCGCTGCCGGTGGCGGACAGCGCGGCGGTTGCTTTGGTGACAGCCGCCGGCGCTACCCCAGCGGCGCTAACGGGCTGGGGAGAAGCACCACGTGAAGGTGCTGCCTCGAGGGCCAGAGCGGCGGGCAGCGCCTGGAGCAGCAGCAGCAAGGGGGCCGACCAACCAAGCGGCCGGAGGCGATGCCGCGGCGAGGGCCGATGGGGCCGGGAGCTCATGGCGCACCTCCCTGCTGGATGCGCTGCCTCGCCTGCCCCAGCAGGACCTGGATCTGCTCAGTGCTCAGGGTCTGCTGCTGGCTGGAATCGACCACGACGTTGAGGCGCTGGGCGATGCCCGAGGACCCCTGCTCGCGACTCACCGTGGCCGCACGGCTATCGGGGAGGTTGGTCACCGGATAGGTGACTGACCGGCCGCCGGAGTTCACGGTGACGGTGCTGACCACGTAGTTGCCGGCCTCCTCACCCACCAAGGCCACCCGGGGGGGGCCGCTGCCCGGACCGGCGGGCGTTTCGCCCGTTGCCTGGGTCGCGCCCTCAAGGCCGTACGAGATGTCACTCACCATCACGCCCACCTTGCCAAGGTCGGGGCCGGTGACGCCCTGGAACCGACCAAAGAACACGTTGGGGCCCGGCACCGTGCCGGTGCTGGGGTTGAACACCGGCTGATCGCCGTTGAAGGCTACCGTGATAGCGGCCGGGGTGATCGTGCCGGGGGCCGTGGCCAAAGTAACGGAGTAGTTATTGCCGGCGTTGCCATCGCTGAGGGTGTAACTGGGACTCACCGCCAGGGTGCTGTTGCCAGACCCGAGTGCGTTGGGGCTGGTGAAGCTCTGGCTGAGGTTGCCCAAGGTGTCTGGGCCAAACACGCTGCCGGCGCTGATCACCGGCAAGCCGTTGGAGTTAGGGGTGCCGTCGTAGACGCGGTTGTCGATCACGGCGCTGATCGTCAGCGGCGCCGTGGTGATCGTTCCAGTCGCAACTGCGAGGCTCACCACATAGTTATTACCGCTATTCCCGTCACTCAGGGTGTATCCACTGACGTTCAACCTGCTCTGATTGGTTCCCAGCACGTTCTTGCTCTCGAACACCTGGCTCAGTCCGATCAACGTATCGCCGCTGAACACCTGACCTGACGTCACCGTCGGCGCACCGCTAGAGCTAGTGGTGCCGTTGTACGGACGGCTATCGGTTGCTGCGGTGAGCGTCAGCGGTGCTGGGCTGATGGTGTAGTTGGGCGTTGGTGTTGCAATTCCCGAGAAGGCGTAGTTGCCCGCATCAACGCCGCTCAGAGCTGAGGCGCTCTGGCTGTAGCTGCCCGCGACCGGCTTACCGCT
>DAIQNM010000286.1:0-3186 GCA_036788375.1 Cyanobium sp. CTOTU6536 | reverse complement strand
GCCTTGGCCTGATCCGGGCGGCCGAGAAGTTTGACCACGAGAAGGGCTACAAATTCTCCACCTATGCCACCTGGTGGATCCGCCAGGCGATCACCCGCGCCATCGCCGACCAGAGCCGCACGATTCGGCTGCCGGTTCACCTCTACGAAACGATCTCGCGGATCAAGAAAACCACCAAGACCCTTTCCCAGGAATTTGGCCGCAAGCCCACCGAGGAGGAGATCGCCGAAAGCATGGAGATGACCATCGAGAAGCTTCGCTTCATCGCTAAATCCGCCCAGGTGCCAATTTCGCTAGAAACCCCGATTGGCAAGGAAGAGGATTCCCGCCTCGGCGACTTTATTGAGGCCGATATCGAAAATCCTGAGCAGGATGTTGCGAAAAACCTGCTGCGCGAAGACCTCGAGGGTGTTCTTGCCACCCTCAGTCCCCGCGAACGGGACGTGTTGCGGTTGCGCTACGGCCTCGACGATGGCCGCATGAAAACCCTTGAAGAAATCGGCCAGATCTTTGATGTGACCCGCGAGCGCATCCGCCAGATTGAGGCCAAAGCGCTCCGCAAGCTGCGCCACCCCAACCGCAATGGTGTGCTGAAGGAATACATCAAATGAGTTTCCCTTTTTAAGGGCTATTGTCTGGTAATATTGAATGACAAAGCGGCTCAGCATAGTCCTCCCCACTTACAATGAGCGCGGTAATGTTGCTCCAATCCTGGATCAACTTTTATCGCTATCAAGTCGTTATGATCTTGAAATCCTCTTTGTCGACGACGACTCCGCTGACGGCACTGCCGATGCCGTGCTTGAGCTGGCCCAACGCCATCGCTGTGTTCGTTTGATCCGGCGGGTGGGCCGCTATGGCCTCTCGAGCGCCATCAAGGAGGGGATCCTTGATGCCACCGGTGAACTGGTCCTGGTGATGGATAGCGACGGCCAGCATGAGCCTGCCGCCGTGGCCCGCACCGTCGACACCCTGGCCGAGCAAAAGGTTGACCTGGTGATTGGCAGTCGTTTCCTCGCCGCTGCTGAAATCCACGGGCTCAGCGCCCAGCGGGAGCGCAACTCCACCTGGGCCAACGCGGTGGCCCGATTCAGCTTGCCCCGATACCGCCAGCTCACCGACTACATGAGCGGCTTCTTTGCCCTGCGGCCTGCCACCTGTTTGCCCTTCGTGCGCAAGGTGGACGTTGGGGGCTTCAAGTTTCTTTATGAGCTCCTCGCCCTCAGCCATGGTGGGCTCAGGGTGGCCGAGGTGCCGCTCCAATTCCAACCGCGGATCAGTGGCGAATCCAAGCTTGATCTGGCGGTGGTCTGGGATCTCGGGGTTTCCATCCTCCATACCCTGATGCTGCGCAGTGTGCCCCGCCGGGCCATCAGTTTTGGCCTGGTGGGGATCACGGGCATCGTGGTGCAGTTGGTGATGAATCACCTGCTGATGGCCCTTGGTCTGGGCTTTGAGCAGGCCCTGCCGCCGGCGGTGATCGCGGCCGCCACTTCCAACTACCTGATCAACAACGTGCTCACCTTCCGCTTTCAGCGCCAGAAGGGTCTGGCCCTGGTGCGGGGTCTGCTGAAGTTTTTAGTTGTGGCTTCCCTTCCGGTGCTAGCCAATGTGGGGGTGGCTTCGGCCTTCTATTCCCTCGTTTCCCGCGACACCTTCTTGGCCCAGCTGGTGGGGATTGTGGTGGTGTTTGTCTGGAACTACGCGGCTTCCTCCCGCTTCGTTTGGAACACCCCCCAGTAGGCCGGGCTTGCCTACGCCACGGGACCAACCGCAAGCGCAATGGCTATAGACCCTTTCGATGGCAACGAAGCCCAGCTGCGCCAGGGCCTTGAACGAAGCCCAGCTGCGCCAGGGCCTTGGCCGCATCGACGTCTAGTTTGCAGGTATTGAACCGCCGTTCCCCATGGCCGCAAGATTCCGGCAAAGGGGCGTGGAAGGGGGTTTCCACCCCTCCCGCTGGCCTTCGGCTGCCTGGCCCTGGCTTTCCCTGCTCTGGCTTGCCCTGATCTGCTGGCTGGCCTTTTTCCAGGGCCTCGGTGCCCTGGGCCTGATGGACAAGACCGAGGCCCTCTTTGTGGAGGTGGGTCATCAGATGCTCCAGCGGGATGACTGGGTCACCCCCTGGTGGAACGGTCAACCCTTCTTCGATTACCCCGTCTGGGGGTACTGGATGGTGGCCCTCAGCTTCCGTTGGTTGGGCGTTTCGGAGGGGGCGGCTCGCTTGCCGGTGGCCCTGGCAGCCAGCGCCGTGGTGGTGGCCACCTTCCTGTTGCTGTGGCGCCTGGCCCCAGTGATCGAGCCCATCGGCAGACGTTGGCTCCGCGCCGCCCTGGGGGCGGGGCTGCTGGCCACCACGCCCGGCTGGATCGGCTGGGGCCGCAGCTCCACCACCGACATGTTCCTGTCCAGCGCCATCACCCTGGCGCTCTACGGCTTTTTGTTGGCCCACCATGCCCCCACCTCCACGGGCCAGGGCCGGCTTGGTCGGGGCGTGATGGCCCTGTTCGCCGGCATCGCCGTATTGGCGAAGGGCCCCGTGGGGCTGCTGCTCCCCGCCTTGGTGGTGGTGGGATTCCTGCTCCTCAGTGGCAGCTGGCGCCGCTGGCTTTCGCCAGGGCCACTGCTGGCGATGGCGGCCCTCTTCCTAGGGGTGGTGTTGCCCTGGTACACGGCTGCCGCAAGGGTCAACGGCCAGGCTTTTTTGGGGGGCTTTCTCGGTTTCAGCAACCTGCAGCGCTTCACCAGCGTTCTCTATGCCCACCCCGGGCCACCTTGGTTTTACCTGCCCTGGCTGCTGCTGCTGCTGTTCCCTTGGTCGCTGTTTCTACCGGCGGCGATTGGCCGACTCAAGTTTTGGAAACTCAACAGCTGGCGGGCCGTCCCGCTGCAGGGGACCGGCTCTCCCGCGGGTGGCGTGCAAGCCCCTTGGCCCCATCCCACCAGCTTGCCCCTCTTCCTGTTGCTCTGGCTGGCGGTGGTGGTCGGCTTTTTCTCGGCGGCCGCCACCAAGCTGCCGGGCTACATCCTGCCGGCCGTTCCTGCCGGTGCCCTGCTGCTCGCCCTTGACTGGCGCCCCCTCGATGGCCAAGACCCCAAGGGTTGGCCCCAAGCCCTGAGCGGCTGGCTGCAGGCTGGCCTGCTGGCACTCCTGGCGGCGGCGGCGGCGGTTGCACCGCGCTGGGC
>DAIQNM010000285.1:0-3203 GCA_036788375.1 Cyanobium sp. CTOTU6536 | reverse complement strand
GCCTGCATCCGCGACCTCGACTACTACCTGCGCTACGCCACCTACGCCATGCTGGCTGGCGACACCTCGATCCTCGACGAGCGTGTTCTGAACGGCCTCAAGGAGACCTACAACTCCCTGGGCGTGCCCATCGGCGCCACCGTGCAGTCGATCCAGGCCATGAAGGAGGCTACCGCCGCCTTGGTCGGTCCGGATGCGGGCCGTGAAATGGGTGTCTACCTCGACTACATCAGCTCCGGTCTCGGCAACTGATCCCGCTCAACCAACCGGTTTCCGAGGATTGATTCCATGCGTCTGTTCAAGATCACAGCCTGCATTCCCTGCCCCGAAAAGGCACGGACCCAGCGGGAACTCCAAAACACCTACTTCACCAAGTGGGTGCCCTATGAGTCCTGGTTTGCCGAACAGCAGCGGATCATGAAGCAAGGCGGCCGCATCCTCAAGGTTGAACTGGCAGCCGGCCGTCGCCAACAGAACGTCGGCAACTGACCCACGCTCGAAGACCTCTTGATCCAAAGCCCGGCCTATGGCCGGGCTTTTTTGTGGGCTGGCCCTTCATGGCCGTGAATCCGGCTCGCACCAGGCGACCCAGAACCTTGGCCAGCCCATCGATGCGGCGGCCGGCCATCGTTTTGGCCAAAAAGCCTCGACAAAGCAGGGCTCGCCACGGCTCAATGGGTCGATTCAGCCTGCGCTCGCGGCCTTGGCCAGAACCCTTCCTCCCAAGCCACGACCCCGCTCCAAGCCTGCCAGCGGGGGTACCCCCCTGCGGGCCCCGGCCCTGCCCCTGCCCTGGGAGGTCTGGCCCGCCGAAACCCGGCTGCTGGTGGGCCTCACCGCGCTCTGGAGCCTGATGGGGCTCTTGATTCTGGCCTCCGCCAGTTGGTGGGCGGCGGAGCGGGAAATGGGCGATGGAGCCTTCTACATCAAACGCCAGCTGATCTGGTTGGTGGCCAGCTGGGGCCTCTTCTGGCTCGCGATCCGCACTTGCCTGCGGCGCTGGCTGCAATGGGCTGGCCGGGGCCTCCTGGTGGGCCTGGTGCTGGTGGCCGCCACCCTGGTGGTGGGCAGCACCGTGAATGGCGCCAGCCGCTGGCTGGTGGTGGGGCCCATCCAGATCCAGCCGACGGAATTGGTCAAACCCTTTGTGGTGCTCCAGGGGGCCGTGCTGTTCTCCCACTGGCGGCGCATCGGCCTGGACCAGAAACTGCTCTGGATCGCCATCTTTGGCGTCCTGATCCTGCTGATTCTCAAACAACCCAACCTCAGCACCGCGGCCCTCTCCGGCCTGCTGCTCTGGTTGATGGCCCTGGCGGCTGGCCTACCGATGGGTCTGCTGCTCGGCTCGGCTGGGATCGGCGGCCTGCTGGGCACCGCCAGCATCCTGATCAACGAATACCAGCGATTGCGGGTCACCTCCTTCCTCGACCCCTGGAAGGATGCCCAGGGCAATGGCTACCAGCTGGTGCAGAGCCTGCTGGCGATCGGCTCCGGCGGCGTGCTGGGGGAGGGCTTCGGCCTCTCCACCCAGAAACTCCAATACCTGCCGATCCAAACCACCGACTTCATCTTCGCGGTCTTTGCGGAGGAATTCGGCTTCGTGGGCTGCTTGATGTTCCTGCTCTTCCTGGTGGCCTTCGCCTTCGTGGGTCTGCGGCTGGCGCTGAGCTGCCGCAGCAATCAGCACCGCCTGGTGGCCATTGGATGCACCACCCTGCTGGTGGGCCAGTCGATCCTCAACATCGCCGTGGCCACTGGTGCCATGCCCACCACCGGTCTGCCCCTGCCGATGGTGAGCTACGGGGGCAACTCGCTGCTGATGAGCCTGTTTTCGGCCGGACTGCTGGTGCGCTGTGGTCTGGAATCCACGGGGTTGGAAACCGCCCGCCCGCGGCGCCGGCGCGATCCGGTTGCACCGATAGGCTGAGCGATCCCCATCCCCGGCCATGTCCAGCCTCGGCCCGCTGCTCGCCGACTGGGCCCGCAGCAGTGACCAGCTCTTGCAGGCCTCCCTCGCCCACCCCGGCCCGCTCACCCTGGCCCTGGTCTTCTCCGGCGGACTGCTGACCAGCCTCGGCCCCTGCTCGTTGTCGCTGCTACCGGTGACCCTTGCCTACCTGGCGGGTTTCGGTATCAGCACCCCAGCCAACCCGGGCGCCCCAACCCCTGCGGCCATGGGGCAGAGCTCGAAAACCTCCCTGCCCTGGCAGCGCAGCCTCAGCTTCGCGGCTGGAATCGTGGCTTCCCTGGTGCTGCTGGGGCTGGCCAGTGGCCTGATGGGCCGGCTCTACGGCAGCCTGCCCAGCCAGATCCCCCTCGTGGTGGCGGTGGTAGCGGTGGTGATGGGCCTCAACCTGCTGGGCCTGCTGCGGCTGCCCCTACCGACTGGTCCCGACCCGGAGCGCTGGCGCCGGCTGGTGCCTGCCCGCCTGGCCCCCGTGGCGGCGGGTCTGGCCTTCGGGCTGGCCGCCACCCCCTGCACCACGCCGGTGCTGGCGGTGTTGCTCACCTGGATGGCCCAGAACGGCCGCCCCCTGGCGGGCATGCTGCTGCTGACGGCCTTCGGCGCCGGCCAGGTGGTGCCCCTGCTGCTGGCGGGCACCGCCGCCGCAAGCTTGCCCACCCTGCTCGGGCTGCGTCGGATCGGGCAGTGGATTCCCCCGATCAGCGGCGTGGTGCTGCTCACCACCGGCGGCCTCGCCCTGCTAGCCCAACTGCCATGACCACCGCCACCCTCCAGCCCCTGCGCCTGGCCCAGCGCCTCGTGGCCTGGATCGCCGACCTGCGGGTGGCGATCGGCCTGTTGCTGGTGATCGCCATCTCCAGCGGCGTTGGTACGGCGATCCCCCAGAAGGAAAGCGAGGCCTTCTACCACCAGCGCTACGACCCGGCCCCCTGGCTGGGCATCCTGCGGGGCGATGGGGTGCTGGCCCTCCAACTCGACCACGTCTATTCCAGCCGCTGGTTTCTGGCCCTGCTGGCCTGGCTGGGCCTGGCGCTGCTGCTCTGCAGCTGGCGACGCCAGTGGCCCGCCCTGCAGGCCTCCCTGCGCTGGATCGACTACCGCGAACCCCGCCAACTCAGCAAACTCAGCCTGGCCGAAACCTTCAGCAGCAGCGATGCCCCCGCCGACCTGGAGCGGCTGGAACAGCGGCTTCGGCAGCGCGGCTGGCAGGTGCGCCCCCTGGAGGGCCGGCTGGCGG
>DAIQNM010000284.1:0-3226 GCA_036788375.1 Cyanobium sp. CTOTU6536 | reverse complement strand
GGGCTGGCTCAGGCTTCGCCGCCGGGGCTGTTGGGGGAGCAGGGGGGCGCACCGCTGCGTCGGTGGGGGCAGCGGGTTGCTCCGCGGCGGCGGGGGGTGTCTCCAACGGTGTCTGGCCAAGCAGTTGGGCCAGGTCCGCATCGCTCAGGCGGTCCCCCATCCAGGCGGGCCGATTGGCTCCAGGCTGGAGAACCACCTCCCGCACGAGGCTGTTGAAGGGCGGGTTGAGCGGCTCTCCCCGGCCATCCACCAGCTCCAGCAACACCGCATTGCTGCCGGATTTCCAGCCCTTCAGCCACAGCGGCGTCTGCTGGTCCACAAGGAAACTGTCGCCATTGATGGTCACCCGTAGCCGCCAGCGGGCGTCGTCGGCCCGCAGATTTTGCAGCGGTGCGTCGATCAAGAGCCAGTCGAGCAGAACCGGCTCGGAGGCACTGCGGCCGAGGGGGCTGACCGGCAACAACTGGGGGCTCCCCGGTGCCGGCAGGGCCAGGCCGTTGGGGCTCACCCGGTGCAGGCGGATCTGCTGGAAGGCCCCGGGCCGTTTCACCACCTCCCCCCAGGGCCGGGCCGCCATCACCGTGAGCCGGTGGCTGCCCGGCGAAAGGGCCGGCATCGCCACGCTGCTGCTGACCAGGGGCGTGGGCAGGTCGTCGTCCAGCTGCACCAATAGGTGGGGGCCCAAGCCGAGGCGGCCGGCATCCACCAGGGGCCAGTCCTCCACCTGCAGCCGCAGGGTCCAGGGGCCTTCCGGCAACAGGCCCCCATCGGCCGGCTCCAGGATCGTGATCCGAGGCTGCCGCTCCGCCAGGGCTGCGCCCAGTTGCTGCACCGCCGCCGGCGGCGCCACCTCCTGGTTGCGGGGGGTGCTGGGGGCTGGAGCTGAGGGTGCCGGGGTTCGTCCCGGCAGGGTCCAGGCCAGGGCGCTGCCGGTGGGAGCTGAAGTGGGCAGCAACACCACCGCGAGCACAAGCAGCAGCCGTAGGACGTGGGCCAGTGCCCGGCGGGCCAGGCCCGCATGCCGGCGGTGCTCCGCCGCTGCTGGGGCCTGCGCTGCCCCTGGGGGTGGCCCCTGCGTTTGCCAGCCGCTCAAGCCCCCTCTCCTGCGTGTCAGCCGTTGGTCTGGGGGCATTCTGCTGCTGCGGCCTCCGGCGGCCAGGAGGGGGCGGAAGGCTGATCCGCATGGGGTCGAAACATGCGGGGTTACGAGTATGCCAATCCCGAAGAAGATATCTATTTCGATGTGATGAACCCTTCCCCAGACCCCTGTCCCAGCCTTGAAAGCGCCGGGATTGAACCTTTGTAACTGGTGCCCGAATCTGCTTGTTTTTGACCCCTATACTTTCGCCAGCGGTCCCCTTTCGGGGCCCAAAGCACCAGTCGTGACAAGGGTTCTTCCCCTGTCCGCCTGGCGCCCGTTCCAGGGCGGTCGGCGGCTTCCGTTGGCCGTCCTGGAACGGGGTCCCACCGGTGGTTGCGGTTTGCGCCGTCGCCGCTAAAGGGGTGGACCACCACCTCGATTCCGTCCCTCGAGGAACCTCTCGATGACCATCAGCCCACCAGAGCGTGGGAAAAAGGCGAAGGATCTGGTCGACCGGAACCCCGTTCCGGCAACGTTCGAGCTTTTTGAAAAGCCCGGCCATTTCGACCGCACCCTCGCCAAGGGTCCCAAAACCACCACCTGGATTTGGAACCTCCACGCCAACGCTCACGACTTCGACAGCCACACGAGCGATCTTGAAGAGGTCTCACGCAAGATCTTCAGCGCTCACTTCGGCCATTTGGCCGTCATTTTCATCTGGCTGAGCGGCGCCTTCTATCACGGTGCCCGCTTCTCCAACTACTCCGGCTGGCTCGCCGACCCCCTGCACGTCAAACCGAGTGCCCAGGTGGTCTGGCCGATTTTCGGCCAGGAGATCCTCAACGGCGATGTGGGTGCCGGCTTCCACGGCATTCAGATCACCTCCGGTGTCTTCCACGTGTGGAGGGCCTGGGGCATCACCAACGAAACCCAGCTGCTGGCCCTGGCCATCGGCGCGCTGGTGATGGCCGGCCTGATGCTCAACGCGGGCGTCTTCCACTATCACAAGGCAGCCCCCAAGCTCGAATGGTTCCAGAACGTTGAGTCGATGCTCAACCACCATCTGGCTGGCCTCCTTGGCTTGGGCTCCCTGTCGTGGACAGGTCACCTCCTTCACGTGTCCCTGCCCACCAACGCGCTGATGGAAGCCATCGACGCCGGCAAGCCGCTGGTGCTCAATGGCAAAACCATCGCCACCTATGCAGACATTCCTCTGCCCCACGAGTTCCTGAATCAGGACCTGATCGCCCAGATCTTCCCCGGTTTCGGGGCGGGCATCTCAGCCTTCTTCACGGGCAACTGGGCCGCTTACAGCGATTTCCTCACCTTTAAAGGTGGGTTGAATCCCGTCACCGGCAGCCTTTGGATGACCGACATCGCCCATCACCACCTGGCGATTGCGGTGCTGTTCATCGTGGCTGGCCACATGTACCGCACCAACTGGGGCATTGGTCACAGCATCAAGGAGATCCTCGAGGGTCAGAAGGGCGATCCCCTGCTGTTCCCTGCCACCAAGGGTCACGATGGTCTGTTCGAATTCATGACCACCAGCTGGCATGCCCAACTGGCCGTGAACCTGGCGATGCTTGGCTCGCTGACCATCATTGTGGCCCACCACATGTATGCGATGCCTCCCTATCCCTACATCGGGATTGACTACCCAACCCAGCTGTCGATCTTCACCCATCACACCTGGATTGGCGGCTTCCTGATTGTGGGCGCAGGTGCCCATGCCGCCATCGCGATGATTCGCGATTACGACCCCGCCAAGCACGTCGATAACGTGTTGGATCGCGTGCTCAAGGCCCGCGATGCCCTGATCAGCCACCTCAACTGGGTGTCGATCTGGCTTGGTTTCCACAGCTTCGGCCTTTATATCCACAACGACACCATGCGTGCCCTGGGCCGTCCCCAGGACATGTTCAGTGATTCGGCCATCCAGCTGAAGCCGGTGTTTGCCCAGTGGATCCAGGGCCTCCATGCCGCCGCTGCCGGCACCACCGCTCCCAACGCCCTCGCTGGCGTGAGCGAGGTGTTCAACGGCGCCGTCGTGGCTGTGGGCGGCAAGGTTGCCGCCGGGCCGATCCCCCTGGGAACGGCCGACTTCATGGTCCACCACATCCACGCCTTCACGATCCACGTCAC
>DAIQNM010000283.1:0-3237 GCA_036788375.1 Cyanobium sp. CTOTU6536 | reverse complement strand
AGCACCACGCAGCGGATGCCCAGATCCCAGGCGCGACCCACCTCATCCACCAGCCCTTCGAGGCTCCAGCGGCTGGCGCCCGGCATGGCACCGATCGGTTCGATGCTGGCGCCCTCGTGCACAAAGAGGGGATAGATGAAGTCGGTGGGGGCGAGCTGGTGTTCCCGCACCAGGGCCCTCAGGGCCGGCGTGCGCCGCAGCCGGCGGGGACGGTAGGAGAGCTCCATGCGCTCGGCGAGGGTTGGGCGGATCCTACGGAGCAGCTGTCGAGATCAGCCTCTTGGCCAGCCAGGCATCAACGTCCCGATCAGATCTGGCGGGCTTCAGCAACCGATCACAGCCGGGCCGAAGCGATCCAGCCCTCGCGGGGGTCGCTGCTGCGGTTGCGGCGAAGCTCCTCGAGCAGCTCGCGCTCGCGCCCGCTCAGGGTTTCGGGAAGCCGCAACACCGGGCTGAGCAGCAGGTCGCCGCGGCCCTCCTTGAGCGGCCAACCCTTGCCCTTGAGCCGCAGGCTGCGGCCGAGGCTCATGCCAGGCGGCACCTGCACGGTGGCCTCGCCATCGGGGGTGGCCACCGTCACCTCGCCGCCGAGGGCCAGCTCATCGAGGCTGAGGGGCAGCTCGGCCCGCAGCTGATCCCCATCGATCCGCCAGACCGGATGGGGCTGGAGCTGGAGGTTGAGGTAGAGGTCGCCGCGGCGGCCGGTGCCGGGCTGCAGGTTGCCCTTGCCCTTGAGCCGCAGCCGGCTGCCACTGCGCACCCCCGCAGGGATGCGCACCTGCACCCGCTCGTCGTTGACCGCCAGGGTGCGCTCACAGCCCCGGAAGGCATCGGCGAGGGAGAGGTTGATCGTGGCCTCGGCATCGAGGTCGACCGGTGCGGTGCGGCCGGAGAAGCCGCCGGGGAAACCGCTGCCGAAGCCGCCAAACCCGCCGGCAGGCCCGCCGCCCGGCCCGCCGAAGCGACCGAGCAGGTCGTTGATGAAGTCGTCGAAATTGCCGTAGCGGCCGAAATCCACATCGGCCCCACCCGGGCCACCCCCACTGGGGCCGCCCATCTGATTCCAGTACTGGCCGAATTGTTCGTAGCGCCGGCGCTTCTCCGGATCGGAGAGCACCTCATAGGCCTCGCTGATCTCCTTGAAACGGGCCTCGGCGTCCTTGTCGTCGGGATTGACATCCGGGTGGTACTGGCGGGCCAGCCGGCGGAAGGAGCGCTTGATCGCATCCGCGTCGGCCCCCCGTTCGACTTCGAGCACCTTGAAGTAGTCGCGGTAGCCGTTCACGCTCATCTCGTCGCCGTCCTGAAGGGCATCGCACCAGGGCTGTTCTCCATTGTCACAGCCACCGCCGGCCCGAGCGATGCCGCGGAAGGGCGGAAGGCCGAACGGCGACCTTCAGGCGCGACCTACATTGCGTTTTCCTCTGCCCTGCGGCCGATGGCCAAGCCATCCCATCGCGCCACCCTGCCGTTGCTGGGGGCGGTTGTCGCCGCAGCCGGGATGCTGCTGGGGTCCTTGGGCGCGGGGGCCAGCCCCCTGGCCCTGGCCCAGGCCGAGGCGGCGGGTGCCTCCACCAGCCCGGGGATCGGCGAAGCCCTGGCCCCCTCCACACCCAGTCAGATCAACCTGGGCGAGCATCTGCGCCAGCAGGGCTACCTTTTTTATGGAGCCTGGTGGTGCCCGGCCTGCTTCCGCCAGAAGAGCCTGTTTGGCCAGCAGGCCGGCAACCGGCTTCCTTACGTGGAATGCGACCGCAGCGATGGGGGGCGCCAGCGCTGCGAGGCCGCCGCGATCAAGGCCTACCCCACCTGGGTGAAGGGGAATGAACGGCGGGAAGGGGTGCTCTCCTTGGAGGAACTGGCCCGCTGGAGCGGCTGGAACCCTGCCCGCAAGCAATAGGCCATGGCAACGGCTCGCCAGCGGGCGGGATGGTCCCCGGCGGAACCATCCCCTGAGGCCCCCTCAGCCGCCTTCGGCTGCCGCCACGGGCACGAACCGCAGGTTGAGGGAGGTGGTCAGACCGGCGGCGTGGAGCTGCCGGCGGAGGGCCTCGGCCTCGAGGGGGTCCCCGCTAAACACCATGGCCCGCCCCAGCCGCTCCGCTTCGCCATGCAGGGCATCGGCGCCAGCAGGGGAGAGGTGCCGAAGCACGGCCAACAGGCGCTGGGCGAGGGGCCGGAGGTCGGGAAGGACCAGCAGGGTGGCAATGGGGGTTGTCATGGCAATTTGTAACAACGCGATGCAGCAACTGCATCAGACCTGAACGCTATTGAGCCCAGAACCGAGGCGAATAGGCGGGAGAACCGGCGCCAGGCCTTGGGAAGCCCGTATTCATCCCACCATTGACGTTAGGGCTTGCTGGAGGGGGAAGGTCTCCTACAGCAATAGGCCCCCTACGGTGCGATTTAAAGTTGCCATCTTGTCGAGAGCCGATACGGTTGTTTTGAGTACAGATTTCATATCGCCCTCCAGACCACCCCTCGATCGATCGCCTTTCCGGCCATGCTCGCCCTCTTCCCCCCCCAACCCAAAGCCCCCTCGGCAAGGCCCAAGCTGAGGATTGGGCGTCAGAGCAAGCGTTTTTCGGTGCCGGTGCTCGACCTGCCGATCCGGGTTGAGGTGCTGGTGGGGGGCATCCGTTATGCCGGCCAACTATGGGATGTAAGCCAGCACGGTGCCTGCCTGCTGCTTCGTTCACCCATCCCCCCTAACCAGGCCGTGCTGATCCGCATCCATTCCCCCAGCGATAGCGAGAAGATCGACATAGCTGGCCAGCTGATGTGGTTGGATTCGGTCATGGGCTTGTATTACGCCGGTATCCGCTACAACCAGCCCATGGATTTCGGTGCCACCTTCCTGGGTCCGCTGATGCGCAATGAGGAAACATTCCGCCGAGCCGAGGCCAGCACCAGCGCCGCCTGAAGCTGCTCTTATCGACTCTTCAGGCCAGCTCCAATCGGCATAGACGATCCAATCGTCATAGACGTTCCAATAGTCATAAAGGTGGGGCCCTTCCAGGCCCCATGGATCATTTGGGTGACAAGGCTGATCTCACCCCGTCTCCGTTAAGAGTGTCAGGCAGCCACAGGGGCGGCTTGACGGGAGAAACGAACGATGTTGTTCGCTGTTACGGGTTTGCTCTTACCGAGCAGGCTTCAGTCACCCTCCTTATGCCCCGTCGAAACCATTGCAGCCCCGCGTGGCTTCCGGCGGTACCGGGAGCGGGGGAATGGAGC
>DAIQNM010000282.1:0-3243 GCA_036788375.1 Cyanobium sp. CTOTU6536 | reverse complement strand
GCGCTGGGCAGCCACCGATCCGGCCCACCCCCAGCTGGCGATGGCCCTCAATCGCTCAGGTCTGCCCCTCACCTTGGCGATCTTGCTGGCCTTGATGGCGCTGGCCCTGGGGCTGTTGTTGCTCCGCCCCGGCGGCCACCGCTGGCTCTGGACCCCCACCCTGGCAGGGTTCCTGGCCATTCTCGCCCTGGTGGTTGCCCCCCTGGCCCCCCTGCTCGACCGCCAGCGGCAGCTGCCCCTGCGCCTGCTGGCCCGCGAGGCCCACCGCCGCGCCCTGCCCCACGAGCCCCTCTGGGTGGTTGGCACGAAGCGCTACAGCACGGTGTTTTATGCCGGTGAGCCGGCGGCCTTTGTCGGCGATCGAGCCGCGATATTGGCCCGCCGCGGCGACCCCGACTCCCTGGGCCTCGGACCTTCCACCACCACGGTGCGCCTGTTCGGCGATCGGGCCGCCTTGGAGGGGCTCGGCCTGCCTGCCCCCGCCATCATTCGGCTGGCTAGGCAGGATCAGCAGGAGCTCTGGCGTGTCCCCCTGGCTTCCCTCCCCACCCCATGACCCTTCCCTTGCGTCCCCGCGATTGGACCGTGGTGGCCCTGTCCATCGCGGTGCTGCTGTTGCTGGGGCACCTGGTGGCTGGGGAGGATCCCCCGCCCTTTGATACTGCTCTGCTCGACGGCTTCGCCCATCTGCCGGGCCCCTTGCGGCTGATCCTGGTGCAGATCTACCGGATGAGCGGGGTCGGTTTCACTGGCGCCTTGGTGCTCTCGGCGCTGATCTACCTGACTCGCAAGCGCTGGTGGTCGGACCTTGGCCTGCTGGTGGTGGCCACCGGTGGCATTCTCGGGATTGTCGACATGTGGCTCAAACCCCTATTTGATCGCGCCCGCCCCCATGAAAAGCTGCTGGTTGTGGACGGCCACAGTTTCCCCAGTGGCCATGCCGCCGGATCGGTTGCCTTCTATTTCGCGATGGTGGCGATCCTTTCGCTCCACTACCCCCGCCTGCGCCCCCCCCTCACGCTGGGCGCCCTCACCTGGAGTGCCCTCGTCTGGTTGAGCACCCTGGCGGCGCGGGCCCACTGGCCCACCGACCTGCTGGCGGGGGGCGCCGTGGGGGTGGCCTGGCTCACAATCTGTCTGGCCTTCTGGCGGGCCTATCGGCGCACTGGCGCCAACTCCTGAGGGGAGGCTGATACCCGTTGGCCATCGCCCCTCAGCCGCTCCCTCGTTCCTTCTCCTCGATCCCGTGTCTTCCACCGAATCCCCAGCCCAGTCCCCCATCCAAGCCCTGGCCGACCTGCGGGGTCTGCGTACCGCACCGGAGCTCAGCGAGCCCCAGCGCCTGCTGCTGCGCTCGGAGCTGGCCCAGGCGATGGAGCGCTGTCCCTGGTTCACGATCGGAGTGATGGCTCCTTCGGCCGCCATCGCCTTGGCGACCCTGCGCCGCTGGGAGGGAGCTCTGGGTTGGGATCAATTGGTGGCGCTGGATGCCAGCGCCGATGGCCTTGAGAACCCCGTGTTTCTCAAGGGCAACCAACGCACCGGGACGTACCTGCTCCGCGAGGAGGCGGGACTGGGGGTGGGCATCCTGATCAGCGGCCAGAACCCGGACCAACCCGAATTGGCCGAGACCTGGGGGCCATTGCCCCTGGATCTGCTCGCCTGACCCCCCAGTTGGGGCCGGTCTACCGCCTGCAGATTCCCATCAGCTCGTCACGGCCGCTTGGGCTTGGCCACCCCCTGCCGCAACGGGTCCGTAGGCTGGGCGGCTGTTACCCGGCGGCTGTGGCCGCCCATCCAGGGTCCCGATGACCAGCCTTTCCGGCGTTTCCGCTCCATCCGGCCAGGCCAGCCTGCGCATTGCCTCCCGCCGCAGCCAGCTGGCCATGGTGCAGACCCGCTGGGTTCGCGATGAGCTCGAGCAGGCCCATCCGGGTCTGGTGATCAGCATCGAGGCGATGGCCACCCAGGGGGACAAGATCCTGGATGTGGCCCTGGCCAAAATCGGCGATAAGGGTCTCTTCACCAAGGAGCTGGAGGCCCAGATGCTGGTGGATCGGGCCGATATCGCCGTCCACAGCCTCAAGGATCTGCCCACCAACCTGCCCGAGGGGCTGATCCTGGGATGCATCACTGAGCGGGAGGATCCGGCCGACGCCCTCGTGGTCCATGCCGGCCACCAGGACAGGAGCCTGGCCACCATGCCCGAAGGTTCCGTGGTGGGCACCAGTTCGCTGCGGCGGCTGGCCCAGCTGCGGCACCACTATCCGCACCTCACCTTCAAGGATGTGCGTGGCAACGTGATCACCCGCCTGGAGAAACTCGATGCCGGCGAGTACGACTGCCTGATCCTTGCGGCAGCTGGCCTTGGCCGGCTTGGCCTGGCTGATCGCATCCATGAATTGATTGATCCCTCCATCTCCCTCCATGCGGTGGGCCAGGGGGCCCTTGGCATCGAGTGCCGCGCGGGCGACACCGCCGTGCTGGAGCGAATTGCGGTGCTGGAGCATCGGCCGACCGCCCTGCGCTGCCTGGCCGAGCGGGCTTTCCTTCGCCAGCTCGAGGGTGGCTGCCAGGTGCCGATCGGGGTCAACACCCACTTCAGCGGGCCCGATGCCAGCGGTGACCTGGTGCTCACCGGCATGGTGGCAAGCCTGGATGGCCAGCAGTTGATTCGCGACACGGTCAGCGGCCCCCAGGAGGATCCTGAGGCCATCGGCCTGGCCTTGGCCCATCGCCTCCGGGAGCAGGGGGCTGGCGCGATTCTGGAGGACATCTTTGCCACCGTTCGCCCCGAAGCCTGAGGCCGGGCCGGGGCAGCCCGAGCCTGCTGCCGAGCTCCCTGCTGGCAAAGCAGCGGCTGGGGCCGCATCGCCACCAACCCCTCCAGCAGCGCAGCAAGCCGCGACGGTGGTACCCCATGGGGCAACGGTGGCGGCCGATCCGGCCCAGGCCGGCGGATCCGTTGATGGGGGCATCCGGGCCAGGCCCTTCCAGTGGAATCTCCTGGCCTGGGCTGCCTTGGTGGGCACCCTCACCGGTCTGGCGATCGTGGGTTTTCACCTGTTGCTCGGCTTCATCAATAACTTCCTCTTCGGCCCCTTTGTGGAAGGGCTTTTGGTGGTTGCAAAGACCTCGCCGCTCAACCCCGCCGAGATTGCGACCATTGATCTGCCCCCCCTCGCCCCGGATAGCGGCACGCCCCTCAAGGCCCTGCTCCAGCTCGGTCTGAGCGGCATCGGC
>DAIQNM010000281.1:0-3247 GCA_036788375.1 Cyanobium sp. CTOTU6536 | reverse complement strand
CCCCGCCCAAAGATCTCGCGGTAGGCCACGCTCTGGGTGAAGTCGTCGAGGGTGATGCCGCCCATGGCGCAGAGCTCCTGGATTGATCGGCCGTTAAAGCGTGACACCAAGATAGCGGCGATCACGTCATCGATCTCGGCGGCCTGGCTGCTGCCGGCCACCCGGGCCCGGAGGGTGGAGGTGGTGGCGGGCAGCTCCTGCTCGCTCTGGAGCAGCAGGGCCAACGCCTGCACCAGTGCCGGGGCGGTGGGGTTGGCGGCGGCGCTCAGCAGCTCGATCCACTGCACCCGCTGCTCCACGAACTCCGCCACCGGGGCTGGATCGCCGAAGTTGAGCTGGCGGGAGGGGCAGAGCACCACCACCCGCCAGTGCTCGATGCCCGGCTCCTGCTGCACAAGGCGGGCGGTTTCGGCGTAGAGGCGCCGCAGGAAGCCAGCGTCGGCGGCCATCTGGGCTTCCAGGATCAGGGCCGGCAGCTCAGGCCGCTCTGGCGGCGGTAGGAACAGCCCATCGAGCCGGTATTCCCGCTCTTTCAGCACAGGGGCCGAAAACCTGTACCCCCTCGCATCAGCCGGCAGATCGGGCAGCAGCGGCAGGATCCGATCGGGTTGGTGCTGGAAGAGCCAATAAAAGAGCTTGTCGCTGGCGACCACAACGGCAGACCCAGGCCCAGGGATCCAGGCAGGTTGGCACGGGGGGGCTTCCCGCTCCTTACCAGCAGGGCATTCGTTTCACATCACCCTGCGTTGCAACAGTCGGCAGTTTTTGATTGCTAAACGCATCAGGCGTGATGTGCTGCTGGTGGTCTTAGAGAAAGCAAAGCAGAACTACTCAGTTCGCCTGTATGGACTGTGCCTGATGGCTAATCACATCCATCTACTGATCAAGCCTGATGATGCCAGCCAACTGCCCAAACTGATGCACTGGGTGCAGACCACCAACGGACCCTGAATACACTGCGTTAGATTCACGCCAATCCCAAGGCGGCGGGAGTGCGTAAGGGGTTTTATGACCCCTATAGCAACTACGGGCATTACAGCCGATTAGAAGCAGACGGATTGAGTGACTGGCACCCTTCTTTTTTGCAACTGGCACCCACGCTCACTGGATGTGCCAAGCGGTATGTGAACTTCTGCAAGACATACCGCTGCAAATCAAAACCAATCAAAACCAGACAATGGGGCAGCAAGTTGATTGCCCTGCTCCAAGGCACTGCCACAAGAGCACAAGGCAAAAGCAAGCAATATAGGCACTGCATTGGACAGCAATCACTGCCACTTAACCTGCCTGCGCTGCAGCAACTTCCTGAGCGCTGGCAGCAAATCGCCGAGCGGTTTCGGCATTGCAATGCACCACGCTGGAATGATGACGAATGCCTGAATAGCAGTTAGGGCACAAATGCTGTGCTGGAGGGGAAATAAACTTTGAGAATAGGTGGCAGAGTGATTTTCTCTTGGCGCTTATTGGTGCCATTGCTTTGCTGCGGAACTCTTTTTGAGTCGTTGCAGAAATAATGGCCTTGCCGCCCTAAAGCAGAGGCAGCACGCTCAAATCGGCGGCAACGGTGCCAGGTAATCAATGCTCCAGGCCATTAAAAAGGGTCTTCGCAGACCCGTTGGTGCTATTGAGTTTTGTTGGTGTGGGCGGGGTTTGTGGCACACTGGGGCATCACTACACTAGCCCACAACTACACCCTCCACCTCTCCCCAGGGATTCCAATCATCCCAAATTTCCTCCGTAATTCCGCTAATTTCTCCCTCTCTTCTTTACTCTCTCGTCCTTCCCAACCACTTTCCTTCAATTTTTCTCGTCCTTCCCAACCACTTTCCTCATTTATTCTCCACTTTCTTCCGTTCGGGGGCGTCGTCAGGAATCCCGTCGTTAGCGTTTTCAAGGGTGGTCATAGGTCAGGCAGCAATGAACAGTTAGATAGTACCTCAATCGCCTCGCCTCTACCGCATTCTTCCGTACCCTCACACAGGATCGCCACAAGGCCCGAGAGGCATTGCAGAGTCCGCCCTGCCGCCCTGGGCCCTTGGCCTGCAGCAAACTGCCATCGGCGGCCATCTGGGCCGCCAGGATCAGGGCCGGCAGAGGGGGCCGCTCTGGCGGCGGTAGGAACAGCCCATCGAGCCGGTATTCGCGCTCTTTCAACGCAGGGGCCGAAAAGCTGTAGCCCCTGGCATCAGCAGGGAGATCCGGCAGCAGCGGCAGGATCCGATCCGGTTGGTGCTGGAAGAGCCAATAAAAGAGCTTGTCGCTGGCGACCACAACGGATTCCGGTTGGCGGGTGCTTCAGGTGTTGGCCGACAGCCAGGCGTTGAGATCGGCCATGCCCTCGAAATCCAGCAGGGCCTCCGCCAGGGCTTCCAGCAGCTCCAATGGCAAGCAACGAATCACGCTTTCCTGCTCGGCGCTCAGGGGGCCGCAGCGGCGGCCCAACTGGCGCAGGGTGACCTTGGCCTCTCCTCGGGCTTCTCCTCTGGCCTCACCTAAGGCCTCCCCGCGCCCAAAGATCTCGCGGTAGGCCACGCTCTGGGTGAAGTCGTCGAGGGTGATGCCGCCAATGGCGCAGAGCTCCTCGCTCAAGGCACGTTGACGGAAGCTCTAGCCCTCCCAGATTTCCGCCAGCTCCAGCCGCAGCCCTGGCAGCAGTTCGCCCCCTTCCAGCACCTCGGCCGCCTCGATTCGCTCCATCACCACCGGCGTCGCAGGGTCAGCCCCCGGCTGCCAGATCTCCACAGCCCGCTGCTGCGGAAACAGCAACCAGCTCAGCTGGGCGCCATTGGCGAGGTAAGCGGCCATCTAGCGCCGCAGGGCTTCGCTGCCGCGGTGGCCCTCAACTCCTTCGGAGAAGCCTGCGGCTACGGACGGGCTCACCAGCTCCACCACCAGCTCGGGGCACAAGGGCGGGAAGCCGCAGCACGGCCGCATCGGGGCTGAGCACGGAGCCATCGGGGAGGCGGAAGCCACCGGACTGTCGAACACCTTCCAGCCCCCCTGGCCGAGGGCCCAGACCTGCAGGCGGGCGCTCAGGAGGTTGTTACGGGCGCTGGTGTCTCCACCTGTGGGGGTCATCGCGATCACCTGGCCAGCGGCCGTGAGTTCCAGCACGGCTTCCGGGTTCGCCTCGCACGCCAAGGCGAACTGCTCCGGGCTGAGCTTCAGGCCCGGCGGCAGCACAAGGCGCTCCAGGCCGCTGGCTGGAGCCTGGGGGGCGGCGGGAGCAGGCGGGGCGAGGGTCATC
>DAIQNM010000280.1:0-3270 GCA_036788375.1 Cyanobium sp. CTOTU6536 | reverse complement strand
CCACGTAGGTGCTGCGCAGCTTGCTGAGGGTGCGGTGCTCCAACACCAGGGGCACCACGGGGTGATCGAGCTCGAGCTTTTCCAGCACGGCCGCATCGGTGCTCCAGCCGGTTTTGGTCTTGCGGGATTTCTTGCGGTCGAGCTTGAGGGTTTCAAAGAGCAGTTCCCCCAGTTGTTTGGGGGAGGCGAGGTTGAAGTCCACGCCGGCGGCCTGCCGAGCCGCCAACTCCAGGCCATCGAGGGCGGTGGCCAGTTCGATCGAGAGTTCGGCCAGGTAGGGCTTGTCGATGCGGATGCCGGTGGCCTCCATCTGGGCCAACACCGGCTCCAGCGGCAACTCCACCTGCTCAAGCAGGGCGGGCAGGGCCGGCCCCATGGCGGCCAGCTGGGCCCGCAGCAGGCCGGTGAGCCGCCAGGTCACGTGCACGTCCATGCCGCAATAGAGCGCCGCGGCCTCGATCGGCACCGCCGCGAAGGTGGCGCCCTTTGGCACCAGATCGGCATAGCTGGTGGGGGTGAAGCCCAGGTTGCGCTCGGCCATCACCTCCAGACCGTGGCGATCGCCGGCATCGCGGAGGTAGTCGGCCAGGAGCGTGTCCATCACCACGCCTTCCAGGGGCAGGCCGTGGCGCAGCAGGATCAGCCGGTCGTACTTGGCGTTCTGGAGGGTTTTGGGGTGGGCGGCGCTGGCCAGCCAGGGCGCCAGGGCGGTGAGCACAGCTTCCAACGGCAGCTGGCCCAGGGGATTGGCAGGGGTCGGATCGCTCCCCAGGCCGGCCAGCTGGCCTTGGGTTTCGGGGAGGAGATGGCCGATGGGGATGTAGGCCAGATCGCCCAGACCCTCCCCCCAGCACAGACCCACCCCCACCAGTTCGGCACGGAAGGGATTGAGGGCCGTGGTTTCGGTGTCGAGGGCCACGGGGCAGGCCGGATCGGTTGCTGCCATCAGCCGGGTCGCCAGGGCCGCAAGCTGGGCCGCCGTGGTGATCAGCTGCGGCTGGAGGCTGGGTATCGCCGGTGCCGGGGTGGCTTCGATCCCAGCCGCTCGGGAGGCGCACTCTGGGCTGGGCTCGGCGCTGGCCTGGGGATCGGGGGCGGCGCTTGTTTTTTTGGGGGTTGCCGCTGCCGCGGCTGCGGCCTCCGGAGCGGGGGGGTGGGCCGAAAAGGTCTTCTCAAACTGCCCCACCTGCCGCACCAGGCTGAACAGTTCCAACGCCTCCAGGCTGCTGCTCAGGCCCTCGGGCCGCACCTCCCCCAGGGCCAGCCGTGGCTCGCTGGGGAGGGGGATGCTCAACAGGATCTCCGCCAGCATGCGGGAGCGGTAGGCGCTTTCCCTCCCCACCGCGAGTTTGTCCTTCAGGGCGCCCTTGAGCACCCCCTTGGCGGCTTTGTCCCCCTCCAGGGCATCGAGGGCGGCGTAGATGCCGTCAAGGCTGCCGTTCTCCTGCAGCAGACCTACCGCGGTTTTTGGACCCACCCCTTTCACGCCAGGGATGTTGTCGGAGCTGTCGCCGGTGAGGGCCTTGAGATCCACCACGTCCTCCGGGGGAACCCCCAGCCGAGCAATCACCTCGTTGCGGCGGATCTCCACCGGTCCGCTCGATTTCGCATAGGGACCGCCGCCCATGTAAAGCACGGCGATGTCGCGCCCATCGTCGACCAGTTGAAAGAGGTCGCGGTCGCCCGAGAGGATTCGCACCCGCCAGCCTTCACCAACCGCCCGCTGGGCCAGGGTGCCGAGCACGTCGTCGGCCTCGAAGCCCGGGGCCAGGCAGAGGGGCAGATCCAGATCTTCGGCCAGGATCCGCTGCAGATTGCCGAGATCCTCAAAGAAATGGGCCGGCGCCTCATCCCGGTGGGCCTTGTAGGCCTCATCGGCCTCATGGCGGAAGGTGGGTTCGGCGGTGTCAAAGGCGATCACCACCCCCTGGGGGGTGAGGCCGCGGCAGTTGTCGAGCAGGGCCTTGAGGAAGCCGTAGGTCACGCTGGTGGGAACCCCCGCCTTGGTGCTCAGCCCGCCATCGCCCCCCTTGGCAAAGGCGTAGAAACTGCGGAAAGCCAGGGAGTGACCATCCACCAGCAACAGCAGGGGCTTCGCGGCCCCGGGCCCGGCCTGGGGATCCCCGGCTTCCTTGATCTTCCCGTCTGCTGCCCCGTCTGCTGCCTGCGCCATGCCCTGCTCCCCGGTCCCGGTCCGCGGCCACAGCCTGCCAGAGGTGCTGCCGCCGCCGCAGTCCGGGGCAGCGGCGGCGGCCTTCAGCCCCTGCGGCCGTTACCGCTGGTGGCTGCAGCGAAGCTGGGACCCCAGCCGACCCGCTCTGGTGTTTGTGGGACTCAACCCTTCGCGGGCCGATGCCAGGCGGGATGATCCCACCCTCCGCCGCCTCGTGGCCTATGCCCGCAGCTGGGGATTCGGAGGCCTGGAGGTGGTCAACCTGTTTGCCCGGGTGGCCGCCAAAGCGGTGATGTTGCGCCGGCTGGAGGACCCCGTGGGCTGCTGCAATGACGACTGGATCCGTCGTTGCTTGGAGCGACAGCCCGCGGTGACGGTGTGGCTGGGCTGGGGCAACGGTGGGGCTTGGCGGGGCCGGGATCGGCAGGTGTTGGCCCTGCTGGCCGAGCAGGGGGTGGGACCGGTGGCCCTGGCGGTCACCGCCGCAGGGCACCCCCGCCATCCCCTCTATTGCCCCGCCGCGATGACGCTGGGACCATTTGCGTCATCCTGGGGGGACAGAGTTGATCCCGCGCCGTCGCCATGCCCCGTTCGCTACGCCGCTTCTCCATCCACCTGATGCTGGAGGGCGGGCACGTGCAGGTGGTGGAATTCCGCCGGCTTGAGGATTTCCAGAGCTGGTATGGCGGCGTGTTGGCGCCGGCGGCCCCGGAGGCCTTTGTGACCGTGCCGTTGGGCGATCTGGAGGGGGAGTATCTGGTGGTGCGGGCCGGCAGCGTGATCGGTATTCGGGTGGAACCGGAGTTCGGGGCCAGCCAGGAGTAGGAACCGGCCCGAAGTGGGCCCCCTTAGCCCAGCCCCTAAATCCGGCAGCTGCCGTTCGGGTGCTGGCAACCGCTCCTAGGCCAGGGCCGCCTCCAGCCGGGGCCTGTCTTCGCCGGCCCGGTGCAGCAGCAACCAGGTGGTGAGCAGGTCTGGGCCCTGGAGGCTGCCGAGCAGGGCGGCGCGCAGGGTTTTCATCACCAGGCCCTTCTTCACTCCGGCGGCCTCGGCGGTGGCCCCCAGCAGCGCCTGGGCCGCGGCGGGCTCCAGCTCCC
>DAIQNM010000279.1:0-3279 GCA_036788375.1 Cyanobium sp. CTOTU6536 | reverse complement strand
CCAATCGGCCCGCAAGCTCGCCGACATTCGCCAGGCCATCGCCACCGCCACCAGCCCCCAGGAAATCCAGACCAGGCTGCAGCAATTAGCGGGCAACAACGCAGTCCTCTCGCCAAGCCAGCTGCGCACCCCGATCGATCAGCTCCGCAAGGAGCTTCTGGCAGGAGCGGATCAGGCCGCCAATCGCCTCCAACGGCGCATCGAGGCCCAGTCCTCGATCAAGCCGGATCGGCTGATCAAGGAAACGATCCGCATCGTCATCTCAGCTCTGTTGTATGCGGCCTGCTTCGCCTTCCTCTCTGGCGCCCTACCGCGTACTAGCGAAGGGAGGGTTGCTTTTGGCTGGGGCTCCGGCAAGCGCAGGTATTGAAAAGCGGGTGCTGCAGCTCCAAAGCTGGAGCACCAGGAACGCCCGTGACCCCAGCGGAATCAGCCGGCCGCCAAGGCCTCCAGCGCCGCCGGCACCATCTCCAGTTGGGGCGTTTCGGCAAACACCTCGGCGGCATTGTTGGGGCTCTCTTGCAATCGCACCTTGTGGAGGCAGGCGCCGGTGGCGGCAATCGGGCCGCTGAGCAGATCAGCGATGTGGAGGGCGATGTTTTCGGCGGTGGGCACGCAGCTGGCGAAGTGGGGCACGTCCTTGTTGAGAAAGGTGTGGTCGAAGGGCTCCACCACCAGATCGGCCACCAGTTGTTGGAGCTCGGCCAGATCGCACACCATGCCGGTGCGGGCATCGATCGGGCCCCGCACCGTCACATCGAGCAGGTAATTGTGGCCGTGGCCGTGGGGCCGGGCGCACTTGCCATAGATCGCCTCGTTTTCGGCCTGGCTGAGCTCCTCGCGGGCCAGGCGGTGGGCGGCGGCGAAGTGGGTGCGGATCGAGAGGAACGCTTCCATGGGATCAAGGGCAGGTCCGGCGAGCACATCGGCCCACAGGTCGGGTTGTTCGTAAAGGCGCAGACCCACCAGCGGCAGGTGGGCCGTCAGGCGAGCGCGGATGGCCAGGGCCAGGGCCTCGGTGGTGGGCAGCCGCCCCTCGGGCCGGGTGAGGTCAAACTCCGGCCACACTTGGTTGAGGAAGCGGAAATCGAGCGGCTCGGTGACCTCGCGGCGGATGGCGTGCTTCACGTCCGAAAGGTTGAGCACCATGCCATCGCCATCCAAGGGGCCGCCCATCGCCACGATCAGCTCGTAGTTGTGGCCGTGGCCCGGCTCGAGGCTGCAGCGGCCGAAGCGCTGCTGGTTGGTGGCGTCATCGAGCTCCGGCAGCCGGTAAAGGTGGCTGGCGCTGAAGCGGGCCCGGCGGGTGATCACGCAGGGCCTGCCGCGGCCATGGGGGGCCTGGCCAGCGTCCGGTGGCAACGGGGCCGCGCCGGGTGGAATCGAGCCCTCAATCGGGCGCGAGGTGGGGGGCGCCATGGGCCCTGGGGCAAGCATCGCGAAGGGCCTAGGGGGTTCCATCTTAGAAACGGGCTGCCGGGGCCAGGCGTCGGCCGGATCACCCCCGAGCGCCATTGCCGACCCTTCCCCCAGCAACGTCCGATGACCGCGCCAGTTCCCTCCGCAGCGGATGCTGCAGCTGAAGCGAGCCACCGGGAGCTGGCCCGCCGGCTGCAGGGCATCAATCTCTACCTGGTGGGGATGATGGGCACCGGCAAGAGCGCCGTGGGTCGCCCCCTGGCCAGCGCCCTGGGCTACCGCTTTCTGGATGCCGACACCGCCCTGGAGGGGGTGGCCGGCCGGCCGATCCCCACGGTGTTTGCCGAGGATGGCGAGGAGGGCTTCCGCAGCCTCGAAACCGCCGTGCTCGATCAGATCGCCGGCTTCCATTCCCTGGTGGTGGCCACCGGCGGCGGCGTGGTGACCCGGGCCATCAACTGGGGCCACCTGCGCCAGGGGGTTGTGGTTTGGCTCGATGCCCCGCCAGCCCTGCTGCTGGAGCGGCTCCAGGCCGACCCCACCCCCCGCCCGCTGCTCAGCAGCGCCGATCCCGCCGCCCGCCTGGCGGCCCTGCTGGCGGAGCGCAACCCCCTCTACGCCCAGGCCGACCTCCACATCCACCAGGACGGTGCCCCCCCCGAGGCGGTGGCCCTGCAGGTGCTCGAAGGCCTGCCCGCGATCCTGCGGGAAGCCACCCGAGCGCCCGCCGAGCCCATCACCCTGATGGACGGGGAAGGCCGCATCACCCCCTCCCTCAACTAACGGGCCGCCCCCACTGGGCCGACCGCCAGGCAACCGGATCCCTCAGACGCCGCGATCCGGTGGCTCCAGCCGCACCGCAAACCAGAGGACGCGACACCCCGGCGCCAGATCCAATTCACAGGCCGTTTCCAGCAGCCGCAGGGCCCGCTGGGCCGGATCCGCCAGGGGCTCCAGGTCGGCCGGGGGGGTGGCCAAGCCCGCCAGGTGCCCTTCCAGCCAGGTGAGGGTTTCGGCCTTGGTGAGGATCCGCTCTTCGGCACCGGGCTCCAGCACCACGTAGTGATCGAGCTCCCGCAGCAGCGGATCAGACATCGGTTGGCGCTCGGGCCCCCATCCTGGCCGCTGGGCCGGGTTGGCGGCGGCTTTAGCTGTGGTGCACTTCCGCCAGGATCCGATCCCGCCAGCCAAACAACGGCGCCAATAGGGGGTGATCGGCCATCCCCTCCACCCCCCGGCCCGCCAGGGGGGCGCCGGCGGAGGCCGGGAACAGCAGTAGGGAAAGTTGAGCCACCACCGCCAGATCGGCCAGGCTGAGGCGATCCCCCTCCAGATAGGGACGCTCGCTCACCAGCACGGTGAGCTGCTCCAGGTTGCGGCGCAGCTGGCGGGCCTCACTGGGGGCCATCAGGTCGCCCACGGCCTCGCCCATCGGCGCCATCACGCCGGCGGGCAGGGCGCCCACCAGGCGACGCAAAGGATCCGGGGTTGCCTCCGGCAGCAGGGCGTTGCGCAGCACCGGATCGGCTGCCGCGGCCTGCAGGAGGGCCCGGCGGGCCCCCGCCGCCAGGGCGGTGTCGGCCCAGTCCTCCAAAAGGAGCACCCGGGCCCGGGCCTGGGGGTCGACGGGCAGGAGGGCCGGCAGGGGATGGCGCGCCTCGAGATGGAGGGCAATGGCGGTGGAATCGGCGATCACCTCACCCCCATCCACCAACACCGGCACCTGGCGCTGGCCGGAGAGGCGGAACAGCCCCAGCTGGCCCAACCCCGGTGTGACCTCCACCAAGGTGACATCGAGGCCCTTCACCGCCAGCACGAGGCGCACCTTTTCGCAGAAGGCGGAGTGGCGAAACTGGTGCA
>DAIQNM010000278.1:0-3281 GCA_036788375.1 Cyanobium sp. CTOTU6536 | reverse complement strand
TTTGCAGCTTCATTGCGCTTCTGGTTCAGTGAAAAGAGCATCAATATCGCGGGCGCCATGTAAGACACGCACGATTCGTAGGCAGCCTGAATCCAGCAGATAAAAGATCAGATACCGTCCTACAGGAAAGCTGCGCAGCCCGGGCGCGAGTTCATCACGCATTCGACCGAGGCCCGCTTGGCGGCTCAGGTTCTGAAACGTTGCATCAATCAGTCCGATGAAGGCATCGGCTTGGTTGGGGTTATCGGCGGCGATGAACTCCCAGATTTCCAGAAGATCCTTGTTGGCACTGGGAGTGAGGACAATTGCCAGCACCGCTCAATCGCTCAGGGTTGAAACAGTGCGCGCCTCTAAGCGGCGACGCCCCTCGGCCTTGATCGCCTCCGGGTTCCATGGCAGCGGCTCCCCGCTGACCAGCCCGTCCTGGATGTCCTGTTGCAACTGTTGGAGCCGCATTGCGCTGAGCTGATCGCGCTGCTCCATCAGCCGCAGGGCCTCGCGCACGACTTCGCTGGCGGAGGTGTAGCGGCCGGAGGCCACCTTGTCTTTCACCATCGCCTCCAATTGAGGTGACAGGTTGACGTTCATCGTCATGGCTTCGTCATGGAGTTGTCATGGCGCGACTTGCCTCATCACATTGATCCTAATCTCGATTTCAGCTGGTTTGGCAAAGTTTGCCAAAGTTTGGCGGTCTCGGAGATCGGTGATGGTCTGCTTGTTCGGCCACCATGATCGATCCGCTGCTCCTGAATGGGCCTGCCGCTTCAAGGCACCTCGATCAAATCCACCTGCCACACGCCGCCGCGGCTCACCTCCACCGCCAGCTCGCGGCCGTCGGCCCGCAGGCTGATGCGGCGGGGAACGCCAGGGGGCTCCATGGCCACCGCTTCCAGGGCCATCAGGCTGCGGCGGTAGAGCACCAGTTCGGTGCGGCCCTCCAGCTGCCGCACCACCGCCAGCCGCTCGCCGGCCGCATCCACCGCCACCGCCAGGGGCTGGGCATCGGGGCGGTTGAGGCCCGGCAGGGGCACCGGCATCTGGCGCTCCAGATCCACCAGCACCACCTGCTCCCGGCCGCCCCGGCCACCGATCACCGCCAGCCAAGGGCCCGCCAGGGCCGGGGCCCGGCTGCTGCCAATCGCCTCGAGGCGGCGGTCTAGGGCCCCGAGGGGCACGGGCATCGGGCCCATGCAGCCGCCGAGCAGCAGGGGCAGGCCGGCCAGCAGAACCGCCAGGACTCTTGGCCTGGTCATCGCAGCCCCCCAGCGGCGCCACCACCGCTCACCGGCGCGGCGGGTAGGTCGGGTTCGAGCAAGGGAGCCAGGTCGAACAGCTCCACCCTTGCCTGGCCCTGCCGCAGCACCTCCAGGGCCAGGCGGCGGCCATCGGGCGAAAGGCTCAGCCCCTCCAGCTCCAGGTCACCGGGCAGGGGCAGGCGGTGCAGCTTGCCGGTGGCCCGATCCAGCACCACGGCCAGGCGCCGCCCCCCCTGCTGCACCAACAGGGCCAGGTAGCGGCCATTCCAGCTCAAAGCCGGAGAGCGGTGCGGCTGGAACCGCCTCAGCTGGGGCAGGGGCAGCTCCCGGCCGGAGGGCTGCTCCTGGAGCAGCACGGTGCTGCGGCCGCCCCGCTCCACCAGGCTGGCCAGCAGCCGGCCATTGCCGCTGAGCGCAGGGTTTTCGCGGTTGGCCGCGCCGCTGCCGAAGCCGCTGGGACCGGCGCTGCGCCGACTCCAGCTCCAGCTGCCGCAAGCCGGGATCAGCAGCAGCAAGGCCAAAGCCAGCGGGGCCACAGCCAGCGAGGCCAAGGACAGCGAAGCAAGAATCGGCCGGATCGGGCGCGAAATCAGTCGTCGAAGCGGGAGGAGTTGTCGCGGCCCCTGGGGCCAGCGCCAGGGCCAGGGCCGGTGCCGGGACGCTCGCTGCGGCTGTAGGGCCGGCCGGCTTCTGGGCGCTCGCCGCCGGCCTTTGGCGGCGTGGCCGTTTCAGGGCGGGAATTGGCGGCCGGGGGGCGCCCGGGCGATCCGCTACCGCCCAGCGGCGCGAAGTCGGCCTCGCTCACCTCAGCGCGGGGGCCGGGGGTTTCGCCACGGCCGCCCCGCAGGGGTGAACCCTGGGGAATGCCGGCGGTTGCGCCGGCCTGGGGCTGGCTGCGGGGGGTGCTGGGCTCGGGCGCACCAGGCCGGCGGCTGGAGCGGGGCATGGATTCGGTGCTGGCCACCGGCCTGCTGCCGCGCCGTGCCTCACCGCCATCGCGGTCGCGCCGCCGGGCCCCGAAATCGTTGCTGGCCGCAGGGCTGGCCGCACCGGCGCTATAGCGACTGGGGGCCGCATCGCGTTCGCCGCGGGGGCCTTCGGCCCGCTCGGGGCTGGGGGGATCCCAAGTCTCCTGATCGGGGCGCCGGCTCATCGCCCGCTCCGGAATCGCCGCCCGGCTGGGGGTGCGGCGGGGGCGGTAGAAGTCGTCGTCGGAGCCTGGTTCCCGCGTGGGGATCCGTTGGCGGTAACGGTCGGTTTCGTCGAAGGATTCACCTTCCCAGCTTCGGCCGCCCAGCCCACCCCGGGGGGCAAAGGGGGCGGGTTCCTCATCCTCGAAATAGGAGGAGCGGCGGGCCTGCTCGGTGGTAACACCCCGGAGCCGCACGCTCTCGTAGGCGAAGAACACGGTGGTGCCCGCCAACAGAAACTGACCGAACTGCAGGATCGGATCCAGCCGCCAGCCCTGGAAGAAGAGGATGCCGCCGCAGAGCAGGCCGATGGCCGCGAAGAAGACGTCGTAATCCCGGGCCAGGGCGGGCTTGAAGTTCCTCATGAAGTAGAGGAAGGCCCCGCCCACCGCCAGCACGATGCCGACGATGCTGGCCCAATTGAGGCTGGCGTTAACCAAGGGGGGTGCCGGGTGTTCCCGGGCTGAAGCGAGCTTCAGACCATTGTAGGGACAGGGGCCAGGCAGGCAGGATCGGCCGGATCAGAGCTTCCGATCGACGCGGTCGTTCTGGCTGATGAAGAACAGTGCGATCGCGATCGGGATCACCACGATCATGGCGCCGTACACGAGGCTGCTCAGGAAGTTGGAGAGCGAGGGGGTCATGGCGTCGCTGTCAGGCGCAATCTGGCCGCGATCCTAGGCAGTGGGGGAGGTCTTCCTACGATGGAGCCGCTTTCGCTTAGAGCTTTGTGACGGCCCCGCTGCCCCTGCTCCATCTGGTCCTCGGGTTGCTGCTCGGCGCCTGGACCCTGCTCTTCCTGGGCCGCATCGTGCTCACCTGGTATCCCCAGGTC
>DAIQNM010000277.1:0-3309 GCA_036788375.1 Cyanobium sp. CTOTU6536 | reverse complement strand
GTGGAGCAAGGTGAGCTGGATAAAACCTTCGCCTACCTGCGCTTCTGCCTTGAGCAGATCTGCGCCGACATGGAGATGGAGAGCCTGCTGCGGGCCCTCGATGGCGAATACGTGCTGCCGGGGCCTGGCGGTGATCCGATCCGCAATCCGGGCGTGCTGCCCAGCGGCAAGAACATCCACGCCCTCGACCCCCAATCGATCCCCACCCGGGCCGCGATTGCCGCCGCCAAGGTGGTGGTGGATCGCCTGATCGAGCGCCAGAAGGCCGAGCAGGGCACCTGGCCAGAAACGATCGCCTGCGTGCTCTGGGGCACCGACAACATCAAGACCTACGGCGAATCCCTGGCCCAGATCCTCTGGTTCATCGGCGTGCGGCCCGTGCCCGATTCCCTGGGCCGGGTCAACAAGCTGGAGCTGATCTCGCTCGAAGAGCTGGGCCGGCCCCGCATCGATGTGGTAGTGAACTGCTCGGGGGTTTTCCGTGATCTCTTTATCAACCAGATGGGCCTGATCGATCAGGGGGTCAAGATGGCCGCCGAGGCCGAGGAGCCCCTGGAGCTGAACTTTGTGCGCAAGCACAGCCAGGAGCAGGCCGCCGAGCAGGGCATCTCGCTGCGGGATGCCGCCACCCGCGTCTTTTCCAACGCCAGCGGTAGCTACTCCTCCAATGTGAACCTGGCGGTGGAGAACAGCACCTGGGAAGAGGAAGGTGAACTGCAGGAAATGTACCTCTCCCGCAAAACCTTCGCCTTCAACGCCGACAATCCCGGCGAGATGAACCAGAACCGCGAAGTGTTTGAATCGGCGATGAAAACCGCCGATGTCACCTTCCAGAACCTGGATTCAGCCGAGATCTCACTCACCGATGTGAGCCACTATTTCGATTCCGACCCCACCAAGCTGATCGCCGGCCTGCGAGCCGACGGCAAGGCCCCCACCAGCTACATCGCCGACACCACCACCGCCAATGCCCAGGTGCGCTCGTTGAGCGAAACGATCCGCCTGGATAGCCGCACCAAGCTGCTCAACCCGAAGTGGTATGAGGGCATGCTCAATTCGGGCTATGAAGGGGTGCGCGAAGTCGCCAAGCGACTCAACTTCACCCTGGGTTGGAGCGCCACCAGCGGTGCCGTGGATAATTTCGTGTATGAGGAGGCCAACGACACCTTCATTAACGATCCCGAGATGCGCAAACGGCTGATGGAGCTCAACCCCCACAGCTTCCGCCGCATCGTGGGCACCCTGCTCGAGGTGAATGGCCGCGGCTATTGGGAAACTAGCGACGAAAACATCGCCCAGCTGCAGGAGATTTATCAGGAAATTGAGGATCGGATTGAGGGGGTGAGCAGCTGATCAGCCGAGGTCCTTGATTGCAGCACCCCAGTCTGGGGGCCGCCTGGGAGGGATTCGTGATCAATCAACTGCTGGTGATCAGCCCCGCTGAGCTCAGCTACCGACTCCATCAACGGGCACAGGTGCTGCAGCAGCGTGGCTGAGGAGCCGGGATCATCCGGAGCCCGTGAGCCCCCGATCCAGCCGAAAGGGAACCTGATCGAGCAACGCCACCGTTGTGATGGCGGGATCCTCAAACACGCCGAGCGCAAGGCCGATCGCCTCCAGCAGGCGATCCAGGCGCTCCCAAACCGCGGGTTCCAGGGGGCCTTCCTGGCGCACACGCCGCGCCAGCGTTGCCTCCGACATCGCCAGCAGCGATTCGAGCTCGGCAAGCCGCAGATGCAAGTGTTCGCGCAGGGCGACCAACTAGCGGCTGCTCCATCCCTGCTCAATGGCCTTGAGGCGCTGCTGCTCGCTCAGCTCAGCCTGATCAACGGCGCACTGCCAAAAGGCCCCGGCACGATCGGCGGGATCCAAGCCAACAGGGGAAGCGATCACCACACCAAGTCATGCCGGGAAAGCATGAGTGATCATCTGAAGCCACTTTATCTACAGAGGATGGCGGCCCTCTCAAAGCCCAGGCCAGCGCCCCGCCACAAGAAACTGCTCCCTTGTGAACTGGGCCGTGAGGCCGCCAGCAAAGCAGATGCCGATCACACCATCGGCGCTGATCTCCAGGGACCAATCCAGGAGATCGAAGGGCGTGCTGCTGAAGGCATAGGGAGTGAGGACCCCGACGACGGGAGCTGTCTCCGGTGAGCGGGCCGAAGGCACCTCGAAGGCCTGAATGCGGCGCTCTCGCATGGCATCGCCGCAGCGCTGGCTGGCAGCGTCACTGGAGGGATCGGTGATGGCGGCCAGCGCCTCAGCGGTGAGATGCTGCTGCAGAACCAGGCCACGTTCCGCAGCAATCGTCACCGCGAAGGCCGTTTGCTGGCGTTGGATGCGGGCTCCCAAAGGCAACGGTGAACCTTCCAACTGCCGCAAGGCATGGAAAGCCCGTTCCGCCAGAGCCGTTTCCAGCGACCGTGCTCCATAGAACAGATGGCGTTGATGCACGCGAGCGAAGCGAGAGCCGCTCTGCAGGGGCGGGTAGCGAAACGGGGTGAGCAACAGCCGATGGGAAGGGAGGGGCCGCCCTTGCTCAGCTTCCGGCCAGTCGCTGGGGATCGGCGGCTTGACGGTTTCGATCAACTGCTCCAGACGCGCCTGCTCCCGCAGGCCGTCCACCAGATCGGCGGTACCGCTCTCGCCTTGGCGGTCGGTGATCCGATGGACGGCCCCAGCAAGGGGGGTCAGTGGAACCGTGCCGCAATCAGCCGCGCAAGCCATCGAGGTCATTGGCAACGCGGTTGAGCCCTTCGATGCGCGCCAGCAGCAGCCGCGGCGGTTGCTCACCGAGGTGGTGGTTGGGCTGCTCCATCCAGTGGCGCATCAGGGTGTGATCGCCCCCATAGAGGGCGTGCAGGCTGCGGTACACACGCAACAACAGCAGCGCCAGCTCCCCTTCCTTGGTGTTGGGATCCAGGCCCGTGCGGTCGATGCTGGTGCGGTGCTTGCCCACCACGGCGCTCAGTTCGTCGCGGCTGAGGCCCAGCACCTGGGCGGCACGACCGCAGGCCTCGGCCACCAACTGGGCGTCGGTCTTGGCGAGCGGCGCCTGGGAGAGCGAGACGAGCGAGGGAGCCATGCGAGGCAACGCGAAGTGCGCCTGCACGAATTATCCCCCAAATTGAGCGAATGCGCAATCGGCGAGGGCTTCCCCCGCAAACATTGCACAAGCCGCGTGAGCAACCAGCCGACACGCAGCGCTGAATCACCGGTCGTGGTAGCGGCAGGCAAGGATCACCAGCCCCCTGCCCTCCAGCCGGTAGACGAGGCGGTGCTCCTGGTCGATCCGGCGCGACCAGCAAC
>DAIQNM010000276.1:0-3320 GCA_036788375.1 Cyanobium sp. CTOTU6536 | reverse complement strand
CATCGATCTCCACCGCATCCCCAGGGGAAAGGAGGCGACCCCGCCGGGTTTCGATCGCCCCATTCACCCTCACATCACCCCGCTGGATCCGTTGCTTGGCCTCACCGCCCGTGGCGGCCAGACCATGCCATTTGAGGTATTGATCGAGTTTCACGGCCGTCCGTTGCCCAGGCCATCAAGTTGGCACACCAACGGCTGGGGTTAGGGCCGGGCAGAGGGACTACTACGCTGCCTCCATGCTTGCCCCCTCGCCGGCCGGCTTTCGCCGGTTATGGCCCCTGCTCAAGCCCCACCGGCCCCGCCTGCTGGCCGGCGGGCTCTGCATGCTGGTCTTTGTGGCCTGCTGGCCCCTGCTGGCCTCCCTGGCCGGCAAACTGATTCCGGCAATCGGGGCCGGTGATTTCCAGGCGGTGCTGCGCAGCATCGGCTTGGCCTTGGCGGTGTTCATGGTGCAGAAGGCCGCCCAGTTCGGCCAGGACACGCTGCTGGCCGGGCCCGCCCTGGCGGTGAGCCAGGACCTGCGCCGCCAGCTGTTCGCCCGCCTGCAGCGGCTTGAGTTCGGCGCCCTTGAGAAGCTCTCGGCCGGCGATCTCACCTACCGCCTCACCGAGGACGCCGACCGGGTGGGGGAGGTGATCTACAAGACCCTCCAGGACAGCACCCCCAGCGCTTTGCAACTGGTGGCGGTACTGGGCTACATGCTCTGGCTGGATTGGCCCCTCGCCCTGGCCACCCTGCTGCTGGCGCCGGTGGTGGCGGTGCTGGTGAGCCTGTTCGGCGCCCGGGTGATGGGGGCAGCCGAGCGCAGCCAGAAGCAGGTGAGCGAGCTGGCCTCCCTGCTCGGGGAGGCGATCGGCGGGCTGCCGCTGGTGCGGGCCTTTGCCGCCGAACCCTGGTTGCAGCAGCGCTTCGATACCGAAGTGGATCTGCACCGCCGGGCCCGCTACCGCACCCTGCGACTGCTGGCCCTGCAGCACCCGGTGGTGGGCTTCATCGAGGCCGCCGGAATCCTCTCGGTGCTTCTGATCGGCGCCGCCCGCATCCAAAGCGGCGGGCTGAGCAGCGCCGGCTTCAGCAGCTACGTGGCGGCGCTGCTGATGCTGATCGATCCGATCGCCCACCTCACCACCAACTACAACGAGTTCCAGCAGGGCCAGGCATCGCTGCGGCGTCTGCGGGCGATTGAGGCGGAGCCGGTGGAGCCGCCGGATCGCCCTGGCGCCAGGCCCCTCGGCCAGGTGCGCGGTGAGCTGGTGTTGGAAGGGGTGAGTTTCGCCTACACCCCGCAGAAACCCGTACTGCACGAGATTTCGCTGCGGATCGCCCCGGGGCAGGTGGTGGCCCTGGTGGGTCCCTCCGGTGCTGGCAAGAGCACCCTGTTTTCGCTGCTGCTGCGGTTCAACACCGCCCAGCGGGGTCGGGTGTTGCTCGATGGCCAGGATCTGGCCGATCTCCAGGCGCGCCAGCTTCGCCGCGCCGTGGCCCTGGTGCCCCAGCAAAGCCGGGTGTTCTCCGGCACGGTGGCCGAGGCGATCGCCTTCGGACGCCCGGTGAGCAACGAACAGATCCGGGAGGCCGCGCGCCTGGCCAATGCCGATGGCTTCATCGAGGCCCTGCCCGGTGGCTACGGCGCGCGGTTGGAGGAGGGCGGTAGCAACCTTTCCGGCGGCCAGCTGCAACGCCTGGCCATCGCCCGGGCGGTGCTCGGCAATCCGGCCGTGCTGCTGCTCGATGAGGCCACCAGCGCCCTCGATGCCGAAGCCGAGGAGGCGGTGCAGCGCGGGCTCGATCAGGCGATGGCCGGCCGCACCGTGCTGGTGATTGCCCACCGGCTCTCCACCGTGCAGGAGGCCGACCGGATCCTGCTGCTCGAAGGGGGCCGGATCGTGGAGGAGGGCAACCACGACAGCCTGATGGCCCGCGGCGGCCGCTACCGAGATCTGTGCCAACGCCAGCTGATCCGGATCGAGGGGTGAAAGCTTTCGGCTCTGGTGCAGGCGTTGCCTAAGGTTGCAACTCCAATCCCGAAACCGCGTGCAAACCCCCGACCAGAGCCCCCCGGTGCTGACCTTTGAAGGCAAGCGCTACGACCTCAACGCCCTCCCCGAGGAGGTGAAGGAGCTGGTGCGCGGCATGCAGGTGGCCGATGCCCAATTGCGCCTTCACGAGGACACCCTCAAGGTGCTGGCGGTGGGCCGCCAATCGATGGCGATGCAGCTGAACGACCGGCTGCAGTCGATCACCCCCATCCCAGACGGAGAGTGAAGCTCGGCAGTCCCTGAAGCCAAGGAGATCAGGACTGATGGCCGCTCCTTTCGGTTCGGTCATCAGCCCTTGGAGTGGTCGCTTGAGCCGGTCAGGGACAGATCAGCTGAGGGGCGCCAGCTCCTCGAAGCGGAAGGTCTGGCGTTCCTGAGCAGGGCCGTCTTGGGCGCTCGTGGCCTCCACCTCGCTCACCACGACCCGCTCCGCCAGCACCCACGGCCCACCCCCCGGCAGGGGGATGAAGGTGTCGGTGAAGCTGCTGCGGCCACCACGGCTTTCGCCGCTGGCCGGATCGCTGTACTGGCTGGTGTAGGTGTGGCTGAGGTAGCCAGCGCCCGTGTCCAGCACCTCGGTGGTGAAGATCGTCACCACCGAGCCGTGGATGTGGCGGTGCACCATGGTCACCACGTCGTCCTTGATGCGGTAACGGTCGCCCTCGCCCTTGCCGCCCACGATCACTTCGGTGCCCACCGCGTCGGTATCGCCGGCCGTGAAGGTATTGGCGGCGTGGGTCTGCTCAAACGGACGCCGCACCCGGTGAATTGCCACCTCCCACAGCTGGGAGGCCACGGCCTTGTGCACGGCTTCGTCGTCGATGCCCTCAATGGTGGCCTTCAGATCGGCGCCGACCCGGAAGCGGCCCTCCACCCGGCGATCCCCCTGCTCCCACACGCAGGTTCCCTGATAACCGCCGAAGCCTGGCTCCCAGGTGTAGCGGTTTTCATAGGCGGCCCGGAAGGCGGCGCTGATGTCCGTTCCCGGGGTGATTGAGGCGGTGGAGAGGGTGCTGCTGCTCAAGGGTTCAAAACAACGATCCCCAGCCTAGGGGTGTGCCCTGGCCGGTAAGGATCACCCGTGCATCAGTGCCGGCTCCGCCATCCATCCGCTGGGGCCACCCGAAAACGACACGTCAGGCCGGGTTCAGCCTCCTCAACTTCCCCAGGGCCGGTGGATGTCCTGCAGGGCCACCACCTCCAGCTCCGGTTGGCGGCGCAGGGCAGCGATCGCCTCCACGGCGGCGCGGGCACCGGCCAGGGTGGTGACGGTGGGAACGG
>DAIQNM010000275.1:0-3362 GCA_036788375.1 Cyanobium sp. CTOTU6536 | reverse complement strand
CCCTCCTGCAGGGCCTCCATCAGGTCATCGGCCTCGAGGTCCCGCAGTTCGAGGTCGGCGTCGCGAGTGACGCGAAAGAAGTAGTGGCCCTCGATCACCATTCCCGGGAAGAGCATCTGCAGGTTGAAGGCCACCAGCTGCTCCAGGGGCACCGCCGTGAACACCGGTGCCGGCTGCCGGCTGCAGAGCTCGGTGGGGATCGGCACGAAGCGGGGCAGGATCTTCTGGGGCACCTTCACCCGGGCAAATTGCTGCTGGCCGCTGTCGGGATCGCGGATCAGGGCCGCCACATTGAGGCTGAGGTTGCTGAGGAAGGGGAAGGGGTGGGCCGGATCCACCGCCAAGGGGGTCAGCACCGGGAAGATGGCGGTGCGGAAATAGTCGTCGGCCCATTGCTTCTGGCGCTCGTTGAGCCGCTCGTAATCAATCAGCTGAACGCCGTATTCTTTGAGGTTGGTCTTCAGCGCATGGCGGTAGTGCTGTTGCTGCAGCTCCAGCAGGGGCCGCAGCCGCGCCTGGATGGCTTCGAGCTGCTCGAGTGGTGTGCGGCCGTCATCGCTGCGGGTGCTGATACCGGCTTCCTGCTGCGACTTCAGGGACGCCACCCGCACCATGAAGAATTCGTCGAGGTTGTTGCTGAAGATGGCGCTGAACTTCGCCTGCTCCAGCAGCGGCGTGTGCTCGTTGAGGGCCTGGGCCAGCACGCGCTGGTTGAAGGCGAGCCAGCTCAGCTCGCGGTTGATGTAGTGCTCAGGAGCGACCGGAGCGTCGGAGGAGATGGAAGCGGTCATGGGGTCTGGCGGGTACCCGCCGCCGCAGATTGCCGAAAGGTAGCAATGAGCTTCGGCTGCCTAAGGTGTTTGATGAGCTTGACGGGGCAATCCTCCGGCCACCATGGCGGCGACCGCCACCATCAGGCCGATCCCCAGCCAGAAGGGGCTGTGGCGCCCCACCGTGTCGTAGGCGAGTCCGGCCAGCGGCGGGCCCAGGAAACTGCCCGCACTCTGCAGGCCCTGGAGGCTGCCGAGGGCGGCCCCTTGGCCCGAGCTTCCCAGCCGTCGCGACACCAGGCTGCGCAGGCAGGGGGTCACCAGGCCGGTGCCCAGGGCGAGCAAGGCCACCGCCACAAACACCACCGGGATCGCCGTGGCCGGGCTGGCTAAGGGGATCAGTAGGCACCCGGCGATGACGCAGCCCAATCCCATCAGGCTGAGACGCCATTCCCCGAGCCGCTGGACGAGCGGCCCGATCAGGCCCCCCTGCACCACGGTGGCCACCACCCCCACCACCAAGAAGGCCAGGGCGCTGAGCTCAGGTCCCCAGCCGAAGGCCTGCCGGAAGTAGAGCACCAGCATGGCGGTGAAGCCGTTGAAGGCCAGGAAGAAGAGGAAGAAGGCACCAGCCAACCGCCGCACCTCTGGATTTCTGAACACGGCCGCCAGTTGGCTGAAGGGTTGCAGGTCGCGGCGGCGGGGCAGCGCGATGCGGGCTTCGGGGGGATGGGTTTCCGGCAGCAGGGTGAGCACCGCCACCAGGTTGACCACGGCGAATCCCACCGCCACCAGCAGCGGCAGGGTCACCGATTGGCGGGCCAACAGGCCGCCGAGGGCTGGGCCGAGGATGAAGCCCAGGCCAAAGGCCACGCCGATCAGGCCGAAGGCCCGGGCCCGTTGTTCCGGCGGGGAGATGTCGGCCAGGACGGCGCCGGCCGTGGCGGCGGTACCGCCGCTGAACCCATCGATCAAGCGGGCAAGAAAGAGCAGGGCTAGGGGGATCCCGGCCGCCGTGGCCCCGGGCCAGAGCTGTTGCCAGGGAAGGCTCACCGTGAGGGCGAACAGCCCCAGGCCGAGCACCGAGCCGGCCACACAAAGGGCCATCACCGGCTTTCTGCCGTAGCGATCACTGAGGGCACCGATCAGGGGCGTGGCAACGAACTGCGCCACCGCGTAGCTGCCGGCCAGCAGGCCCAGGGTGCGGCCGTTACTGCTGAAGCCGGCCAGCAGGAAGGGCAGGAGCGGGAAGACAATGCTTTCCCCCATCCGGTCGTTGAGCAGGGTGAGGAAGGCGCTCAGCTTGGGGGAAGGACGCCCGATCGTCACCGCGGCGACCCTTGAATGGCTCCCAGCCTCCCATGGCAGCTGGGTCCCGTGTTGGTTGATCCAGCGCTGCAGCCCCACAAGGGTCAAGATGGTCCCCTGCCCTGTCACTCCAGTCCGATGGCAGTTCCCGCCACCGGATCCGCTGGCACCCAGCCGGATTCGCTGCTGCTATCGGCGGCCCCCTTCCCCCCCGTACCCCGGGGGTGGCCCGCCATTCCCCTCAGCGGTCTGGCCCTCGTGCTGTTCCTAATCGCCCACCTCGCGGCCTTGACGGTGGCCCTGGTCGATCCGGCTGGCTTTGAGGCGTGGGCGGAGCTGCTCCACCGCCAGCCCTGGCTGCCAGCCTTCGAGCTTCTGCTGGCGGTGGCCCTGCTGGTCCATCCCTTGCTGGCTCTGGTGCGCAGCCTGGCCAATCGCCTGGCCCGCGGCCCGGCCGCGGCGCCGCTCCGCAGTCGCCGGGGGGGTGGCCTGGAAGGGGCGGCGGCCCTGGCGGCCCGGTCTCTTCCCTGGAGTGGGGCGCTGCTGGTGCTGTTTTTGGTGGTCCACCTGCTTCAGCTGCGGTTGCCCCGACCTGCGGAGGGTGCCGAACTGGTGGCCGTGCAGCAGGTGCTGGGCCAGCCCGCTTCGCTGCTGCTCTACGTCCTGGCGGGTCTGGCGGTGGGGTTGCACCTGCTCCACGGCCATGAGAGCGCCCATCGCAGCCTGGGCTGGCTGGATCCGGCCAATGCTGCCCGGATCCGTGGGGTCGGCCGTGCCCTGGCCCTGCTCCTGGGTGGCGGCTTCACCCTGCTGCCCTTGGCCCTGGCCTTGGTGGCCCGGTTGCCCGGGGCCCTGCCATGAGCGTCTTTCCTGCCAGCGCGGCGCCATCAGGATCGGGCCGCCTCGATCCGCGGCTGCCTGCCGGCCCCCTCGAATCCGCCTGGCAGCGCTGCCGGGATGGCCTGCCACTGATCAGTCCGGCCAACAAGCGCAAGCTGCGGGTGCTGGTGGTGGGGAGCGGCTTGGCGGGGGCTTCGGCCGCGGCCACCCTGGCCGAACAGGGCTATCGGGTGCAGCTGGTCACCTATCACGACAGTCCGCGGCGGGCCCATTCGGTGGCGGCCCAGGGCGGCATCAATGCCGCCAAGAATTACGCCGCCGATGGTGACAGCATCGGCCGCCTTTTCCGTGACACGGTCAAGGGCGGTGATTTCCGCGCCCGCGAGGCGGGCTGCCACCGGCTGGCGGAGATCAGCGGCGCGATCATCGACCATTGCGTGGCCC
>DAIQNM010000274.1:0-3375 GCA_036788375.1 Cyanobium sp. CTOTU6536 | reverse complement strand
GGGCAAGTACCCGGTGGTGCCAGTTCGCTTCGTGATGGCCTGCCCCCATGGCCACCTCAGCGACATCCGCTGGCGCGACTTCTGCTTTCGCCAGTTCGGCTGCAAGAACAGCGAACGCCTCTACCTGCTGGAAGCCGGCACCGGCAACGACTTCACCCAGATCTATGTGCAGTCAGAGGGCGGCACAACCCGCAAGCTCGCTGATGCCTTGGTCACAGAAATGAGCCCACTAGGTCTCTGCCAAGGGCAAACACCCTGGTTGGGCCGCAACGCCCGCGACCCTGACAAGTGCAAAACCGATGGAGAGCCCACCCAAAACCGGCTCCTGGTGCGTTCTGCCACCAACGCTTACTTCACCGAAACCATCTCGGTGATCTCCCTGCCGGAGGAAGCCAATTCCCTGGCAAAACGTGTCACCGAACTCAAGGACGACCTCGCCTTGATCGAAGCGGAAGCCGATGTATCAGCAGCCCTCAAATTCAACCCCCGCCTCAAAAGCGCCTTCGTTGGTGTGGATCCAGCGCTGCTCTGGCAAACGATCGAGGCTCAACGGGGAGGTATCACCGGCCAGGCAGCCCAACCCAAGGATGAGGAACTGGCACTGCTGATCGGTCCGATGGATGGGGTCTCCAGCTCAGCGGAGGGGAGTCTGTTCGAGGCGGATGTTTGGCAGCCCCCCAGCCCACCAGCCTGGTTCCACAAGGCCATCAAGCGGGTGCTGCTCGTGCATCGCTTGAGAGAGGTTCAGGCTTTGGTGGGGTTCACCCGCTTCACCGCCCGAACCAGCAGCTTGGGCGGCTTGCCGATCGACACCACCAAGGTGAACCGCCGGGCATCCCTTGCCAACGACCTGCGCTGGGTTCCGGCTAATGAAAACAAGGGAGAAGGCATTTTCATTGAGTTTGATCCCGCCACGATCCGCGCCTGGGCCGCCAGTGATCCGGTGGTGATGCGAGCCGGCCAGTTCACCAAGGCCTTCGAGAATGAATGGCTCGCCTCGCGCGGTCTTGATGAGGTCCAGTTCCCTTTTCCCGGCGCCCCTTACCTCCTGCTCCACAGCCTCAGTCACCTGTTGATTACCGAAATGGCCTTGGAATGCGGCTATGGATCCAGCTCGATTCGCGAACGGATCTACGCCAACAGCGAGATCGGGTATGGCATCTTGCTGTTCACCAGCAGCTCCGGATCGGAGGGAACGCTTGGCGGCCTGGTGGGTGCGGGCAAGCGGATCGTTGCCTACCTGGAGAAAGCATTTGAGCGCGGCCAGCTCTGCAGCAATGATCCGTTCTGCTCAGAGCACGACCCGAATCACCCTTTCGACATCCGGCCCACCCATGGCGCCGCCTGCCATGGCTGTGAATTGATCGCCGAGACCTCATGCGAGATCCGTAATGAGTTCCTTGATCGCGCCCTGGTCAGCCCCACCGTTTCGGCCAACCCTGAATTCGGTGATCCCTCCTTCTGGGAGTTCATCAACGCATGAGCCTCACGCTGCCTGCTCAGACATTGCGGGCCGTTGCTACTGATCTGCGGCGTCTGAATTACACGCCCACCAGCTGGCAGGGCTTGCTAGGCAACCACAGCGAATCGATCCAGAAACAGCTCGAACCTCTTCTGGTGGAGATGGTGCGAGAGGGGGCCCATCCCCGCCTGATGGCATTGCTGCTTGAACGCCTCGCCGATGCCCAGGAAGCTCTCCAGAGGGAGCGGAACGCTTGGAGTTTTGTCTGGTCTGGTCCGGATCCCCTCCATGCCAAAACGGCCGATACCTTTGCAACGGTCGATCAGCTCATTGGTGAGGCTCGCTCCAGCCTATTGATTGCCACTTACAACATTGGACTCAGCAGCGAGTTTCGCTGCTTGTTCGCTTCCATCGCCGAGCGTCTGGATGAAGGAAGGCTAAAGAGGGTCGATCTGTTTTTCCATCCCAAGCAGATCGAAACCGATCTGGACTCTTCCCCTATAGCATCGATCTCAAAGTGGTTCCATCAAGAGGTATGGCCTTGGCCAGCAAAGCCCCATGCTTATGTGGACCGCCGCCTTGTTATTGGATCCGCTGAGCGTTGCTATCAGCACGCCAAGGTTGTCATTGCCGATGCAGCGCTACCGGAGGCGAAGGCTCTGGTGACGAGTGCCAACTTTAGCGAAACTGCCCAGCGTCACAATTTTGAGGCTGGTTGGCTCACTAGATCAATCCCGAGGGTACAGGAGATCAGCAAGCAGTTTGCCTCGGCAGTGGAACAAGGCCTTTTCCAGCCTCTTGAAAATGCCAATTAATCCAACAATCAGCTTGGAGAACCGGGCGGATTAGCCTCTATTCATGCCGTTGGCCTCTGCATACTCACGCTCCTGATCGCTGAGATCCAGTCGATACTCCTTGCTGAACCCGAGTGACGCGAAGGCTCCTCGTACGAGGGATCTGGAACTCCACCCGGTCGAAGCGAACCAACTCCTTGGGCTTCGCCCTTGTCTTGCAGTTCGTGGGAGGTGCCGACCTTCAAAGCCCCCAGCGCTTGCGCCAGGCGCTGCTGGAAGTGCGTTCGCCGCGGGCCATGGAAGCTGCCTGGGCTGCGCGCCGGCAGGCATGGATGGCGGCCGCTTCAGCTGTGCCGCTGGGGTCGCGATAGGGCTCGCCGGCGCTGCATGCCAGGTGCTCTAGTTCCATGGCGGTGAGTCGGCGCCAAGCGGCAGAAGGCGCCAGCGCCGCGTGGCTGGCCAGCGTTCCTCCGCTCCAGCCCTTGCGACGAACGGCACCTTGGCGTGGCACCACCCCGTCGTCGGCTGTCCCTTTGCATGCAGCCGCTTCGGCGAAGTCGGAATCGGGCTTTCCCAGCCGCGATCCTTCAGGCGCGGCGAGCGCGACCACGTTCAGATTCGCCAGCCGCAGGCCCTCCCGCACCGCTGCGGCCGAGCAGAAGCTGATCCAGCGCCCCTCCGGGGCCAGCAAGGCGGCGAGCGACCCCAGCACCTCCACCGTCCAGAGCTCGGGGCAGCGCTGCGGTGAGAAGGCGTCGTGCCAGATCAGATCCACCTGCCCCCGGCGCTGCTCCAGCAGGTGCGGCAGGATCTGCCGCGCATCTCCCCAGATCATGCGCCCCGATCCTGCCCCCTGCTGCCAGCAGCCCTGCTGCCAGCAGCCCCGCTCGCTGAGGGTCTCCAGGGTTTTCAGGGTCTGCGGATGCCACTGGCTGCGGAACGCCGGCTCGGCCAGAGCCAGCTGCAAGGGCGCCGGATCGAGCTCCAGCCCCCACCACTCCAGCTCAAGCCCAGCCGCTGCAGAGGCCTCCAGCAGGGCGGCCAGGTTGGTGCCCGTGCCCACGCACACCTCCACCACCCTCAGCCTCCGGCCGGCTGCGAAGCGATCCAGCTGCGAGG
>DAIQNM010000273.1:0-3383 GCA_036788375.1 Cyanobium sp. CTOTU6536 | reverse complement strand
GCCGTGAGGGGGGGGATGGGAATGGCGGGGTTGGCCATGGCCTTGCCAGCATGGGCCCATGCTCGCCTACCTCGACCACCACGCCACCACCCCCTGCGATCCGGCGGTGGTGGCGGCCATGGCCCCCTGGTGGAACGACCACTTCGGCAATCCTTCCAGCCGGCTGCACCGGCCTTCTTTGGAGGCTGCCGCCGCCCTCGAACTGGCCCGCAGCAGGGTGGCCGCCGCCGTAGGCGGCAGAGCCGAGGGGGTGATCTTCACCAGCGGCGCCACGGAGGCCGCCAACCTGGCCCTCAAGGGCGTGGCCGAAGCGGCCGAGGAGCGGGGTGAACGGCGCCGCGGCCTGGTGACCCTGGCCACCGAACATCGGGCCGTGCTCGACCCCCTCACCTGGTTGGCGCGGCGCGGCTTCCCCCTCACCGTGCTGCCGGTGCAGCCCGACGGCCTGGTGGACCTGGAGCAGCTCGCCGATGCCGTGGGTCCCGACACCCTGCTGGTGTCGGTGATGGCCGCCAACAATGAAATCGGCGTGCTGCAGCCCCTGGCTCCGATTGGGGCCCTCTGCCGCGAACGGGGGGCCCTGTTCCACTGCGACGCCGCCCAGGCGGTGGGCCACATCCCCCTGGCCATGGAGGAGCTGGGCATCGACCTACTCGGCCTCAGCGGCCACAAGCTCTACGGCCCCAAGGGGATCGGCGCCCTGGTGCGGCGGCCCGGCGTGGTTCTGGCCCCGCAGCAACACGGTGGTGGGCAGGAAGGGGGCCTGCGGGCCGGCACCCCGGCGATGCCCCTGATCGTGGGCCTGCAGGCCGCCCTGGAGGCCGCCCTGGCCGACCGAGAAGACCGGAACGAACGACTCGATTCCCTGCGAAACCAGCTCTGGCAGCGACTGGAGGCCCTCGGGGAGATCACCCTCAACGGTCACCCCAGCCAGCGCCTCGCCCACAACCTCAACATCGGCGTCGAAGGGGTGGATGGGAGCCGCCTCCACCAGATCCTGCGGCGCCACATCGCCGTGAGCAGCGGCTCGGCCTGCAGCCAGGGCAGCCCTTCCCACGTGCTCGCCGCCCTCGGCCGCAGCCGCAGCCAAGCCGCCGCCGCGATCCGTTTCGGCCTGGGCCGCCCCACCACCGCCGCCGAGATCGAAACCGCCATCAGCGCCGTAGCCGACGCCGTGGCCGAGCTACGCCGCCGCCCCTAGCCTTCGGTCTGCAGAATTCGCCCCCCCGCGATGGCCCCCAGCGGCTCCCCTTCGGCCAGCCGGCTCAACATCGGCGATGCCATCCACGACGGCTGGACCGCCTTCTGCCGAGCTCCCTGGAGCTTTGTGCTGTTTGCCCTGCTGCTAACCGCGCTGCAGATCCTGGTTCAGCCGCTGCAGGATGGCATCCTCCGCGGCGGCGCCCTCTCCACCGTCCCGGCCGACTGGCTCCTGTTTGTGATCGGGCTTTCGGCGAGCCTGGCGGTGAGTTTCTGGGGAACCGTGGGCATGGTGGGTGGTGCCTGGCGGGCCCTGGCCGGCGCCAGGCCCACCCTGGGCAGCCTGCTCCGCTGGGATGGCCCTGGCTTCAACAGGGTGTTCCAGGCCTGGCTGGCCCTGGGAGCGGTGCTGTCGGTGCCGCTACTGGCCATCGTTGCGGTGCTGGCGCTTACGGCCCTGGTGCTCTGGTTGATCGAACGGAGCGGTTTCCAGCTCACCGACAGCAACCTGCTCCTGCCGGCGCTGCTGCTCGGCCTGCTCGTGCTCGTGCTGTTGGGCCTGCTGCTGGTGGCCGTTCTCTACTTCGGAGTCAACCAACAATTCCTGGCCCAGGTGGCCCTGCTGGAGCGGGGCGCCCCGATGGAGAGCGTCAAACGGGGCCGCAGCCTGGTGGACCCCCAGTGGATCCTGCTGCTGCTGCTCCTGCTGATCAAGGCCACCCTGCTGGTGGTCGGGCTGGTGACCTTCGGGGTGGGGCTGCTGGTGGCCTGGCCGGTGGTCAGCTGCATCAGCACCGCCGCCTACCGCCAGTTGGTTCACAAGGATTCGCCGGATCGGCCGATCAGCCCAGCGCCCCCGTACTGAGCAGCACAAATCCCAGCACCCCCAGCATGGAGAGCAGAAACTGGGCCAGCCGGCTCACCAGCATCCCCGCCACCACCGCCAGACCCACCAGCAGGGAGCGCTTCAGCCGCAGCAGGCCGAAGGGACCCAGGGAAGTGGGGGCGCTCAGCAGTTCCCCCAAACTTGCCCCCAGCAGGGGTCCCACCAGGGCACCCACCAGCGGTCCCCCCACCGGCAGGGCCGGCAACAGGCCCAGCAAACCCACCAAGAGGCCGATGCCCGAGCCGATGTAGGCCCAGCGTGTGGCCTGCATGCGAGCCGCGCCCAGCACCAGGCCGAGGGCATCGGCACCCCAGCCGAGCAGCAGCAGCAGCACCGCGAGGGCAAGGGTGGGCCAGCCGACGGCGAACCCCACCGCCAGGCACCAGACCAGGGCCCCCAGGGGCAGCAGGGCCAATCCCGGCAGCACCGGCAGCAAAGTGCCGGGAATCGCCAAGGCCTGGATCAAGAGGGCACCCCACCAGGCCAGGTCGGCCCGCTGAACGGGCGGCAGGGAGAGATGCCAAGGCAGCGAGGGCAGGCCCAAGGCCGCCGGGTCATTCAGAAACGGGCGCCCGACCAGGAGAGGTCCGTGCCTGAGCCCGTGCAGCAGAGCAGGAAGGGATTCGGGAAGGGTCATGGCAAGCGGCGGGCCAGCCGCAGCTTGGCGGAACGGCTGCGGGGATTGGCCTCCGCCTCAGCCTCCTCGGCCACCAGGGGCTTGCGCGTGACCCGCTCCAGGCGGGGATCGGCCAGGAAGGCCTGCTTCACCAGCCGATCCTCGAGCGAATGAAAACTGATGATCGCCAGCAGGCCACCGGGCAGCAGCCAGTCGGGGGCATGGCGCAGCAGCCGCTCCAGGGAGCCCAGCTCATCGTTCACGACGATGCGCAACGCCTGGAAACTGCGGGTGGCTGGATGGATACGGCCGTGGCGGGCTTTCGGTGGATAGCAACCGGCCACGGCGTAGGCCAGATCGGCGGTGCTGCGCTCCCGCCACGGGGTGGCGGCCCGCTCGGCCACCAGCCGCCGGGCGATCCGCCGCGACAGGCGCTCCTCGCCGAACTGAAACAGCAGATCGGCCAGCTCGCCTTCCGCAAGGCGATCCAGCAGTTCGGCGGCGGTCTCGCCCGCCTCGGGATTCATGCGCATGTCGATCGGCCCCTCGGCGCGGAAGCTGAAGCCCCGCTCGGCCCGATCCAGCTGGGGACTGCTCACCCCCAGATCCGCCAGCACCGCCACGGCGCGCCGGTCCGCCGGCGGTGTCCAGGCCCCGAAGTTGGCAGCCTCGATCCGCACC
>DAIQNM010000272.1:0-3384 GCA_036788375.1 Cyanobium sp. CTOTU6536 | reverse complement strand
AAAGGCGACGACTTCGCGGCCACAGACGTTGCCGCGGCCCTGGAGTCGTGAATGGTCCCGTGGGGCCCTCAGAGCCCGTAAGGATGCAACACACCACCGAGAGTGAGCGGGAAATCGCGGCTGTTGCGGGTGGCGAGGCTGAGATCAGCGCAGCGGGCGGTGGCCAGGATGATCGCGTCTGGAATCTTCAGGCCATGGCGTTGGCGGAGCCGCACCGATTCCAGGGCGATGGCGTCGTCGAGGGGCAGGCGGGGGAAGGTATCCAGCCAGGCCTGCACACGCCCGCTTTCGCCCTCTCGGCAGCCCACCAGCACCTCGATCCAGCTGATCGCGCTGATGCGCGGCCGCTGCTGCTGCTCCAGCCAGGCCAGGGCAGGGGCCTCGCCGCGCAGGACGTCGATGAGAATGTTGGTGTCAAGCAGCAGCATCAGGGAGCGTCCCACTCCTGCCGCAACGCCTGTTGCAGCTCCAGAGCGCTTTCCGGTCGATCACGCCAGAGGCCGAACACCTCCCCATGGCTGGGTTTCTGCTGCTCCAGCCACAGCCGCAGCGCCTGGCGCAGCGCCTCCGCCCGTGACAGCCCCCGCTGACGGCAGAGGGTATCGAGCTGGGCACGCTCAACCTCCGGCAGATCCACGATCGTGCGCATGTCGATGCCGTTATCAGATGACGGCATCATAGGGGGCGCGTTTGCCCATCCTTCCCTTGGACAAAGCCGTGATCTGCTGCTGAGGCGAGCTGCGCGAGCCCATGCCGGCAGACCAGCCGGGCGAGGCCTGAAAGAGAGATCGCGGAGCAGGACGATGGGCTTGCTCCCTTCACCAGAGCAGTCGGCAGGGGAAGGTCGCCAGCGCTGGATCGAGGCTCACCAGGTGCAGGCCCTCCAGCTCAGCCTGGGCCGCCAGCAGCCGATCAAACGGATCGCGGTGGGCCTGCCTGTAGCCACCGGCGTGGACGCCGTGATGCAACTGCACGGCCAGCGGCTGGAAACCCTGTTGGTGCAACAGGGAAGGCAGATCCTGAAGCAGCCCTTCGGCGCCGGGAAGTTTGCCAAGGCGACTTTTGGTGGCGAGCTCCCAGCCGGAGGCGGCGCTCACAAAGATCGTGGCCGCTGGATCGTTGATGGCCGCTAGGGCGAGGGAGGAGAGCTTCTCGGGTTCCACCAACCACCAGAGCAGGGCGTGGGTGTCCAGCAGCAGGGATAGGGCCATCAGCAAGGAAATGGAGCGTCGAGGGCGTCGAGCTCCTCAGGCGGCAGAGGGGCGAGCAGCACATCGATGGGGGGAAGCTGCAGCTGACCCCGCAGCAGCCCGGGCTGCCGCCGGGGTCGATCCGTTTCCAGCGGCACCAGCCGCGCCCAGGGCTTGCCATCCTTGGCCACCAGGATCGTTTCGCCGGCATGGGCGGCGTCGATCAGCCTGGAGAACTGGGTCTTGGCCTCGTGAACGTTGACGGTGCGCATGGAGGGCCCCAGGCAGCAAGGAAGCTTAGTCCAGACGTTGACCCATCACTGGTTCTTCCTGGGTTGACTTGGCTGCCCAGGCGGGATGCAGCCAACCTGCCGTGGCAGCCAGCCCCCACTACGGCAGCACCAGCCGGCCTCAGGCCAGGGGGAAGCCGAAGGCCTGCGAACCAGGCGCCCATGCACATAGCGCGAAAGATTGAGAAAACAGGAAAGCCACCATGGGCCGGGATCGTCAGATCACTCGCCACCACGGAGCCGCCAGCACATCGGGGGTGAGCCATTCGACGCTGCTGCCGGTATGGAGCATCTGGACCTGGAGGTGGCCTGAGCCGCTGGGTGGCTGGCGTTACGGAGCAGCCTCCCTGGGGCACGTTCAGAGGCTGCCATGCTCCGCCCAAAACTCTGTGGTGGTGCGAATGGGATAGCGATCCCGCAGGGTCAGCAGGGCCTTGTCGCCAGTCACCAGGGTTTGGGCCAAGCCAAGCGGCAGCGCCGCCAGCAACGTGCCCAGCACCGGCAGGTCGTCGCGATCCGTGAGCTCGCTCTCCACAACTGCCTCCGGCTCCACCAGTTCGGCCAGGATCGCCAGGGTGTCGATCAGATCAGCGATCGCCTCCGGCGTGAGCCCATGCCGGTGGACCAACCGGGGCACGCTGTGGCGCAGCTTAGCCAGCACGTTGGTGTCGAGCACCACGGCCGGGCCGGCCATGGTCAGCGCCCGGCGCGGCTGGCCGCCACGGCGGCGTCGATCTCGGCCAGACCCTCGGCTTCTGGAACCTCGGCATAGCCAGCCTCAATGCGCTCGCACAGCCCGTCGAAACGCGCCTGCAGCCTGCGGATCCGCTCAAACAGGAGGGCATTCACCAATGCTGCCACGATCTTGCCATCCCGCTTGATCACGATGCTGTCGTGGCGGTACTGCACCTGGTTGAGCATGTCGGCCAGGTTTTGGCGGAAGCTGACGGCCGTGGCTTCGCTGATCATGGGCCAATCATTGGCTGATCATGGCAACACGATCCATAGGACCGATAGCCCTGCGACTACGGCACGAAGCCCAGGATCTGCCCCACGATCTCCATCACCTGCTCCAGCTTGTCGGCCTCAAGGCGACCAAAGGGATGGGGTCGGGCGCTGCGGGCTTTCCAGTCGAACGACTTGATCTGATGACAGAGCACATAGCTGTGGGCATCCGGCCGCTGAGGAATCGGCCCCAGATCGACCGCCAGGCTGGAGCCGCGGTTGTAGGCGGCTGAGGTCATCGCGCAGCCCACCACCAGGCCCACCGTCCGATGGAAAGCTGCGGTGGAGAGCACCACAAAGGGATGGTGATCCTTCATCTCCCTGCCGGCCTGGGGGTTGTGGTCGATCCAGATCACATCGCCCCGATCGGGAACCCAGGCCACCAGGGAGCGCTCCGGTGTCATTCGCTGGCTTCCGCCCCGACGGGATCCCAGGCCATCGCTTCGGTGGCTTCGCCCTCCATGGGCGCGAAGGCAGCCAGGCGCTCCGCCAGGGTGAGGCGCGGCTCCACCGGCCGGATCAGCACCCCCTCAGCCACCACCCTCAGCTCCACGGTCTGGTTGTCCTGGAGACCTGCCTCGCGGCAGATAGCGGCCGGCAGCCGCACACCAAGGGAGTTTCCCCAGCGCCGAAGCGACTGACGGGGCCGCGGAGAAGCCACCATGGAACCCGATTGTTGATCCACCAGTTTAAACATCCTGTTCAAGCCCATGGTGTGCCACTAGGAAGGCGCAACCGCAGCGGCGGCAGCAACAGCGACAGAGCGTTCAGGTCCAGCCAAACTTCGCCTTAGGCTCAGATCAGCCCCGCGCAGGGCCCCATGCTCGCCATCCGCAGCCCCCTCAGCCTGCCGGAAACGCTCACCGGCAGCCTGCGGCTCACGCCCGAGCCATTCGCCG
>DAIQNM010000271.1:0-3385 GCA_036788375.1 Cyanobium sp. CTOTU6536 | reverse complement strand
AAAACCATGGGCGTGCGCAACGGCGATGTGCTGCTCTACCGCACGCTGCAGGACAAGGCGGGGATGCTCACCCCCAACATCACCACCCTCTACGCCTTCAGCTTCTGGGATCTGGCCGCCCAGGGGCCCCTGGTGGTGGAGGTGCCGGCCGGGCTAACCGCCGGCGGCGTGCTCGACATCTGGCAGCAGCCGGTCACCGACCTGGGCCAGACGGGGCCCGACAAGGGCGCCGGCGGCAAGTACCTGATCCTTCCCCCCGGCGGGCCCGACGTGGTGGCGCCCGGCTACCGCATCTTCCGCTCCCCCAGCAACCAGGTGTGGTTCGGTACCCGGGGCCTGGCGCCCGATAAGGCCGTGGCCGAGGCCACCGTGCGCCAGCACCGCCTCTATGGCTGGAACCAGCGGGCCAATCCGCCGGCCAGCGTCTACAGCGAAGTGGGTGGTCGCCCCTGGCAATCGGCCCAGCCCACCGACCTCACCTACTGGCGCCTGCTCAGTGAGCTTTATGCCAATGAGCCCGTTGCCCCCCGCGACCGCATGATGTTCGGGATGCTGTCGCCGCTGGGCCTTGCGCCGGGCCAGGCCTTCAAGCCCGATGCCCGTCAGGCTCGGATCCTCGGCGAGGCGGCCCAGCTGGGCGACCTGATGGCCCGCACCATCGCCTACGACAAGCGCACCCCCGGCGCCACGGTGTACCCGAACAAGCACTGGGAGTATGCGGTGCTGTTCGACCTTGACCAGGAATCGCCCGACAAACGCCGCGTGCAGTTTGAGGAGCGCAGTTCGTGGTTCTACGAGGCGATCGCCATGTCGGTGGGCATGCAGGGCCGGGTCGTGGGCTTCGGCCAGGTGTACCTGGAGGCCTCAAAAGATGGCCAGGGCCAGTGGCTCGATGGTGGCCGCACCTACCGGATGCGGGTGCCGGCTGGCGCGCCGGTGAAGCAGTTCTGGTCGATCACCCTTTACGACAACCTCAGCCGCGGGCCGTTGATCACCCCCCAGGGCGCCGCTGACCTCAGCTCCCGCAAACCCGACCTGGTAACGAATGCCGATGGCTCGGTGGATGTGTTCTTCGGGCCGCTGAAGCCCGCCGGCGCCACCAACTGGATCCAGACCACCCCGGGCAAGGGCTGGTTTGCCTACTTCCGCTTCTATGCCCCCACCGAGGCCTACTTCGCCAAGACCTGGCAGCTCAACGACATCGAGCCGATGGCGCCTGCTGGGCGCTGAGGTCCTGGGCCCCGGGATCCCGATGGTGTTGGCGCCACCGTGGGCGAAGGTGAACTGGACCTTACCTGCGGCCCTGCCACCCTCGCCGCCGTGGATGACGCCCAGGAGCTAAGTGCGGCCGGTCTTTGCGACCATGCCGGCCTAGTGGTGGAGCTGGCCTGAAGCAAACCGCTTGCTGGCTCAGTCGCTTTGCTGTTGTTGGCTTCTGCTTCTGGGCTTGCTGGCCTTCTGCGCCTCTGTTTTATCCCTGGCCGCGTTGGCCGGCTTGGCTGCTTCGATCTCACCGGCCGCCCAACCTCTCAGCCTCTTCACGTTTCTTTACGTGGATTGTCAGACTGGCTGGATCAGGCACCCTTCCATGTCCACTCCCCTGTTGCTCGAGCTGTTCGCCGGCTTCCTCGCCGCCTGCATCGCCCTCTGGTTCGTGCTGCTGAGCCGCACCTCCCAGCGCCGCGAGGCCGTCGCTGAAGCCCCCGCCTTCTGGCTGGGGGGCTCGGACGATCGGCTGGCTGCGTTGCGAGGTCTGGCCTCGGCCTACTTCCTGCCCAAAGGCCCCCTGGCCAACACGGCCCTGTTGCTGCTGCGGCTCACCATCGGCGTGATGATGATCCACCACGGCCAGGAGAAACTGGCCGATCCCCAGCAGTTCGCCGACACCTATGTGGCGTCGCTGCATCTGCCCTTCCCGCTGTTCTTTGCCTACGCCGCCGGCTTCTCGGAGCTGATCGGCAGCTGGCTGCTGATCCTCGGCCTGCTCACGCCGTTGGGGGCCCTGGCGATCACCGGCACGATGAGCGTGGCCGCCTACCAGCACATCCTCACGGCTGGCCTCAACATCTATGTGTTGGAGCTGGTGGTGCTCTATCTGGGGGGCAGCCTCGCCCTGGTGCTGCTCGGTCCCGGCCGGATCTCCTTCGATGGCGCCATCGTGCACGAACTGCTCGAAGAGCCCGGCAGCATCTCCGACGACGATCAGGCCACCTCGGCCCTCTCCCCGGCCTATGTCACGGTTCGCGGCGACAGCCGGGCCTGATCTCGGCAACCAGCCTCGACCCGGGGAACGACCGTGGCGGCTCTGTCGCTTCGGTCAACCGAGGTTGAGATCGAGGCCCAGCTGAATCACGGAGTTGTCGGCGGCGACGGCTGTCTTGCGCCGACGCCTCCCACCAACGCTGGCTTTCCCTGAATTGGTTGACCGACCGCCGCGGCGGGATCCGTGCTTTTGGTGGATGCCATCGGCCAGGGCCCCAAACCCGCCCTCCTGCCGGCGGCCCCAGAGCCGCTCCCGCGCGGCTCGGGCGGCGGCCAGCGGATTCACGATCGGGTGGGGATAGTCCACCCCGGGGGCAAAACCGAGCCGCTGCGCCGTGAGGCCCGGCAGGGTCCAGGGTTCGTGCAGGTGAAGCAGGGGCACGGCGGCCAGTTCCGGCAGCCACTGGCGCAGAAACACCCCCTGGGGGTCGTGGTCCTGGCCCTGCTTGATCGGGTTGTAGATGCGGATCGTGTTGATGCCGGTGGTGCCCGCCTGCATCTGGCACTGGCTCCAGTGGATGCCGGGCTCGTAGTCGAGGAAGAGGCGGGCCAGGTGCAGGCCCGTGCAGCGCCAGGGCAGCTCCAGGTGGTGGCTCGCCACCGACATCAACATGGCGCGCATGCGGAAGTTGATCCAGCCGGTGGCGATCAGGGCGCGCATGCAGGCATCCACAAAGGGCAGGCCGGTGCGCCCCTGGCACCAGGCCACCAGCCGCTCCGGATCGGCCTTGCTGGGGTCAACGGCGGTGAGTGGGTGGAGTTCGCGGAACTCCAGATCCGGCTGGCTTTCGAGCTTTTGAATGAAGTGGCAGTGCCAGTGCAGCCGCTCCTCAAATCCCCGCAGGGCCCGGGGCCAAGTGGCCCGCGCCTCTGGCGGCAGGGCGCGCAGGGCGGCGCCGCGGCGGCGGCTGGCCTGCACCACCTCCCGCATCGACAGGGTGCCCCAGGCCAGGTGGGCCGAGAGCCGCGAACAGCTTGCGAAGGCGGTGGTGGGGCTGGAGAGCTCGCGGTGGTAGCGGGCGCCGCGCTCCTGCAGAAAACTCTCCAGCAGGGCCAGTCCCTCGCGGCGGCCCCCCCGCTGGCGGCCCTGACAGGGATCGGGCGCCAGCGCCAGTTCGGTGGC
>DAIQNM010000270.1:0-3396 GCA_036788375.1 Cyanobium sp. CTOTU6536 | reverse complement strand
TCGGGGCCGGGGCCCTCCTGCATCGGCAGGTGGCAGAACTCCTGCACGCGCATCCGCTCCAGCACCCCGCCCCAGATCTTGGTGTTGCCCCCCGGGGCCATCACCATCTGGGGGGCGAAGGGGTCGCCATCGGTGCCGATCCACTCCTCAGGTGGGTGGTAGCGGCGGCGGCGGAACAGATCGATGTTGGCCACGTTTTGATCGGCCAGCGGCAGGGGGGTGCCCCGCTCCAGCAACAGCACCGAAAGTCCCGCCTCGGCCAGCTCTCCGGCCAGGGTGCCGCCGCCGGCGCCGCTGCCCACCACGAGCACATCAAACTCGCGCTCCTCGATCAGCAGGCCCCCGCCCATCCCCACGGCCCCGCTCATCGGCCCGCCCATCGCCCCGCTCATCGGCCCTGCCATAGGTAAAGGAGAGCGAACAGCACGATCCAGATCACATCCACGAAGTGCCAGAACAGGCCCACCGCCGTCACGCCCGCCTCGCCGCCGTCGTAGTTGCCGGGGCGGAAGGAGCGCCAGAGCATCAGGGCCATCAACAGCACGCCGCTGATCACGTGCAGGCCGTGGAAGCCGGTGAGCAGATAGAAGCAGGCGCCGAAGACGCCATCGCCCAGGCCGAAGGTCAGGCCCTGCCACTCCCGCGCCTGCCCCACCACGAACCAGGTGCCCATCGCCATGGTGAGCAGCCACCAGAGCCGGAAACGCACCAGCTGGCGGCGGTGCAGGGCCCGCTCGGCCAGCCAGGCCACGCCGCTGGAGCTCACCAGCACGACCGTGTTGATCAGGGGCTCGCGCACCTCCAACCCCTCCACGCCCGGCGGCAGCCAGAGCGGCGCCGAGCCCTTGAGCACGATGTAGGCGGCAAACAGCGCCGCGAAGATCAGGCTCTCGGAGGCCAGGAAGATCACAAAGCCCGTGAGGTTGTGACCGCCGTGGGCGGTGTGCTCCCCAGCGCCGGGGCCAGGGCCGGGCCCTGAACTGTGGGGGCCGCCGGCACTGTCAAGGGCAGCGGCGCTTCCGGCCGGAGAGCCAGCCGCGGATGCTCCTTCGCCAAAGGGTCCATCGGATGCCGCGATGGAGCCCATCGCCAGGGGTGCCGCTGCGCTGAAACCTGGGCCGTCGAGAGGATCCACCATCGCTTCAGCCCTCCTTCAAGCGCGCTTCATAACGCGCCTGGTCAGCCACCAGGGGGTGGCCTAGGCCGTATCCGTAGGGGCCGCTGATGACCGTGGGCACGTCGTGCTCAAAATTCTCGGCGGGTGGCGGCGAGGGCAGCAGCCACTCCAGACCGATCGCCTGCCAGGGGTTGGCCGGGGCCCGCGCCCCCCGCACCCAGGAGCTCACCAGGTTGAGCAGGAAGGGAATCATGGCCACCCCGAGCAGGAAGGCGCCGAGGCTGGCGAGCACATTGGCCAGGGCGAATTCGGGGTCGTAGGAGGCCACCCGGCGCGGCATCCCCATCAGGCCGGCCCAGTGCATCGGCAGGAAGTTGAGCTGGGCGCCCACGAAGGTGAGCACAAAATGCACCTTGCCAAGGCCCTCGTAGAGCATGCGGCCGGTGAACTTGGCAAACCAGTGGTAGATCGCTGCATACACCCCGAAGGTGATCGTGGAGAAGATCACCGTGTGGAAATGGCCCACCACGAAGTAGGTGTTACCCACGTGCACATCCACCGGCACCGTGGCCAGCATGATGCCGGTGATGCCGGCGAAGATGAAGTTGAACACGCCCCCCATCGCGAACAGCATCGCCGTGGTGAGCCAGAGCTTGCCGCGCCAGAGGGTGGCCAGCCAGGCGAACACCTTGATGCCGGTGGGCACGGCGATCAGCATGGTGGTGACCATGAAGACATGGCGCATCCATTGCGGGGTGCCGCTGGTGAACATGTGGTGCACCCACACGATCAGGCTGAGAAACACGATGCCAAACGAGGCGATCGCCACCACGTGATAACCAAACAGGGGTTTGCGAGCATAGACCGGAAAGATCTCCGAGAAGAAACCAAACACCGGCAGCACCATCACGTACACGGCCGGATGGGAATAAAACCAGAAAAAGTGCTGATAGAGCATCGGATCACCGCCGCCCTCGGGCTGAAAGAAGCTGGTGCCAAAACTCAGGTCAAACAGCAGCATCACCGCCCCGGCAGTCAGCACCGGCAATCCCGCCAGCTGGATCGTCTGGGCGGCCAGGGCGGTCCAGCAGAAGATCGGCATCCGGAACCAGCCCATGCCCGGGGCCCGCATGCGGATGATTGTGGTGCAGAAATTCACCGCCCCCAGGATTGAGCTCACCCCCGAGATCGCCACCGCCAGGATCCAGAGGAACTGGCCATTGATCAGCAACCCCAGCGGGTTCTGGGTGCTGAGCGGCGGATAGGCCCACCAGCCGGAGCTGGCGGGTCCGCCCGGCACCAGGAAGCTGGCCATCAGCACTACGCCGAACACGGGGAACATCCAGAAGGCGAGGGCATTGAGCCGCGGGAAGGCCATGTCGGGCGCGCCGATCATGGGGGGAATCAGCAGGTTGTTGAAGCCGTTGAGGATGGGAAAGAGAAAGAGAAACAGCATCACCGTGCCATGCATGGTGTAGAGGCCGTTGTACACACTCGGATCAACCAGATCAGCCGGCGGTGTGATCAGTTCTCCCCGCATGATCATCGCCAGCAGGCCACCCACCAACAGGAAGAGCAGGGACAGGGCGATGTACTGGATGCCGATCACCTTGGCATCGGTGTTGAAGGTGAAGAAACGCCGCCAGTTGTCCGGCGCCCCCGGCACCGGGTGGGGAGCGCGCAGGGCGCGGGGATCAAAGGGGATCGGGGTGGTGCTCATCGGCTGATGCTCATCGGGGTGGATGTTCAGCCCTCGTGGGCGGCGTTGGGATCGAGGGGCACGTTCACCAGGGGCGGCGGCGCGGGCGGCACCGTGGCCCAGCCGCGGTTGCCCCGCTCCTGACGCTGGCGCCAGAGCTCGGTGGCGGCGTTGGGGCTCTGGGCCAGGGGGCTGCGGCGGGCGGCCTGGAGCCAGCGCTCAAAGGCCTCGGCGCTCTCCACCACCACATCCGTTTGATTGGAGGCGAAGTAGGCGCCGCTGAACAGGGAATCGCGCAGGCGGTAGCGGCCCTCGCGGCTGGGGGTGAGGCGGTAGTCGATCACGCTGCCGGGCACCAAGTCCTGGCGGAGGCGGAAAGCGGGGATCGACATGGCGTGCAGCACGTCGAGCGACACCAGGCGGAAGCGCACGGGGCGGTTGACGGGCAGATGCAGCTCGGCGCTGCGCACCCCATCGGGATACACAAATTCCCACGACCACTGGCGGGCGATCACCACGACCGGGCCCAGTTCGGTGACTGGGTCGACGCCAGGGTCGGTGGCGGGGGCGGTGGCGGCGG
>DAIQNM010000269.1:0-3438 GCA_036788375.1 Cyanobium sp. CTOTU6536 | reverse complement strand
AGGAGGGCGAGGCCGCCACCCGCTGCGTCAACAGCAGCTGCCCGGCGATCCTGCGCGGCACCCTGCGCCACTGGGTGAGCAAGGGGGCCCTGGATGTGGATGGCCTGGGAGCCAAGCTGATCGAGCAGCTGGTGGATCGGGGCCTGGTGGGCTCGATCGCCGACCTCTATGGCCTCGATGGGGCCCTGCTGGCCAGCCTGGAGCGGATGGGAGCCAAAAGCGCCGACAACCTGGTGGTCGCCCTGGCCGCATCCAAACAGCAACCATGGCACCGCCAGCTCTACGGCCTGGGCATCCACCACGTGGGCGAGGTCAACGCCAAAGCCCTGGCCAAGGCCTTCCCGAGTGCTGCTGATCTGGCAACCGCCACGGCCAACACACCCGAGTCGATCACCTCCGTGTTCGGCATTGGCGCTGAAATCGCCCAATCGCTGCAGCAGTGGTTTGCCACCCCCGCCAACCAGCTGCTGCTGGAGGATCTGGAGCGGCTGGGCTTCTCGCTGGCAGCCGGGCCCGAGGAGCCTGGAGCTGGTTCCGAGACGCCCCTAAGCGGGCAGACTTTTGTGCTCACAGGCAGCCTGCCGTCTTTGAGCCGCAGCGCCGCCCAGGCCCTGATCGAGGCGGCCGGCGGCAAGGTGAGCGGCTCGGTGAGCAAGAAAACCAGCTACGTAGTGGCCGGCGAGGAGGCCGGCAGCAAACTCAGCAAGGCCGAGAGCCTGGGGGTGGCGGTGCTGGATGAAGCGGGGCTACTGCAGCTGCTCAAGGCTGGGGCTGCTTAGGGCTTGATCTGGTTAAAGCTGGATCTGCTTAGGGCTGGAGCAGGGCGATCACTTCAGCCATGGATCCCTCCTCATCACCATCAAGGGTTTCCTTCACCTCAATGAGCTGCCTGCAAAGCTGCACGATCTGACTTTTTAGGGAAGCTTCCAGCAACGCAAGCCGTTGCGTAGCCAGTCTGAAATCATCGCGATTTGGCACAGGCTTCCAGGCCAGATCATGGGCGATCTCATCAACTTGCAAGGCTCCACCTGTAAATCGGCCCACCAGGTAGTGGGCAATTAATTCCTTTTCGCGCCGCTGCAAAACCCCATCGGCACGCCCCACATATAAAAGAACAGCCAATTCATCTTTGTGGCTTTGATAGAGGCGCTCAAGCTGTCCCTGCTGACTAGCAGCATGGCTGGCCTCAAGAAAGGCGGGCAGATCATCTATCCGCTGGCCACTCTGCAAATCCAAACAGCCCTGCAGAGACTGGCTATTGAACTCCAGGAATCGCTTCAGTAGCTGACAGTGGGCGCCGAGAATTGCCTGATCACCCTGCTTGCTGAGGCGATAGCGCTTAACGCGGATCTCGCCCCTCAAAGTTGTGCCATCCACCTGCAGGTGATCAACCTCCAGCAAAAGGTTGATCGGTCGATCCGGCTGCCATTGCCCTAAATCGCAGGGCTGATTCAAAGTCTCATCATGGGTTTGGTTCTGGCTGTTGCTGCACCATCGCCAGCAGCGCCTTGATGTCGTGCATCACGGCCTGCATTCCGGCGCGAATTGACTGAAAACCGCCCAGCCGCAGCAGGTTCATCGCTGCCGTGCGCAGTGTGGCCATCGCCCCAGCGCCGTTGCCGCGGTAGCGGTGGGCATCCTCGTGGAGCTGGGTGTCGCGAATCCAGTGCCAGCCCTCAATGCTCCAGCGGTCGCGCACCAGTTGCAGCAGAGCTTCTGGGGTGGTGCGCAGGCTGGTGAGGAACAAATGGGTCGCCCGAAACGGCTTCCCATCACGGATGCCATCAGCGGTCATCTCCACGATCCAGCTGGTGCCGATCCAGGCCTCACGTATGTGCTCTGGAGCTTGTTTGGCGCGTAGGGTCCAGGTGATGTTGCGGCCGTGGCCGATCTCGTGATCCATTGCCACAAAAGGGATGTGACGCTTCCCCTGGAACTGGGATTGAATCTGGCGATGCAGCGTCTTCTGGTTGCCCTTGACCGTCAGGAGGAAGTCGGCCCCCTGCTCCTGGAGCTGCCGAAAAACGGGCGCTGGGTATGCAAGGCATCCGCCTGGAGCAGAACGCCCTCAAGATCCAGCTCGCCAAGGAGCTGCTTCAGCACCGCCCGTTCGTGGTTCTCCCCGGTGGCGTAGCAGGCCTGGCTGATGGCCACGCCCAAGGCGGCGGAGTACAGCGTGACTTGGGCAATGAACGCCGAGCCGCCACCAGCTGTGGGCTCAATCGAACCCCTCAAGGTCTTGCCGTCACACACCAGCCGATCAAGATCGGCTGCGCCACCTGGGATCTGAGCGATCGTCCAGTCGCGGATAGCGGCGCACAGAGAAGCGACGTCAACCTGGCGGAAGAAGTAACGGAAGGCTGAATCCGAGGGCGGCCGCCTGAGCTCGAGGCCCAGCGCCTCTGTCAGGACGCTGTGATGGCGGATGGCAAAGCGCTCCAGATCCCGCAGGCTCTGGCAGCGGCTCAGGATCCCGAGCACAGCCACCAACAGGAGGTACCAGGCCGGAATGCGCACGCCACGGCGCATCCGCGCATCCGGTATTGCCTTGAGGTAGCTTATCAGGTCGAGATCGGTTGCAGCAGAGTCGCTTTTGAGCACTGGGAGGAGGCGATTCCGCCGACCTCAACTCATGCTGACAGCACTGGCAAGAATGCCTGTGACGGACTTTGAATCAGCCCTGCCAGTTTGGTGGACATGCGATAGGAGAAACGCCATTACCACGAGACTGAGGATTGATGACCACTTTGCTCAACCCAAGCCTCGCCCGCCGGCGACTTACGGACCAGCAGAGGGAGGTGACTGTGGCCTGGCTGCCCGCTGAATCTCATTGCAGGGATTCAAACGATTCTCTGCTGAGGTCTTGCCGCCAAACGGAAACAAGAAATCCTCAAACGTGAGCTGAAGATGCTTCTCCAGCGACACTCCGACCGTGCGTCAGGTAGGTGCGGTGCTGTTGGAGCACTACAAGAAATGGTCAGGGCTGCCTAAAAGTTTGATCAAGGGACCTTTTCCGTCATCGTCACGACTCCCAGAGCCAGCATCCCTTGGATGTCGTAGGCCAGCTCACGAAACCCTTGGCGGATTGAGCGGTAGCCACCTCGCCTGAGCAGGTTCATCACCACCGTCCGCAGGAACGCAAACACCGGGACGCCATTCCGATTGGCATAGCGATGGGCATCCTCGCCGAGCTGGACATCGCGGGCCCAGTGCCACTTGTTTTCAATGCTCCAACGCTGCCGGATCAGCCGCAACAATGCTTCTGGCGCTGTTCTCAGGTTGGTTGCCCGGTGTCAACTACGTAGGCGGGTGGGCCGCGCTGGGTTCGGGGCCTGGTTGGCGGGTAATTGACGCCTGGTCAGGACGCCAAACGCCGGACACGTTTGCGGCGGTAGCTCTCGCCATTGATCTGGATGATCGTGCTGTGGTCCACCAGCC
>DAIQNM010000268.1:0-3450 GCA_036788375.1 Cyanobium sp. CTOTU6536 | reverse complement strand
AGGCCTACACCGCCCAGCTGGGCCTGCAGCCCGGCGATGAGTTCGAGATCAAGCTGGGCCGCAAGCAAATCCAGCTCATCCCCTTGGGCGTAGCTGAAGACGAGTGAGGCCAGCGGCCGATCAGCTGAGGGGGCGCTGCTGCCCCAGGGCCAGCACCTCCAGCGCCTGGCCCTGTTGTTCCTGCCGCAGCGCCTCCGGGGCCTCGATACGGATGGCGCTGCCGTGGCTGAACAACCAGCGGCGCAGGGCAATACCGCGGGCCAAGATCCAGGGCGGCAGGTCGATCTCAACCGGGTGGGGATGGCTATCGCCTGCGGGATTGGCGGGAAGGACTTGAGCCAGGGCCGGATGGATCCAGCCCTCGCCACTGCCGTTCCCTGAGGGTTGGAGCTCTCTGGGGCTGGCCGCTCGTTCCACCCGGATGTGCTCCAGCGGCAGCGCAAGCTGCCCCTCGCGGATCGAGGCAAAAGCAGCGGCTTTGCAGGACAGGCGCAGGGTCTGCAGCTGGCGGCGCCGCTGCTCGCTGCTGGGCTGGCAGAGACCCTCCTGGGCGGTGAGGTCATCGCCTAGTTCGATGCCGCCGCAGTGATGAAGCAACCGCTGCAGCCTGGCGAGCGCGGTGTTGTGGTCGGATTCGTTGCGGCGACCCCGCGGTTCGGCCTGCAGAAACACCAGTCGTTCCAGCCGCTCGCTCTGCAGCAGCCCATGGGGCCGGCCGATGGCGTCGTCCTCCCAGGCCAGGTGCCAGAGGCCTGCTGAGAAGACCAGCTGCAGGGGCCAGACGCGAATCTCCTCGCCGCGGCTATCGCCGCCGCGACTGTCTCCGGCGTGGAAGGTGCTCTGGCGCAGCAGGCGCACGCGGCGGTGCTCGAGGATCGCCGTCTCGATCCGCTCGGCTTCCCTTGGTTCGGCCAGGCTGCCCTGCTGCAGGCTCTCCACGCCGGGATGGGCGCCATCGAGATAGGTGCGCAACGGCGGCGTGGCCGTCACCTCGATGCCGCCCCAGCCGAGGCGTTGCTCCAGCTCATCGAGCAGATCCTGAGCCGTGGGATCCCCCAACCGCTGGGCGACGTGCTGCACCACCCCATGGATCTCCACCAGCCGCGGCGCCGAGAGCAAGGCAGTGCCGAGACAGTAGCCATGGCGCGGGTTGTCGTGACGCAACCGGAAGCCGTAGGGGGTGAGGGTCTTCTCGATGTCCTTGCGCAAGGTCGCCAGCTCGCCGGGGCCGTGGCCGCCAGGGATCTCAGAGAGCTGCTCCAGCAGATGCCGTTGCATCGCCATCGCCCCCGGACCATCCGCCGGCCGATCAAAGGGCGTCTGCAGCAGGTGGCGCAGCAGGGTCATCACCCGCACGAACACCGCGGCATCGGCCATCGGTGGGTGGCCGCCGTTGACGCCACCGGCCTTTGGCGGCTGCCCAGCTTCCAGTGGAATCAGCGGTATGGGGGTAATCGCTGTGGTGACTGGCGTAGCCAGGAAGAAGCCCTGGGCCTCCAGCCAGGCCAGATCGCGGCGAACCGCATCGGCATCGCCGTAGCACTCGCCATGGAGTTTGCGCAGCAAGGCCGCTGCCCGCTCCGCCAGCTCACCGCTGGGTAGGGGTGAGACGAGCGTTTCGAGCGCCTCTCGGCTGCCCTGGTCCGTCGTCGCCAGGTCGGGATGGTCGGCCAGGAGTTTGAGCAGATAGAGCAGCCGCTCCAGATCCAGCAGCCGGGAGTGGCCGTGCAGCAGCAGTTGACGTTGGCGGTTGCAGGCGGCGCTGATGCGGCGCTTGAGGCCGGAGAGCTCGCCGCGCAGGTAGGCGCCCAGGTCGCTCTGATGGGTGGGCTGTACCGCCACCACCGAAGCAAAACCCTCCGCTCTCCCCGGCCCGAAGGCCTCATCCGCCAGCTTGGCGGCCATGCGGTGAATGACCGGAGTGGGAACGGGCCGCTCCCGTTTGGCGTTCCAGCGCAGGCAGGTGCTCAGCGGTGTGAAGTGCCACCAGCCAATCCACTCCACCGGCCTGGGCAGCGCCAGTTTCTGGGTGATCGCCAGCCGCCAGGGGCGCTCGGCATGGGTGGCATCGACGATCACGGGCATGCCGGCCGCTACCGCACCGATCAGCCGCTCGTGCAATCGCTGTTGGATCGACGGCCAGGGGCCCTGCACGGCGGCATCACCGAACACTTCGGCGCGGATCGCGTCGGTGGAGAGCACCACCGCCGGTTGCCCCTCAGGCCCTGCAATCAAAGGGGCCAGGGCAGCAGCGGTGGTGCTCTTGCCGCTGGCGGGCGGGCCGATCAGCAGGTGGCAGCGCAGGGGCTCCATGGCGCAAGGATGCGGCGCAGTGCGAAGGCCGGCAAGCATTCCCAACCAGCAAGACGATCGGACCCAGTAGCGGCCGGGTGTCTAGGCCGGCTGGGTCATTCGCGGCAGCAAGGCTGGACAACCCTCCAAGGCGGGCAAGGCTATTTGCCCACTTCCAGCTCCTTGCTGCCGTGCCCTTCCAGCTCTCTGGTGCCGTTGTGCCGTCTCGACCGCGGCGGCGCAAGGTCTATAGACCGCCCGGGATGTTGCTCAACCTGCAGGTGCTCGACCTGATGGAGATCAGCGGCAGCCAGATCCGCGCCGCCGAGTCCCTGGCGATGCACCAGAGCACGGTGAGCCGCAGCTACCGGGAGCTGGCAGAACAGTTCCATCTGCAGCCAGCCCGCAGGCCTCACAAGGTGTGCCGTTGGGGAGTGAGCAGCAGCCTGCGCTTGCTACGCCTGGCCTGCCGTGCCCATCGCCTGGAGGATGGCCGGCTGCGGCTGGCCAGCGATGCCCTGCACCAGCCACTGTTGGAGGGGGTGCCGGGGGTGCTGCAGGTGCCGCCCTGCTTCCACAGCGCCGCCGACTGGGCCGCCTTGGTGCGGCAGGGGGTGATCGATGGAGCGATCGTTTCATCGCTCTGCCATTCCCAGCCGCTGCCGGCGGGCCGACTGCCCAGTTGGGAGGGGGTGCGGGTGGTGCCGCTGGGGGCGCTGGAGCTGCAACTGGTCTGCCACGCCAACTGGGCTGGGGAGTGGGATGAGACGGTGCTGCTGCCCAGCGCGGCGGTGATGCCCCTGCTGCATCAGCAGCTTGAACCCGGCGTCTGCGGCCTGCTGGAGCGCTGCTCCCGTGCCTGGCAAGAGGCGAATATTTGGTTGGAACAGCTACAGCTGCGGCCCGTCGCCCTACCGGTCTGCCCGGCCCTGGCGCCAAGGCAGTGGTGGCAGGAGCGGGGCCTGATGGCGGTGGCGGAGCAGCCAACCATGCGCGAGAGGCTGTGGCTGCTGCTGCCGGATGACCTGGAGCTACCCCATGCCGCGCAGGCCACGCTGCGCTTGATCCGCAGGCGGGTGAACCGGGCGGCGGCCCGTGGGGGGGAGGCGCTGTTGGAGGGGGTCAGGGCAGCAGACCTGGTGGAGCTGGTGGGGGATG
>DAIQNM010000267.1:0-3467 GCA_036788375.1 Cyanobium sp. CTOTU6536 | reverse complement strand
CCTGGGAGTGGTGGTACAAGATGCAAGTCACCGACAACATCAGCGTGACCCCCGCCATCTATTACCTCAGCGCCCCCCTGGGCAATCTGCAGAAGGGCAACGGCGAAAGCTTCAACAACTTCGGCGGCCTGGTCAAGACCACCTTCAAGTTCTGATACCAGAACGTTTACTCCACACACCCTGTCCTCCCCTTGCCCGGCTGCTCTGCAGCCGGGTTTTTTCTTGGCGGCGTGCCGGCCAACCGCAACCGCTGGACCGAGAACAGGCCGTGGTGTTGTGCGATACAGGGCCCTGTGCTCCAGGCCCGCTTTGGTATCGGGGGAGCTCGGTAGGGTCGGGCGACTTCCCGTTGGGAAGCCCTCTATTTGGTGTGAGGAATTCAATGAAACCCTTCCAGCAGCTGTTGGTCAGCTCCGCTGTGGTCGCTTTGGTGGCCCCCTTGGGAGCCATGGCGGCCGAGTCTGATCTGAACCGCTATGCCCCGGTCAGCAGCGACCAGATCACGAACATCTCCCAGTTTGGCGATGTGCAGCCCACCGATTGGGCCTATCAGGCGCTGAACAACCTGGTGGAGCAGTACGGCTGCGTGGCCGGCTACCCCAATGGCACCTTCAAGGGCGCCAAGCCCCTCTCCCGCTTCGAGGCGGCCGCCCTGCTCAATTCCTGTCTGGATCGGGTCACCGAGGCCACCGACGAACTCAAGCGCCTGGCCCAGGAGTTCGAGCGGGAACTCGGCCTGATCAACGGCAAGATCACTGGTCTGGAGAAGAAGATCGGCAAGCTGGAGGCTACCCAGTTCTCCACCACCACCAAACTGCAAGGTGAGTCCACCTTCGTTATCGGTGCGGTGTCCTTCGGTGGCAGCCAGTACGGGCCCAGCACCGCCAATGGCGCTGGCGCGACGTCCCCTAATAACGGTTCGACGAACGCCACCCGTTATTCGGGCAACAACAATCGTAACTGGGGTGCCCTCACCTTCAACTACGACCTTCGCCTCAACCTGAACACCAGCTTCACCGGCAAGGACCTGCTGTATACCCGCCTGCGTTCGGGTAACTTCACGAACAGCGTCTTCAACGGCAACCCCTACAACCTGCTGGCGCTCGATAAGGCCTTCGCGCCGACGGGCGGCAACAACGTTGTTAACATTGATCGCCTGTACTACCGCTTCCCGGTTGGCAAGACCTTCACGGCTGTGATCGGTCCCCGGGCCCGGAACACCGAGATGCTGGCGATCACGCCTAGCTTCTATAAGGCTGACCTCCTTGATGTCTTCACGCTCAACGGCGCTCCGGCTACCTATAACAAGGCCACCGGCTCGGCCTTCGGTTTGATCTGGAAGCAGCAGGTGAAGAAGGGTCAGCCCTTCTTCGCCGCCTCCACCAGCTACGTCGCTCCGAACGGTGACAACAGCAATCCTGCTTCTGGCGGGATCATGACCAGCAGCAGCGGTGGTAGCTTCCTCACTCAGATCGGCTGGGCCGGTCCCCAGTTCGCCCTTGCCGCCGCCTGGCGCTACGGCCAGTGCAACCAGAACCTCACCCGTCGCGGCACCCAGTTCGCCACTCAGAACCTTCCCTGCAGCGAGGGTGTGGGCACCACGGGCGTGAGCCCCTTCTGGAGCGGCAACAGCTCCAGCAACAACTTCGCCCTGAACGCGGCCTGGCAGCCGATCAACGCTGGTCTGATCCCTTCGGTCAGCCTGGGTTGGGGCATCAGTGCGATCAGTTCGGCTAACTACAACGGTTACAACGCCAGTGGGGTTGTGCCAGTGAACGGCAACACCCAGCCGTTCCCCAACTACGGCGATGTTCGTAACATCAGCCAGATGCAGTCCTGGCAGCTGGGTCTGCAGTGGAACGATCTCTTTGCCAAGGGCAATGCAGCCGGTTTCTCCTTCGGTCAACCCACCTATGTGAGTGGCCTGAGCCAGAACCAGCTTCGTAAGCCCTACGCCTTCAAGGGCTCCGGTAGGAATCGCACCCAGACGGCCTACAACGGCTTCTACGATTCCCCGAATGGCCCCAACGATGGCAACTTTGCCTTCGAATGGTGGTACAAGTTCCAGGTGAGCAACAACATCAGCATCACCCCGGCGATCTTCTACCTCAGCGGTCCTAACGGCCAGTTCACCGCCAACGGCGAGACCAACAACGCCTTCGGCGGCTTGGTGCAGACCCAGTTCAAGTTCTGATCCCTGCTGGCCTCAGAACACCCTCCTCACACAAACCCCTCGCCCCCCGGAAACGGGGGGCTTTTTGTTGGCTCACCCAGCGGGCCGATCCGGCTGGCCGATGATGGGGATCCCTGCGCCACAGCGCCCTTGGCCGCCGCCCGCCGCGATTCCGCCCCCGCCGTGAAGGCTCCGGCCGGCGACCACTACGCCGCGCTAGGGTTGGCCCGCAGCGCCAGCACGGCGGAGATCAAGGCCGCCTATCGGGCCCTGGTGAAGCGGCACCACCCGGATGCCGGCGGCGATGCCCAGATGATCGTTGCCCTCAATGCCGCCTGGGAGGTCTTGCGCGATGGCGATCGCCGCCGCCGCTACGACGCTGGCCTTGGTTTTGGCTTAGGCCCGTTCGGCGAGGCTTCCGCCCAGGGGCCGGGCCCCGCCGGAGGCCCGGCTGCGGCCAGGGGTACGGCCAAGCCCAGGGCTGGCAAGGGCCCCGTGGCGACCTCAGGCGAAGAGCTGCGCGAGTGGCTGCTGCGGGTCTATGCCCCGCTCGATCGGCTGCTGGGCCAGGTGATCAATCCCTTCCCGGCGGCCTTCAGGGCCCTCTCCGACGATCCCTACGACGACGAGCTCATGGCGGCCTTCTGCACGTTCCTGGAGCAGAGCCGCCAGCGGCTGGCCAAGGCCGAAACGCTCTATCGCTCCCTGGCCTGTCCGGAGGCGGCCCGCGGCTTTGGCCTGAGTGTGTACCACTGCCTCGGCCAGGTGGAGGATGCCCTCACCGAGCTGGAGCGCTACACCCTCGGCTATGTGGACAGCTACCTTCACGACGGCCGCGAGATGCTGCGGGAAGCGAAGCGGCGTCGCCAGCGGCTCCAGGAAGAGCGCCGACGGCTGGAGATCTGAACGCCCCCGCCGGCAGCGGGGCTGGATTCAGCCCTCGCTCCAGGCTTCCAGCTGGTCGAGGCGCAGCCACACATCCGGCACGGGGCGGCGCCAGCGCAGTTGGGCGTAGTCCCCTTTGAGGGCCAGGATCTCGCCGGGGCCTTCCAGCACGTAGGCCGGAGGCAGCGGATCGCTCGCCTGGGCCTCCAGGCTGCGCTGATAGGCCGCCAGGTTGAGACGCACCAAGGCGCCCTTTTTGAGGGCCACCGCCGCCGGTGCTTTTGCTGCCGGAGCCGCCACCGCAGCAGCCGTCGGGGCGGCCTCCGCCGGCGCTGCCGCCGCTTCGCTGGTGCTGGAGGGCGTTTCGGCCATGGGTCGGGCGCGGTTTCGCTAACGCAGGCTAAGACCC
>DAIQNM010000266.1:0-3477 GCA_036788375.1 Cyanobium sp. CTOTU6536 | reverse complement strand
GGCGGCTGGCTGCTGGATGGCTTCCCCCGCAATCTGGTCCAGGCCGAAGCCCTCGACAGCCTGCTGCGGGAGCTGGATCAGGCCATTGAACTGGTGGTCCTGATGGAACTCGACCCAGCCGTGCTGATTCAGCGCCTGCTCAGCCGGGGTCGGGCCGACGACAACGAGGCCGTGATCCGCAACCGGCTGGTGGTCTACGAACAGCAGACCGCCCCCTTAATCCAGCACTACGAAGACCTGGGCCTGCTGGCCCGCCTCGACGCCTCCGGCAGTATCGAGGCCATTGAGGAGCGCCTTGGCTCCCTCCTGGTTGACTGATGTGATAGGGTGCCTGTTTGCAAATTCGGAGAGCACAACGCCCATGAAGGTGCGTGCCTCAGTCAAGAAAATGTGCGACAAATGCCGGGTGATTCGTCGCCACGGACGGGTGATGGTCATCTGCACCAACCCCAAGCACAAACAACGCCAGGGCTGAGCCTGGCCTGATTAGTGCCCCCGCCTCCGGGGGCTTCCACCGACCCCACCGGTCAGCGTCACTTGTGACGACGACCGGTGTGGGGTCACCCCCCACTCCTTTGAACGCTTCCTGACGTGGCTCGGATTGCCGGTGTCGACATCCCTCGCGACAAGAGGGTCGAGATTTCTCTCACCTACGTGTATGGCATCGGGCTCACCCGGTCCCGCAAGATCCTCGCCAAGGCGGGGGTCAGCCCCGACATCCGGGTGAAGGACCTCAGCGACGGCGACGTGCAGAAACTGCGCGGCGCCGCCGACTCCTTCACCCTTGAGGGTGACCTGAGGCGCGAGGAGGGCATGGCCCTCAAGCGCCTTCAGGACATCGGCTGTGTCCGGGGACGCCGGCACCGCATGGGCCTGCCCGTGCGTGGTCAACGCACCCGCACCAATGCCCGCACCCGCCGCGGCGCCCGCAAGACCGTGGCCGGCAAGAAAAAGTAAGGCCTTCGCCTACGCCCCAGCCCTGCCGCCGCCAAGGCGTCACCAGGGCTCCCCCCAGTTCCCCGATCACCTCCCTGCCTCTGCAGGGCTTTCTCCATGGCGAAGCCAGCCAAGAAATCAGGCCCCAAGAAGGCCAAACGCAACGTCCCCAACGGCGTGGCCCACATCCAGAGCACCTTCAACAACACGATCGTGTCGATCACCGACACGGCCGGCGAAGTGATCAGTTGGTCCTCGGCTGGAGCGAGCGGCTTCAAGGGAGCCCGCAAGGGAACTCCCTTTGCCGCGCAGACCGCCGCCGAAGCGGCCGCCCGTCGCGCCCTTGAGCAGGGCATGCGCCAAATCGAGGTGCTGGTGAGGGGGCCCGGCTCTGGCCGTGAGACCGCTATCCGTGCCCTTCAAGTGGCGGGTCTTGAAATCACCCTGATCAGGGATGTGACCCCCCTCCCCCACAACGGTTGCCGCCGGCCCAAGCGCCGCCGCGTCTGATCGGCTCCCTTCCCGTCCAACCCTCCGTACCCACAGACCGTGCTGCAGTACCAGATCGATCGGGTCGACCACCAGGTTGCCGCTGACCGCTCCCTGACCGGGGTTTTCGTGATTGGCCCCCTCGACCGGGGCCAGGCGACAACCCTTGGCAACTCCCTGCGCCGCGTGCTGATCGGCGGGCTTGAGGGCAGCGCCATCACGGCGGTGCGCATTTCCGGCGTCAACCACGAATACGCCACCGTGCCGGGCGTCCGAGAGGACGTGCTCGACATCCTGCTGAATTGCAAGTCGGTCCCAGTCACCAGCCGCAGCCGCGAACTGGAGATCGGCCGCTTGGTGGTCAATGGTCCCGCCACCGTGACCGCCTCCGATCTTCAGTTCTCCTCCCAAGTGCAGGTGATTGATGCCGATCGGCTGATCGCCACCGTCGCCGAAGGCCACAGTCTGGAGCTCGAGGTGCATGTGGAGCGGGGTACCGGCTACCGCCCCGTCGATCGCCACAACGAAGACACCAGCGCCATCGACCTGCTCCAGATCGATGCGGTCTTCATGCCGGTGCGCCGGGTCAACTACAGCGTCGACGAAACGGCCGTGGGTGAAGGGGGCTCGGCCCGCGAGCGACTCCGCCTCGAAATCGAGACCAACGGCAGCATCACCCCCGACGATGCCATGGCCCAGGCGGCCAACCAGCTGATCGGTCTGCTCCAGCCCTTGGCCACCCTCACCATGGTCGAGGAGCCCGGTCTTGAGCCCCAGCCCTCGGCTGAGGCCCAGATCCCCCTGGAGGAACTCAACCTCTCGGTGCGGGCCTACAACTGCTTGAAGCGGGCCCAGGTCAACTCCGTCTCCGACCTGATGGGCTTCAGCTACGAAGATCTGCTCGAAATCAAGAACTTCGGCTCCAAGTCGGCCGACGAAGTGATTGAAGCCCTTGAGCGCATCGGCATCTCCCTGCCCCAGAGCCGCACCAGCGCCTGATCGGCGCTTCCTTCCACCAAAGCGTCACGCCCCCGTTTCCGACCATGCGACACCAGTGCCGAGTCCCCCTTCTGGGACGCCCCGCCGACCAACGCAAGGCCCTGCTGCGGGGCCTCACCACCCAGCTGATCCGCGAAGGGCGGGTCACCACCACCAAGGCCCGTGCCAAGGCCCTCCGCGATGAGGCCGAGCGCATGATCACCCTGGCCAAGGAGGGCAGCCTGTCGTCCCGCCGCCGTGCCATCGGCTACATCTACGACAAGCAGCTCGTCCACGCCCTGTTCGATAAGGCCCAGGATCGCTACGGCGAACGCCAAGGTGGCTACACCCGCATCATCCGCACGGTGCGTCGCCGGGGTGACAACGCCGAGATGGCGATCATCGAGTTGGTCTGAACCCCGGCTCCATCCTGACCAACCAATCCCCCGTCGCCGGCACCGGATCGATCGCTGATCGATCGACGCGCCCTTCCCGGATTGCCCTGTGCCTCCAATACGACGGCTCAGCTTTTTATGGCTGGCAGCGCCAGAGTCGGCTGGGCAGTGTGCAACAGACCCTCGAAGAGGCGATTGGGGGCCTTGATCCCCATCGCCCCATCCATGCCGTGGCGGCAGGACGCACCGACACCGGGGTGCATGCCTCCGGCCAGGTTGTGCATTTCGATGCCACAGGCCCGATTCCTCCGCAGCGCTGGGCCCGGGCCCTAAACGGCCGCTTGCCCCCAACCGTGCGGGTGAGGGCAGCGGCCGCCGTTCCGCCCGATTGGCACGCCTGCTTCTCGGCCCAATACCGGCGCTACCGGTACACGATCTACAACGGCCGCACCCCCAACCTTTTCCTGGCCCCCTGGAGCTGGCACCGCTACCAGTTGCGACTGGACGAGGGATTGATGGCCGAGGTCCTGCAGCAACTGCTGGGCGAGCACGATTTCAGCGCGTTCATGCGGGCCGGCAGCCGCCGCGCCCACGGCCGCACCAACCTGCAGGAAGTGAGCCTGGTGCGCCAAGGCGACCTGGTGGTGGCCGAACTTCAGGCCAGTGGCTTCCTCTACGG
>DAIQNM010000265.1:0-3550 GCA_036788375.1 Cyanobium sp. CTOTU6536 | reverse complement strand
ACGGAGGTGTTCCGCCAGGCGGCCTCCAGCCGGATCATCACCACCGCCCACGCCATCAACGCCGGCACGATCCCTGATCTGCGCCCGCCCAGCGAGGGTGACACCACTGATTTTTATTTCCTGCCCGCCGAGACGCCGGAGCAGGCGGTGGCCCTGATCCTCAAGGTGGTGGGTGAGCGGATCCCGGCCCGCTTTGGCTTTGATCCAATCGGCCAGGTGCAGGTGCTCTGCCCCATGGCCCGCGGTGGCTGTGGGTCGCGCTCGCTCAACATCGAACTGCAGAAGCTGCTCAATCCCGACCCCACCGAGCAGGTGGAGCGTTTCGGCTGGCGGTTTGCGCCGGGCGACAAGGTGATGCAGATCGCCAACGACTACGAGAAGGAGGTGTTCAACGGTGATGTCGGCACCATCGATGCCATCGATGCCGATAACAGTGAGCTGGGAGTGCTGTTCCCCACCAGTGAGGCCGGGGTTCACGGCAGCCGGGTGGTGGTCTACGGCTGGGGGGAACTCGATCACCTGGTGCCGGCCTATGCCTGCACGATCCACAAGAGCCAGGGCAGCGAATACCCGGCTGTGGTGATCCCCCTGCTCACTCAGCACTACGCGATGCTGCAGCGCAATCTCGTCTACACGGGCCTGACCCGCGGCAAGCAGCTGGTGGTGCTGGTGGGGCAAAAGAAAGCCCTGGCGATGGCCGTGAAGAACCACCTGGGCCGCAGGCGCTACACCAAGCTGGCGGAATGGCTGGCACCGCCGGAAGTCTCAACAGCCCCGGACGCCTTCTTGCCGGCATCGCTGTGATCAACTCCTAGGAAGAGGTTGTCGTGGTTCCTACGCCATGGCAGATGGCAATTAGATTTAGTCCACCATCCCAACCTCCACACCATGCTCACCGGAACCGAACTGCTCGCTCAGGTCAAGGAACTCGGCGATGTCTCCAAGTCTGATCTGGTTCGCTCCGCCGGCTATGTCAGCACCAAGAAGGACGGCAGCGAGCGCCTCAACTTCACCGCCTTCTACGAGGCCCTGCTGGAAGCCAAGGGCATGCACTTCGGTGCCGGCAGCAGTGGCGTCAAGGGGAAGCCTGGTCGCAGCCTCAGCTACGCGACCAAGATCCAGTTCAACGGCAACCTGATGGTGGGCAAGGCCTACACCGCCCAGCTGGGCCTGAAACCCGGCGATGAGTTCGAGATCAAGCTGGGCCGCAAGCAGATCCAGCTCATCCCCCTGGGGGCTGCTGACGAGGAGTGAGTGGGCTGCTCGGATAACTGGAGAGAGTAACGATGTGGTCACTGAAAACGTCCCATCTCCTCTGCTTCCGGATCCCAGGGGTTGGCCACCGCCACAGGCAGGCCCACCACATCTTTGAGATTGCGGGTGGCCAGCACCAGCTTGTGCTCCAGGGCGGTCGCTGCCAGCAGGCTGTCGATCGCCGGCAGGGGCCTCCCCATCTCGGCCAGCAGCCTGCCCCAGCGGTGGGCCACCGCCCCATCGACCGGCAGCACCCGGCCTGCAAAGAAGGCCGGCAGCTCCTGTTCCAGCCAGCTGCGCAGTGCTTGTTGCCGTTCTCCCGCCTCCAGCTTCTCCACACCGCGCCGGATCTCGCCCACGCTCAGCACGCTCAGGAAGAGCTGGCCCGCCGGCCGCCTTTCGAACCACTGCACCACCTTTGGTTCCGGCTCACGGCGCCGCAACTCCGAGATCACGTTCGTGTCAATCAGATAGCCATCGCCCATCGCCTGCCGGGAGTCCCTCAAAGCTCCAGATCCCTGCTGAGGTCAGGGCTGCGTTCCAGATCCAGCTCATCGGCTCCCACCAGGGGCGAGCGGCGGATGAACGACACCAGCGATTCGCCGTCGTGCTGCTGGCGGTGGTACGCCTCTGCCGAGAGCACCACGGCCACGGGCTCACCGTGGGAGGTGAGCTGCTGCGGCTGCTGTTGGGCACGCTTCACCAGCTCGGAGAGGCGGGCCTTGGCTTCATGGATCGGCCAGCTCTGCATGCATCTCACGTGGCTGTGACCATAATAGTCATGATCGCCAAGTGAATTCGGTCCGTGGCCGTGCTGGCCTTGTTGGCGTTGGTCGTTACGGGGGAAGCCCAAATCCCTTCGCGCCTGGCGCTGGAGGAATCTCCGCCTCACCCCACCCCCCAGCGCTTGGCGGCAAGCTCCGCTCCTGAGCGGGCCTCCTGAAACACCTTGCTGATTACCACCAGCACATCAGCCGGCGTGTCCGGCTCGAAGGCGATAGGGACCAGGCCAAGGCTGGTGGCGTGCACCAGCGCCTTCTGCACCTTGAAGTCCCAGCCGTGGGCGTCCTCGCCGAGCAGGGCGATCGTGCCGCCGGCGGCGGGAATGGTGACGGTGGTGTCGATCCAGTCGTGGCTCTGCTGAAGACCCTTCCGGCTGGTGCTGCTCCGCGGCAGTAAGGCCGGTGGCTCAAGGCTCGAGTCGCTGATCCCTGCCACCCGCACCGGCGCCCGGGAAGGATGCAGGTGGGTCAGGCCGTGACGCAGCAGGGCGGCCAGGGCCCGGGTATCGCCGAGCGCAGGGCTGTTCTCCGCAACCAGTGGCGTCATCGCTGGAGAGGTTGATGCCGCGGGCGGCGCAGAGTTTGTCCAGGCTGATGAAGGGGTTGGGCATGGTGTCAATGCCATCGCCCAGGTCGAGCACCAGCTCTGGCATGGCCTCGCTGGCCTCCCAGAAGTGGTGCCGCAGGATCGGCCCACGGATTTGCCCAGGCAAACAGCCCCGATCAAGGTTGTGGGCCACCAGCACCCGCCCCTCCAGCAGGGTGGCCAGGGTTGACGCCACCGCTGGGAAGCTGGGCGCGGCTGCAGCCAGGCGCTCGTCGATGCCATGCACGGCGGCATTGGGGATCGGCACGCCGGGGTTGATCACCGTGCTCCACTCCTGCTCGATCTCCCCCTGGGACGAGAGCAGAAGCAGGGCGATCTCGACGATGCGGCAAAGCTGACCGGTGCCGGTGGTCTCCAGATCAAGCACCGCAAAGCCCTTGGCACCGGCAGGCAGCAGCTGCGGCAACGGAAGTGGTTGGTGGCGGAGAGCCATGGATGCGATGGAGCTCTCCCTGGCATACCAGGGTTCAGACCCTGAAACTTGCCCTTGATGCCGGGGGATGCGGGATCCGCATGGACTCCTGCCGCTGGGCAGCCGCCATCACCCCCGCCGCAGGCGGTTAGGGAAGGGCGCCCGCGGCGGCGGATCCTCCTCCTGGCGATGCCGGCTCGCTGGCCTCTCCGCCTCAGCAGCAGCCGCACCCCCGGGGGCTGTGGCTGCCTGGCCGGCCTCCCCATGGGCCGCGAGCATGGCCCGGCAACGGGTCACCAGCTCCTCCCGCAGAGCGGAGGGCGACTCAACCCTGATCCCCTCGCCAAAGCCATAGAGCCAGGTGCGCAGATCAATGTCGGCGGCGATGGTCCAGCTGGGGAGGTCCAATTCCAACGGGTAGGGATGGCTGTCGGTGGGGGCGTTGGGCTCCAGCACGTGGGGCGCCTCGGGGTGATGCCACCAGGAATCGCCGGG
>DAIQNM010000264.1:0-3586 GCA_036788375.1 Cyanobium sp. CTOTU6536 | reverse complement strand
GCCCTGCCCACAGCCACCGGTCTTTCCCTTCAGCTCCATAAACCTCTGATCTATCCCCGCAAGGAGGTGAAGGCCCATGGAGCCCGCCGCTTGATCGAGGGGGATTTCGAGGAGGGCGACACGGTGGCGGTGGTCGATGACATTCTGATTACCGGTGGCAGCGTGCTGGATGGGATCGCCAAGCTGGAGAGTTCGGGTTTGGTTGTCAACGATGTGGTGGTCTTCATCGACCATGGCGGCCAGGCCGAAACCTGCCCTCGCCGTCGCCTGGAGGCTGCGGGCTATCGCTGCCACGCCGTGCTGCAGATCGCCAGGATCACGGCCGTGCTGCACCGGGCCGGCCGGCTCAGTGATGCCCAGGCCGCCCTCTTCGGCGAGACCGAGCGAGTCCGGGAGGGGTTGGCGGCTCCATAGCGGAAGGGCGTGACCCCGCAACCCACGGGCAACGCGACTCCCATCAACGAATGCCCCCGCAGCACCCCCGACGATCGGCGAACGCAAGGACAAGGATGTCCTTCAGGGCCATGGGATTTTGATGGATACAGAAGCAGTGCACGGGCATGGTTTTGATCCAGCGCAGTGTCTGCGGGAGCCTGCTGGAGAAACCGCCTATTGGCCTGTCGGGGCCCTACTCATTGCCCAACGATCTCGACGCACTTCTGAATCACGATCTCGTCTAGCCAGCTGCTTCGGCCCCCCAAAACCTTTTCAGCATGGGGGGGCCTCCGCCCCTGCGCTGCACCATGGAGCAGCTGCCACCCCTCTGGCACGATCGACGCGAAGCGGGCCTGGCCCTGGCCCACCAATGCGCCGACCTCCGGGGCATGGAGCAAACGGTGCTGATCGGACTGCCGCGGGGCGGGGTGGCGGTAGCCGAGCCGATGGCCCATGAGCTCCGGCTGCCGCTGCTGCCCTGGGCGGTGAGGAAGCTGGCGGATCCGGCCTGGCCGGAGGTGGCGATCGGTGCCGTGGCCCCCGGCGATGTGGTGCTCTGGGCGCCCCCCCGCGGAGAGGGATCCCAACTCAGCACCCACGACCGGCGGGCCCTGGTGCGGGCCCAGCGGAGGGAACTGCTGCGCCGTCAGCAGCTCTATGGCGACCCCGAAGCCGCCGCCCTGCGGGGGCTCCATTTGGTGGTGGTGGACGACGGCATCGCCACCGCCCTCACCGCCCGCGCTGCCTTGCTTTCCCTGCGGCTGGTGGAACCGGCCTCCCTCACCTTGGCGGTGCCGCTGATGGACGAGCAGGTGCTACCGGATTTCGAGTTTCTGGTGCAGCGACTGGTGGTCCTGGCGGTGGTGCGGCGCTTGGAGTCGGTGGGGCTGTGGTACGAGCGCTTCGAGCAGCTCGATGATGCGGCCGTGCTGCAGCTGCTTGCCCAGGCCCGGCTGCTGTGCCCAACCTGAGCTTGTTGTTGGCGGTGGGCCCCGGTGCAGATTTCAGCCTCCCAGCCGATCTGGTGTCTCGAACCCACCGACCTGATCACGGCCCTAGGCAGCGGGCCCCAGGGCCTCAGCCAGGCGGAGGCCGCCCTGCGGCTGGAGCGCTTTGGCCCCAATCGCTTGCCACCCCTGCGGCGCCGGCCCCTGGTGCTGCGCCTGCTCGACCAGATGGGTCACTTCATGGCCCTGCTGCTCTGGATCGCCGGCGGCCTGGCCTTCGCCTCCGGCACGCCGCAGCTGGGTTGGGCGATCTGGTCGGTGGTCTTGATCAACGGTTTGTTTTCCTTCTGGCAGGAGTTCCAGGCGGAGCGGGCCCTGGAGGCCCTCAGCCGCTCCCTGCCCCGCCAGGTGCAGGTGTGGCGCGATGGGGTGCTGCGGCGGCTGGCGGCCGACCAGCTGGTGGCAGGCGACCGGGTGGCGCTGGAGGAGGGGGACCGGATCCCGGCCGACTGCCGCATCACCCTGGCCCATGGCTTGAGCGTGGATCTGGCCTCCCTCACCGGCGAATCCCTGCCGGTGGCCCGCCAGGCCGAAGCCTTGCCCTTTGCTGCGGCGGCTCCCGCCCTTGCCGGCAGTGAACGCACCAACCTGCTGTTGGCGGGCACCACGGTGGCATCGGGCCGGGCCGAGGCCTTCGTGTATGCCACCGGCGCCGAGACCGAGTTTGGCCAGGTGGCCCACCTCACCGCCGGCACCCGCCGCAGCGCCAGCACCCTGGAGCTGCAGGTGGCGCGGATCGTGCACACCATCAGCACCGTGGCGGTGTCGATGGGGCTGCTGGCCTTCGTGCTCAGTTTCCTGTTTGTCGGGCTCGCACCGCTGGAAAGCCTGGTGTTTGCGGTGGGGATCATCGTGGCCAATGTGCCCGAGGGGTTGCTGCCCACGGTGACCCTGGCCCTCGCCCTGAGCGTGCAGCGGATGGCCCGCAGCCGCGCCCTGGTGCGGCGGCTCTCGGCGGTGGAGACCCTGGGATCGGTCAGTGTGATCTGCTGCGACAAGACCGGCACCCTCACCGCGGGCCACATGGCGGTGGAGCAGACCTGGCAACCGTTGGCCACGGCCACGGCCGGCCGGCTGTTGCTGTTGGCCGCCACTTTGTGCAGCAATGTGCGCCTGGATGGTGCCGACGCCGGGGGGGATCCCACCGAAACGGCCCTGTTGGAGGCGGCGAGCGCCGCGGGATTGGATCCCCGCCAGGAGCAAGGGCGGCACCCCCGGCTTGATGAGATCCCCTTTGATTCCCATCGCCGTCGCATGAGCGTGGTGGTGCGCTGGCCAGGGGAGCTGCCCGCCGAGGTGGCTGGGGAGCGGGCCGGCGGCAGCGGCCAATCGGTGGTGCTCACCAAGGGGGCCCCCCTGGAGGTGCTGGCCCACTGCACCCACCAGTTGGGGCCCAGCGGAGCGATCCCCTTGGGGCGCGACGCCCGCCAGCGGGTGGTGGACGCCAATGACGCCATGGCCCTGCGGGGACAGCGGGTGCTGGCGGTGGCGCTGCGGCCGCTTTTCGCCGCTGCGGTTGCGCTGGCTGCAGCTGGGGGCGGGGATCGGGCCGCCGCAGCGGCGCAGGGGCTGTCTCCGGCGGCCCTGGCGCTGGAGAACAACCTGGTGTTGGTGGGGCTGATCGGTCTCTACGATCCGCCCCGGCCCGAGGTGCCCGCGGCTTTGCGGCGCTGCCGCGAGGCCGGCATCCGGGTCACGATGGTGACCGGTGACTACGGCCTCACCGCCGAGGCGATTGCCCGCCAGATCGGTCTGCTCGAACCGCAGCAACCCTCCCACCCGCCCAGGCCCTTTGGCGCCACCGGGCATCGGGAGGCTGATCTGGTGGCGGAGGTCGAACCCCGCGGCTTTGATCCGGTGCGGGTGATTGAAGGGTCCACCCTGATCGGCATCAGCGATCTGCAGCTGCGCCAGCTGCTCAAGTACCGCCACCGGCTTGTGTTTGCCCGCATGGCGCCGGAGCAGAAGCTGCGGTTGGTGCTGGCCTACCGGGCCCTGGGGGAAGTGGTGGCTGTCACTGGCGACGGAGTCAACGATGCGCCGGCCCTTCGGGCTGCCGATGTGGGCCTGGCCATGGGCCGTAGCGGCACCGATGTGGCCCGCGAGGCCGCCGACATCGTGCTGCTCGACGACAACTTCGCCAC
>DAIQNM010000263.1:0-3597 GCA_036788375.1 Cyanobium sp. CTOTU6536 | reverse complement strand
CATCGACCTGCAGGAAGTCGCAGTAGGTGGTGATCAGGGTGCGGATGCGGGAGGGTTCGAGATACTCCAGCTCCTCCTCCATCAGGTGGAGGATCACATCGGTGCCGGGTTCTGGGCGCTCGGCGGCCTCCAGGCTGAACCGCGGTGAGCCATCGCAGCTCCAACGCACCGCCTCGCTGCCGGCGCGGGCGCTCAGACTAACCAGCTCGACCTTGGCGGCGACCATGAAACTGGAGTAGAAGCCGAGGCCAAAGTGGCCGATGATGGCATCACTTTCCTGTTTGTATTTCTCCAGGAAGTCTTCAGCGCTGGAGAAGGCCACCTGGTTGATATAGCGCTTCACCTCATCGGCATCCATGCCGATGCCGTTGTCGGAGATGGTGAGGGTCTTCGCCTCGCGGTCGATCCGAATCGAAATGCGACCTTCCGACCCTTCACTGCAATCGCCGGCCATGGCCGCCATGCGGCGTTTGCTGATCGCATCAACGCCGTTGCTGACCAGTTCGCGAAGGAAGACTTCATGGCCGCTGTAGACGGCCTTTTTGATGATGGGAAAGATGTTTTCGGTGTGGATCTGGATCTGACCCTGTTCTTCCAGCACCGCCATGGCAGCCTTGTGTCACTGCCGCTGAGGTTAGAAGGGCCACCCCCTGCTGCTCAACCAGCGCAAGGGTGGGGTCTCCGCACCGCTGGCAGCAGCCCAGCTGAGCTCAGCCCAGCAAACGGGCGCATCCCAGCAAACGGGCGCAGACCGCGCCCTGGTTACGCGGCCCGCTGCAGCTCCGGTCTCTCCTCCGGCAGGATCGCCCCGGCCACCGGACAGACCTGTAGGCAGATGCCGCAGTCGATGCAGGTGTCGAAATCGATCCAGTAGAAGGCGGTGCCTTTGCTGTTGGCGCCGCTGCCGGGATGGATGCAGGCCACCGGACAGGCATCCACGCAGTCGGCTACGCCTTCGCAGACGTCGGTCACGATCGTGTGGGCCATGCAGGAGAAAAGCGCAGGCCCGGATCCTAGGCAGGGCCAGGCTCCAGCCAAACGACGCCCCGGCAGCCGCGTTCCTGGGCGATGGCTGTCGCTTCCTCCCGGCTGCCACAGGGTTGGAGGCAGAGTTCGGCCACCTCGCCCTGGCGATGCAGCTCCGCCAGGCGGGCAATGGCCCGATCGGAGCCCACTGATGCCCCTGCGGCGACCAGCCAGGGGCTGGGTGGGGTCGCCAGCGCTCCAGTGGCCTCCAGCAGTTCACGGATGGCTTCAATGGCAAAGCCAAATCCGGTGCCGGCAGCCCGGGCTTGATCGCGGTCGAACCGTCCCACCAGGGCGTCGTAGCGGCCCCCGTTGGCGATCGCCACCGGGGCCTCACGGCCCTGGCAGACCAGGCGGAACACTAGGCCGTCGTAGAGGTCGAAATGGGGCTGGAAGGTGGGGTCGAGCTGCAGGCGAACGCCCTGGGCCGCCGCTGCAGGGGCCAGGCTGGCCAGCGTGGCGGCGAGGGTTTGGAGCAGGGGCACCGCACCAAGCCATTGCTCTAATTCCACCAGCACCCTGCTGGGCTCACCGCGCAGCTCCAGCAGGCGCCGATAGCGCTCACGATCGCCCTCCGATAGGGGAATCGACTCCAGGGCCAGGGGGTTGTAGGCGGTGAGGGCCTCGCGGATGGTTCGCCGTTCTGCCAGGGGAAGGGGTGCCAACAGGGCATTGAGCAGGCCGTGGTGGCCCACCAGCAGGGTGGGTTGGTGCTCTGGTCTCAGGCCCAGGGTGGCCACCGCCGCCAACAGCAGGTGCAGCAGTTCGGTGTCGGCGGCTGCGGAGGAATGACCCAGCAGCTCCACGCCGCTCTGGAGCTCCTCGCTGATCCGTTGGCCGCCCCCATCCCCCACGTAGGTGCGATAGGTGGTGCCGCAGGCCCACAAGCGCAGGGGCCTGGGGCGGGCCAACATCCGGGTGGAGGCGGCCCGGGCGATCGGTGCGGTGAGCTCAGGCCTCAACCCCAGGGGGTCATCGGTGGCCAACCGCACGATTTCGCGCCGATGGATGGCGCCACCTGCTTCGAGGGAATCGAGCCGTTCAATCGAGGGTGGAGCCACCTCCTGGTAGCCCCAAAGCCGGTAGACAGCGGCCAGAAGTTCGGCGATCCGCCGGTTGCTCTCCACCGCGCCGGGATTGAGATCCCGGGCGCCTGCAGCGGGTTGGAGGGCCATGGGGGATGGGTCGGTGGGCCGATCCTATGGAGTGACGCCGTCGAGTTCTGGGGCTCCGAAACTCGAACCGGTGAGCGGCCTGCAACGGGCCAGCTCGGCCACCATCTCGGTGTGGAGTCTGGGTCCACAGGCCAAAACCCGACCCCGGGCCAGGTCGAGCGGCCCGCCGTCGTAGGCACTGACCACCCCACCAGCCTGCTCCACCAGCACCAGACCCGCCGCCAGGTCCCAGGGCGAGAGTCCCCTTTCCCAGTAGCCATCCAGGCGGCCGGCGGCCACATAGGCAAGGTCTGCCGCTGCCGCACCGGCCCGCCGCACGCCATGGCTGCGGTGGGTGAACCAGGCGAACTCGGCGTAATTGTTGTCGCGCCGCTCGATCCGGTCGTAGGCAAAGCCGGTGCCCAGCAGGGCATCGGCCACGTGGGCGCAGTCGGTCACCTGGATCCGCTCGCCATTGCACCAGGCGCCTTGGCCCGGAGCGGCCCAGAACACCTGCTCCATGGCCGGCATGGCAAAGGCGCCCAATAGGGGCCTGCCGCGCCAGGTCAGACCCACCGAGGTGCCGAAGAAGGGGAAACCATGGGCGTAGTTGGTGGTGCCATCGAGGGGATCCACGCACCACTCCAGGTCCCCCAGGCCAGCGCGCCGTCCGCTCTCCTCAGCAAGCACGCCAAATTCGGGGGTTTCATCCGCCAGCAGTTCGAGCACGGCCTCTTCGGCGGCGTGGTCGGCTTCGGTGACCAGGTTGCCGGCGCTCCCCTTGAGCTTGATGCGGATCTCCTGGCGGAACATCTCCCGAAGGGGACGGGCGCCGGCTTGGGCGGCCCGTCGGGCCAGGTCGAGCAGGCGCTCAAGGTCGGCGTCGCTGAGGCCGCTCTCCTGGGCAGCGGCGTCGGACAGGCGAAGCGGGGTGGAGGTCATTCGTCGTCGAGGGGGATACCGGGCCGGATCCGGCCCCGTCCGAAGTGTTGGCCGAACTGGAGCTCGTACACCTCATCTTCGTCCTGGGTCTCCACTTCCAGGGGACCGGTAGCCCGGGCCACACAGAGGAGCCCGTAGCCCCGGGTGCGCAGCTCCCGTGAGAGCCCGAGGGCTTCGTGCTGGTCGATGCTGCCGGCCAGCACCCGCACGGCGCAGGCGGTGCAGCAGCCATTGCGGCAACTGAAAGGCAAGGGGTCGCCCTGCTCCTCGAAACTGCGCAGGATGTAGGCGCCTTCGGGAACCTGGTGGCAAATCACCCGGCCCTCTTGGCGCCAATGCACGGTGATGGTGTGGCTGGGCGGAGGGTTCGCTTCCATCGTGATGGTGGAGGTGTGGGACACGGGCTGCTAAGTTTGCATCTGCCCCATTTTGCCCCTGGAGAGGTGGCCGAGTGGTCGAAGGCGCAGCACTGGAA
>DAIQNM010000262.1:0-3604 GCA_036788375.1 Cyanobium sp. CTOTU6536 | reverse complement strand
CCTGAACGCCTGCCGCCAGGCCGCCGGGGCCGGGGCCCGGCTGGTGCTCACCCCGGAGCTCTCGCTTTGGGGCTATCCCCCCCGCGACCTGCTGCTGCGGCCGGCCCTGCTGGAGGAGCAGCGGCGCAGCCTCGATCGCCTGGCGGCCGAACTGCCCGCCGGGCTGAGCCTGCTGGTGGGCATGGCCGAACCGGTGGCGTCGGCTGATCTGCCCGCCCTGCACAACGCCCTGGCCCTGGTTGAGAGCGGCGGCTGGCATGGGGTGGCCCGCAAACGGCTGCTGCCGAGCTACGACGTTTTCGACGAACGCCGCTACTTCCGCCCCGGCCAGGAAGCGGCGGTGCTGGAGCTGCAACGGGGCGGCCGCCGCTGGCGGCTAGGACTGACCATCTGCGAGGACCTCTGGGTGGAAGACACCAGCCAGGGCCAGCGATGGGCCGGGGCCGACCCGATCGCAGACCTGCAACCCCTGCAGATTGACCTGCTGCTCAATCTCTCGGCCTCCCCCTTCGGCCAAGGCAAGCCGGCCGTGCGGCGGCGCCTGGCGGCCCGGGCGGCGGCGCGGCTGGGGGTGCCGGTGGTGTACGTGAACCAGGTGGGTGGCAACGACGACCTGGTGTTCGACGGGGCCGGTTTTGTGGTGGATGCAGCCGGGGCGGTGATGCTGCAGCAGGCGTGGTCGGCGGCGGATCTGAGGGTGTGGGATCCGGTTGGCCCGCCGGGCAGCACCGAGATCAAGGATCCGCCGGAGTCCGCCGCATCTCGGGCGCCGCAAGCTTTTCCAGCTGATCAGGGCGCGGTCTTCCCCCCTCCCGGAGCCCTTTCCTCCCCCCTGCCCCTGGCCGAACCGGAGGCGAACGAGCAGCTGCTGCGCGCCCTGGTGCTGGGCGTGGGCGACTACGCCCGCAAGTGCGGCTTCCAGGGCGCCCTGCTCGGGCTAAGCGGCGGCATCGATTCGGCCCTGGTGGCGGTGATCGCCTGCGCCGCCCTCGGCGCCGAGCGGGTGCGGGCGCTGCGGATGCCGTCTCCCTGGAGCTCGGAGGGCTCCCTCACCGATGCGGCCGATCTGGCGACGAGGCTGGGCCTGGCGCTGGACACGGTGCCGATTGCGCCGCTGATGGCGGCCTTCGATGGGGCCCTCAGCCCGGCCCTCGATGGCCCTCCATCGGGGGTCACAGCGGAAAATCTGCAATCGCGACTGCGGGGCACCCTGCTGATGGCCCTGGCCAACCAGCAGGGCCAACTGCTCCTTTCCACCGGCAACAAATCGGAGCTGGCGGTGGGCTACTGCACCCTCTACGGCGACATGAATGGCGGCCTGGCGGTGATCGGCGACCTCTACAAAACCACCGTTTTCGCCCTGGCGGAGTGGATCGATTCGCCCGCCTCAGGCCCGTGCCGGGCCGCCCTGGGACTGCCGGCCGAGGGGGAGCTGATCGGCGCAGCGATCCGCAGCAAGCCCCCCAGCGCCGAGCTCCGCCCCGACCAGCGCGACAGCGATTCGCTGCCCGATTACGCCGTGCTCGATCCGATTCTCAAGGCGCTGGTGGAGAAGCTGGCCTGCCCGGAGCAGCTGGTGGCCGCCGGGGCGGATCCGGCCCTGGTGGGGCGGGTATGGACCCTGCTGCGGCGGGCGGAGTTCAAACGGCGCCAGGCGGCTCCGGCCTTGAAGGTGAGCCCCCGATCCTTTGGCACGGGCTGGCGGATGCCAATCGCGGCGCGGTGAGGCTGAAGAGAAAACGATCCGATCGCGGCAAAGTCATCGGTAAACCCGGCATCCCAGCGTGGCGGGGGTGGCCGAGAGGCTCGGCAGGTTGCACGGGTGCTCCTTTCGGCCGGAAGAGTGGCGGTAGCGTTTGGCCATGGTCGCCTCTCCGTCCACCGCCCCGCCGTTCGTGGCGCCAGCCATCCCCTGGCTCACGCCAAAGCCCCTGGATCCGGAGCTGGATCTCGGGCCAGGACTGGACTCCCAGCGGTGTGCAAAGGCCTTGGTGCGGCTGTGCGCCGACCCTGAGGTGCAGGCTGTGGTGGCCTTCGGCTCGCGCGCGCGCGGGGATTCTGATCTGGACCTTGCGGTGATCGTGCGCCAGCCGCAACTCACGGGAGCCGAGAAGCTGGCCTGCTGGCAGCGCTTTTCCGAGGCGCTGGGCTACCTGGGGGTAGGTGTGGATCTGGTGGTGGCCGGCTCCGCAGACGCCGCGCGGCTGAGTGGCTCGCGCTGGCATGTGTTCGGCGATGTTGCCCGCGAGGGAAAGGTGTTGCATGTCGCCGGCTGAGGACGCGGCCCTGCTGCTGGCGATCGTGCGCCGCCATCTGCGCACGCTACGCATCGGCCTGGAGGCGGCCTACCCCGAAGAGGATTGGGGCTTCACGGCCCAGCAGACGGCGGAGAAGCTGCTCAAGGTCTGGCTTGTTCTGGCCGACCGGCGACCGCCGCGGACGCACAACCTGACGGACCTGGCCGCCCTGGCGGAGCAGCCGCTGGATCCGCGGCTGGCAGCGCTGCAGGTGTTCGCTGTGGAGGCGCGCTACGAGGAAGGTCCATTTCCCCTGCCGGCTTCGCGAGAAGAACTCCTGGCGCTGCTGGAGTCTGAGCTGGAGCGGTGTGAGCGGGCGGTAGCAGCGGCGGGCTGAGGGCTGTGGCCGCGGGCAGAGCCTGCGCCAGACTCCCGCCCAACGCCCCTGCCCGCCCAGCCGTCCCCATGGCCATCCGCAAGTCGGAGCTGTATTCGCTACCGCACGCCGATCAGACGCTCGATCAAACACCGGGTGCTCACCCGCGCCAAGGGCAGCTGCGAATGCTGCGGGGCGGGCTGTTGCTTGGCAAACCCCGCACCAGCGAGCCCGGGAGATGGACCCATCGTGCCCAGGAGAACCAGGGCGGCTCGGACGACCTCAGCAACCTGAAGGCCCTCTGCTTCCGCCGCAATGCCGGCAAGCGCGATGGCTGTTTGCCTACGCAAGAGGGCTTCACAGACTTCCGCGGCCTGCAGACCAGCTACGCCCATCGCCAAGACAGTTGTGTGTTCTGCGCGTTGGAGGTTAGCGGCCGGGTGCTGCTGGAGAACGAACTGGCGCTGTGCAGCGCCGATGCCTACCCGGTGACGCCTGGGCACAGCCTGGTGATCCCGCGGCGGCATGGATCCGATGGGTTGGCGTTGCACCAGCCGGAATGGAACGCCGTGGTGGAGCTGCTGAAGCTGCGGCGGGAGGAGCTGGGGGCCCAAGACGCGACGATCAGCGGCTGAGCTGGTTTGCTCAACGCCAGAGGGGGGCTGAACTCAGGCGAGGCGGCGGGGCAGTCGGTGTTTCATGCGCACTGGCATCTGATCCCCCGGCGGGAGGGGGTCTGCGAGCAGCCTCGGGGTGGAGTGCGGGGGTGATCCCGCCGAGACGGACCTACTGAAGACAGCCAACCCCATCCCAGCTACAAAGACTGAAGCACTCGCCGGATCCGTGCCCTCCTACTGGTGGGTCAACCACAAACAGACCTACCGCCAGGAGACGGATGGCGGCTACATCTGGTCGCCGAAGGCAAACGCCAACGGTGCCCGCAATGTGAGCTACGACAACCTCACCCGCTGCCAGCGGGGGGATGGGGTGT
>DAIQNM010000261.1:3110-3612 GCA_036788375.1 Cyanobium sp. CTOTU6536 | reverse complement strand
GCTTGACGCCCCGGCCATCGTCAAGGGCCTCGAGCTGCCAGGGCAACTGGCGGGCAAAGCCGTGCTGGCCGAGCTTGAACACCCCCTGCGGCAGGGTGAGTTGGTTGCCGGGCAGGCCGCCGGTGATCGGGAAGAGCACCGGCACCCCACCCCGCACCGATTGGGCAGGGTCGAGGAAGCGCTCAAGATCGAGGTAAAGCAGCTCCTGGCCAGCGCAGCGCCAACCGCTGATCAGGCCGCCCCGCTCCGGCACCAGCCGCAGCAGGTCACCACTGGCAGGATCGCTGAACTCCCAGTGGGGATAGGGGCTTTCACGCTGGAGCAGGGGCATGGCAGGCAGGATCGCGAAGGTTGGGTGCTGGGTGGCTGGGGGTCTCGCCGACCTGCCTAGGGGACTTCGGCATCGCCTTCATCGGCTTCCAGGTCCTCGTCATCGGCCTCGTCATCGGCCTCGTCGTCGTCGCCGAGCACCTCCTCCAACAGCTCCCGGGCCGTCTTCAGA
>DAIQNM010000261.1:0-3100 GCA_036788375.1 Cyanobium sp. CTOTU6536 | reverse complement strand
TCTTCAGACGGGCGCTATCGGCGGCCCAAACGGCGATGCCAACGCCATCGGTCTGCTCCTCGGCCAGCAGTTCCTCCAGGCTGTCGAGGTGGTATTCCTCGACGAAATTGAGCAGCACCAGGCTGATCTGCAGCGCGTCCTCGGGGTTGATGGCAGCGGTCTCCATGGCATCGAGGACCTGCTGAACGGCCGGATTCACCGGGCCATCGAGGTGCTGCGAACCGATGGCGTTGCTGTCGCTGGCGTTGCTCATGGCCTGGCCTGAGGATTCACCCCCCCACCTTGGGCGACGGAGGGCCGGATTGCAGCCATGCGTGTTGCGCCGGCCATGTTGGGTGGATCACACCGGCCAGGCGCCTGGGCTGGGTTGGGCAACAAGAAGGGCAGAATGCCGCAAAGTGCACACCAGCAAGCGATGGGGCCCTTGGGCATCGGGCCGCTCCAGCCGCTCGATGCCGGTCAGCTCAGCCAGCTCTCGGAGGACAGGGAGCAGCGTTGATCAGATCCCTACAGGGAAAACGACGATTCGCCCTCGACGTGGTCAAGCGAAGGAGGCCAACAGCGGCGAGGTCAATGCTGATCGTTTCAATCATCGTTAGAGCCCCCATCATACCGTGACCCGCTTGTTAGGAATCGTGTGATTCTATGGGAGCAAATGTTGCTGAACGGCAGATCACTGAGGCCTTCTTGGTTCGCCTGGTCGTTCTCCATTCTGCAACTCGGCGCCGCATTCATCGGCCGCCAAAGTAAGCTGGGCATTCTGTTTTGCTCCCATGGCTGCCGAAATCGCCCCAGCTGCCGCGCTGTTTGCAGCGCACATGAAAGCCGAGATCGCTGCCGATCTTGAATCCACCATGGCCACGATGGTGGACGACCCCCATCTGATCAACCTGGGCTCGGGAACCGGCGGCCAGGGGGCCGAGGGCGTGAGGAGTTTCTATGCCACCCATCTGATCGGGCAATTCTTCCCACCTGATGTGGAGTTCATTCCGATCTCGCGCACGGTGGATGGTGAGCGGCTAGTGGATGAAATGGTGATTCGTTTCACCCACAGCCAGCCCATCGGCCACCTGCTGCCCGGGGTGGCCCCCACGGGCCGTCGGGTCGAGATGGCCTTGGTGGTGATCGTTGGCGTGCGCGACGGCAAGGTGGCCTACGAGCACATCTACTGGGATCAAGCAGGGTTACTCGCCCAGCTGGGTCTGTTGAATCCTGCGGGGTTACCGATTGCCCCAGGCACCGCCGCCCAGCTGCTGGCGTTCACAGGGAAGCCCTGAATCGCTCACCGCCTTCCGAACCCCGGCCTGGCCCTAAAGCAGCGGCGCAGCCAAAGCGACACATAAACCAAGGCCACCAGAACGGGCACCTCAATCAGGGGGCCGATCACCCCGGCCAGGGCCTGGCGGGAGTCCACGCCCCAGACACTCACGCCCACGGCGATGGCCAGTTCGAAGTTGTTGCCGGCGGCGGTGAAGGCCAGGGTGGTCGTTTGCGGGTAGCCCAGGCCGCTGCGATGGCCCAGCAGGAAGGCCACGCTCCACATGATCAGGAAGTAGAGCAGCAGCGGCAGCGCCACCCGGGCCACCGTGAGCGGATCGGCGGTGATCGCCTGGCCCTGCAGGGCAAACATCACCACGATCGTGAACAGCAGTCCGTAGAGCGCCAGGGGGCTGATCCTGGGCAGGAAGCGCTGCTCGTACCAGCGGCGGCCCTTCCACTGCAGACCGATCCGCCGGGTCAGGTAGCCCGCCAGCAGCGGCAACCCCAGGAACAGCAGCACCGCCCTGGCGATTTCGTCCATGCCAATGCTCACTTCCTGGCTGGGCAACCCCAGCCAGGCCGGCAACAGCTTGAGGTAGAAGGTGGCGAGCAGGGCATAGGCGAAGACCTGCACGATCGAATTGATCGCCACCAGCAGGGCCGCCGCCTCCCGATCCCCCTGGGCCAGATCAATCCAGATCAGCACCATGGCGATGCAGGGGGCCAGGCCGATCAGGATCAACCCGGTGCGGAATTCGGGCTGGCCGGGCAGCAACAGCCAGGCCAAGGCCACCATTAACGCCGGACCCAGCCCCCAGACCAGCGGCAGGGCCAGGCTGAGCAGGCGCCGATCGCCCACCAGCGCGCCCATCTCCTCGTAGCGCACCTTCGCCAGCACCGGGTACATCATCAGCAACAGCCCCAGCGCAATCGGCAACGAGGTGCGTCCCACCTTCACGGCATCGAGAATCCCCTGAATGGCGGGAAACTGGCGACCCAGTAACAGGCCTGCCGCCATCGCCAGCAGGATCCACACCGGCAAGTAGCGATCCAACGCCGAGAGGCGGGCCAGCACCGCCTGGTCATCGACGGAACGGGGCTGGCGGTTGCTGGTGTTGTTCATGGATTCAACGCCATTGTGGGGCGGTCAAGGCATCGCGGTGGTGCCCACCCGCAGGGTTGAGCCCTGGTCGGTGGCGATCACCTCAATGCCGCTGCGGATGCGCTCCCGTAGAGCCGCCACATGACTGATCACGCCGATCAGCCGCCCCCCCTCACGGAGGCGATCGAGCTCATCCATCGCCAGCTGGAGGTTGTCGGGGTCGAGGCTGCCGAAGCCCTCATCCACGAACAGGGCATCGAGGTGCACGCCGCCGGAATGGGCCTGCACCGTGTCGGCCACACCCAGGGCCAAAGCCAGGGAGGCCTGGAAGGTTTCCCCACCCGAGAGGCTGTTGACCTCCCGCTCCTCCCCGGTGAAGGCATCGAGCACCAACAAATTGAGGCCGGCGTTGCGGCCCCCTCGGCCGCCGGCTTCACTGAGCCGCAGCTTGTAGCGAGCGGAGGTCATCAGGTCGAGGCGCTGGTTGGCGTAGTCGCAGATCTCGACCAGGTAAGCCGCCAGCACCCAGCGCTGCAGCGAGATGTAGGGAGGCAACTTGCCCTGGCAGCGATCCGCCACGCCACTGAGCAGCTGGGCCCGGGCCTGCACTGCGGCCAGGGCCTCCGACTGGCGGCGGTGGTCCTCGCCATGGCGGCGGATGTCGTCGAGGGCGCCGAGGGCTTCGCTGTGGCGCTCCACCGCGGCGGTGCGCACCTGGTCGGCCCTGGCCTCCGCCGC
>DAIQNM010000260.1:0-3617 GCA_036788375.1 Cyanobium sp. CTOTU6536 | reverse complement strand
GCAAGGCGGTGGGTGGGGGCAGGGCGGCCGGGAGGGCCTCTTTCTCCTCGGCGGCCACCGGCAGAGCCGGTGCCAGGAAGGAAGCGAGAAGGGCTACCAAGGCCGGAACCAGGGCCGGGCGCAAAGCCCGGGCATGGTCACCGGCGAAGCGGGCCCCACGGCCTGGGCAGGATGGGCTCACGGACGCACCACCAGGGTGCGCGACACCGTAGCGGCCATGGCGCGGATCAGCTCGGCCGAGCGGGGATCGTTGAACGGTCCCTTCACCAGGAAGGCGGCCACCGCCCGCTGGCCGCTCGGTAGTTGGATCAGGGCCGCATCGGCGTAGGCGATGCCGATATCGCCGGTTTTGTTGTAGGTGGTGATTCCATCGGCCAGCAGGTCGTCGTCGGGGTCGGCGCCCTCCTTGCCCTTACCGAGCCCCGTGAGCAAGCCCATCGGAATCAGGGTGTTGGTGTTGGATTTGGCCAGGATCTCGCGGTAAAGATCGCGGGCGCGGGGGCTGAGTTTCTCGCCGGTATCGACCAGGGCGATGGTGCGGGCCAGGTCCCGGGCGCTGGTGGTGTTGCTGCCGTTGAGGTCGGGCAGCCAGTTGTTGAGGGTCGTGGCCCCCAGGCCCAGGCCCTGGAAGCGGGCATTGACGGCCTCCTTGCCGCCGAGGCGCTTGATCAAGAGGTTGGTGGCGCTGTTGTCGCTCACCCGGATCATCTCGGTGGCGGCCTCAAAGAAGGGAAAGCGGGTGCCGAGCGGCTTGTTGGCCATCCAGCCGGCCCCTTCCCCCTTCACCTCCTTGGTGAGGGGCAGGGGTTCATTCCAGCGCACCTTGCCGCTGTCGAGGTCTTCGAGGCCCACCAGCAGGATCGGGCTCTTGATCGAACTGGCCGCCGGCAGGGGGAGGTCGGGCTGGAGCTGGGCAAAGCGGCCGTCATCAAGCACCAGCAGGAAGCCGGAGGCGGTGAGGCCCTTCTGGGCCGCCGCCAGCCGCGCCCACTCCTGGCTGAGGGCCGGGATTTCGGTGCGGGGATCGAAGCGGCCCAAAGCCAGGCCCCGGCCCACCACCACCCGCGGCGCCGCATCCAGCTGAGGTTTACCGATGCTCCCCTGGGCCAGCCGGGGGGCGAGGGTCTTGAGCGCGGTGCCCACCAGCACCCCCAGACCCACGCCCATCACGGCCAGGCGCAGCAGGAGCAGGAGCGGCTGGAGCCAGGGACGGCGTGGGGGGCGGCCGGCACTCACGGGCAGGGGCAGGGCGAAAGATCTCCGACGCTAAAGGTCCTCCGGGGCTGGCGCCCCTCGACGGCTCGCCCAGCGCAACTGGCACACCATGCCGCGCAGCAGGGCGACCTCGGCCGCCGTGACCTGGCCCCGCTGCAGCAGGGCCCGCAGCTTCGCCATCCGGGCCCGGCTGGTGTGGGGCAGCAGGAAGCCCACCTCCAGCAGCAGGGCTTCGGCATCGGCCAGGGCCGCCTCGAGATCCTCCCTTCGGCAGGGGTCGGGCTGGGCGCCACCCACCGCAAGGCCAGCGACAGCACCGGCGGCGGCGCCCCGCAGACCATGGAGCTCGTGGAGCACCACCGCCACGGCATGGGAAAGGTTGAGGGAGGCATAGGCCTCGCCAGTGCCGATGTGGAGCAGGCGACCGGCCTGCAGCAGTTCGCCATTGGCCAGGCCCCGATCTTCACGGCCAAACACCAGGGCGCCAGGCGCCTGGTGCAATAGATCCGCCTGGGACAAGGGATCCTTTTGGGGCGTTGGATCCTTGTGGGGCAAGGGATCGACCTGGCGCAACGGGTCGAGCGGGGGCACCGGATCGCCCTGGGGCGCACCGGATCCCTCCAGCAACCAGGCCAGGGCCTCGGCCGGGGGCAGCAGGGGGAGAGGCGGGCCCTCCAGGCGGCCGGTGGCGGCCACCACCCGGACGCAATCAGCGATGGCGGCCTCCAGGCTGGGAAACTGGCGGGCCCCCTCCAGCACCGCCAGGCCATGGACCGCCATGCGGCGGGCTTCGGGATCGAGGGGATCACAGCGGGGGGCCACCAGGCGGAGACCGCTGATGCCGAAATTGGCGCAGAGTCGGGCGACGCTGCCCACGTTGAGGGGGCCAGCGGGCTCGACCAGCACCACATGCAGCGCCGCAGGCGGCTTCCAGGGCGGGGTCAAGGGGGCGACCTCAGGGCAGGCTGTGCAGGAAGGCCAGCAGGTCGGCCATGGCCTGGGGGTCGGGCTGGAAGCGGGGCATCGGCGGCGTGCGGCCACTGATCACTTGCTGGATCAGCTGGCGATCGTTCTTGCGACGATCCACGCCATGGAGGTTGGGGCCCACCAGGCCCTGGGCGGCCAGGCCATGGCAGCCAGCGCAGTTGAGCCGGAAGAGGCGGCCGCCCTCCTGGGCCGATCCCACCCGCTCCAGGACGGCCTGGCTGTAGGGGTCGCGATGGGCCGCCGAAAGCAACACCAGGGCCAGCACCGCACAGGCCACGGCCGCCAGCAGCACCAGGGCGGCGATCACCCCGCGACGGCCGGCAGCAGGCTCAACCGCCAGGTCCGGTCCGTTGGGTATCGAGGGGGGGGAACCGGTCACGGATGGTGGCAAGGACTCGCCAGGGAGGCCCTGGCCGTGGAAAGATTGTGCTACGAACGCACCCCTGAGCGCGCGCCATGATCGAACCCCTTCTCTGCGGCATCGTGCTGGGCCTGATTCCCGTCACCCTGGTGGGGCTCTTTGTGGCGGCCTGGAACCAGTATCGCCGTGGTGGCGCCCTCGGCAGCTGAGCCATCGCCTGACGCCTACGGCGGCAGGAATTGGCCGCTGGGCTCCAGCAACAGCACCGTGCTGCCCCCATAGCGGCGGGGTGGCCGGCTAACCCAGCCCTCGGGAATGGCCGCTACCGCCTCGCTGGAGCACTCCCACACCAGCAGCCCTCCAGGGGCCAGCCACCCGCCTGCTGCCACGGCCCCGCTGATCGGCCCGTGCAGGCCGGCCGGCCAGGGGGGATCAAGGTAGATCAGATCGAAGGGGGCCAGGCAGTGGGCCGCCGGTCCAGGCGCCAGCCAACCCTGGGCCTCGGCCCCATGGACCTCAAATCGCGGCCCTGCGGCGGCAGATCCATCCGGCTGCAAGCCCCGCGCCACCGCCTCGAGATTGTCCCGGGCCACGGCTGCCACCCGCCGGTCCCGCTCCACGGCCACCACAAGATCGGCGCCGCGCTGCAGGGCCTCGCAGGCCATCACGCCGCTGCCGCAGCAGAGATCGAGCCAATGGCAGCCCGCCAAGCGATCGGCCAGCAGGTTCATCACCGCCAGCCGCACCCTGGCCGCCGTGGGGCGAGCCACCATTCCGGGCGGACTCTGGAGGCGCCGGCCGCCGCTGATCCGCAGACTCACAGCGCCGCCACCCAGGCCAGCCAACGCCGCAGCATCGCCTCACCCACCGCGCCCGATTTCTCTGGATGGAACTGGCAGGCGGCGATGCCTCCCTGCCAAACCGCTGCGGTGACAGGGGTTCCCGGCCAGTCGACCTGGGCGGTGGTGCTGCGGGGATCCCGCGGATCGGCGGCGTAGGAGTGCACGAAGTAAACCCAGGCCGGCGGCAGCCCAACCGGCAGCAGCGGGCTGGG
>DAIQNM010000259.1:0-3631 GCA_036788375.1 Cyanobium sp. CTOTU6536 | reverse complement strand
GGCTCTACATCTGCAACCTGATGACCCAGCCCGGCGAAACCGACGGCCTCGATGTGTCAGGCCACCTACGGGCGATCGAGGCCCAGTTGGCAACTCTGGGAGTGGAAAAACGGCTCTTTGATTGCGTGCTGGCCCAGGAGCAGCTGGAGGACACGGCCCTGATCCAGAACTACCGCCTACGCGGCGCCGAACCGGTCACCTGCGACAGCCGCGCCCTGCGCAGCCAGGGCTACGAGGTGATGCTGGCCCCCCTGCAGGGCGCCCGCCCCAGCGCCACGCTGCGGCATGACTCTCGAAGCGTGGCGCTAGCGGTGATGCGGTTTTACAAAAGGCACCGGAGGGAGGGGTGAGCAGGTGTTGGAAGATGGCTTCAAGAGAACAATCCCAGAACCTCCAGTAGCAATAGGGCCAAGGTCTGGCTCAGTTGGAGTTGGTTGCGGGGGGAGTCGGCGAAGAGAAGAGGAAATCCAATTTGCTGATTGGCCTCGAAGCTGTCATGGGCGGGCACCTGGGTAAGACCAGATGCGGCGGCCCACCCGATCCAGATAGGCTAAGAGCTCAGGCGGCAGTTCGTGGCGAAGAACCAGATCGACCTTCCAAGGCAAGAGCAGGTCGTCAATCGAAGCCATCAGTCGCAGGCGATCCTGGTGGCTGAGCTGATGACCTTCCAGGCATAGATCGATGTCGGAACCGCTCTGGTGCCGGCCCATTGCCCGGGAGCCGAACAGCCACACCGACTGCAAGTTGGGCGGCAAACAGATGTACCAACCTCTCCTGGCTCGCCGCCGGAATGCCTGGAATGTCTGCTGTGGGCATTGCCGGAGGCTTCATTGCTGCTCCAGAAGCAGGCGCTGCCGCAAGCGTTGGCGCAGCTCTTGAAAACAGGCAAAATAGGTGATGGTGATGCTCTGGCAGATGGCGTCAGCCGTGGAACGATTATAGGTGTGGTTGGTTAGATTACGATCCTGGATCATCAGCATCCAGACTTCTCCATTGCTGATCAGCCCCAATCGGAAGGCTTCTCGCAGCGTGTCGCGCGACCCCAGCAGGCTGAGATCGCCTTGGCTGCGCAATAGGTCGCGCATGGTGTTCCAGGCCAACTCAAAGGTGTACTCAAAGGCCTTGATCAATCCCTGCTGTTCGCGTTGGTTTAAGGCAGGAGGCTGGAAGAAAGATTCCAATTCCTCCAGGGCCCGGCAGTCGTTCGCAAATCGTTGTTGCCAGCGGATATCTAAGGAGCCCATGGATGGAACAGAAAGGCAAGCGGGCATCGTCAGCAAATCCTAGAGCCAGCGGGAATCGTGCAGCATGCAATCGAGCGGCCAAGTCCCGTGCGGGGCGATTGCCGCAGCACTCCGCTGGCGTTGATGCCAAATGGGCGGAAGCGTTAAAAGCCCAGATCCTCCAGCAGCAGAGCCAAGGTTTCGCTCAGTTGCAGTCGGTTGCGGGGGGAATCGGCGAGGAGGAATCGGCACTGAGCAACAGCGAGTCGAGCTTGGATTCGAGCGCGGCGAGCTGTGCATTCTCGATCTTCAGCTGAGCGGTTTCGTTCTTCAGCTGTGTGGTTTCGTTCCTCAGCCGCTCGGATTCTCGCCTCGATTCGATCGCGTTGATCTGCGCATCGAGCGTTGGATGCCAATTTAACCTCGCCAACAAGCGCCGCCAGGGCGGCAAGGAGGAGAGGAATTCCGATTTGCTGATCAACCGCAAAGCTGGCATGGGAGGGGATGTCGACATGGCTGTAGGAGGTGAAGAACGTGATCAGGACAACCAATAAGCCGGCTAGCAAGGCTGCCAGACCGGATTGATCCAGCCACGGCAATGGCACCTCTGTAGTGAGACCATTGCTTTGTGACATCACCGTAGCGAGCGCGATCCGGACCTCTCAGGCAATAGTACGCATGTATTGATGGGACTGGCATCCGTGGAATTGCGGATTCGTGGTGCCTGCAGGTTGCCTCGAGGAGCCTTCCGTTCAGCAGCCGAAGGGATTGATCAGGCTGATCGTGGTGTCATCGAAGTGGCGCAGGTTGCGGGTCGCCAGCTGAGCCTCGCGGGCGAGGGCGATGCCGGCGATCAGGGTGTCGCGCAGATCGATGCTGCGGCCGTTGGCGCGGCGGGCGGCCGCCAGGAGAGCGGCCCGCTGCGAGGCAAGGGCATCGAGCGGGGCAACCCGTTCGGCGATCAGCTGATCGAGCAGCGTCTGCAAACCCTCCTGCAGGAGGCGCCTGCGGCCTGGATCGGGATGGATCGCCGCCCCGTAGCGGAGCTCGAACACCACCACACTGGGCAACCAGATCTCAGCGGCGCTCTGCTGATCAAGCCACTGCAGCACAGCGGGGTCCGGCTGCTTCTGCATCAAGGCCGAAACCACGTTGGTATCCAGCAGGATCACGGCTCCAGGAGGGCGGCCTGCGGCTCCTCACCTCGCCATTCGGGGATCGGCAGCTCCAAGGCGGCATCGGCAAAGAGTGCCGCGATGGCGGAGCCCAGCCCTGCTGAGACCGTCATCCCGGATTCTTCCTGGACAACCTTGCCGAGGATCTGGCGCACCTCCTCCTCCATGCTCAGACCGTGGCGGCGGGCGCGGCGCTGCAAGGCCTCCTTGACTGCCGGCTCGAGGTGGCGCACCAACAGTTGGGCCATGGATCAAACAAGTGCTGATATCACGCTAGCAGCCTGCCAAGGCGGTGGCGTGATGGCCGGTAGGTCAAGGTTCAACAAGAGCCGCCAGGGCGGCAAGGAGGAGAGGGATGCCGATTTGCTGATTAACCGCGACGCTGGCATGGGCGGGGATGTCAACATGGCTGTAGGACATGAAGAAGCCAATAGCGAACCAGGCAAAGGGGGCCTCGTCGGGCAGCAGCGGTTGATGATCTGCGCTGCCTGCTCAGTCTCTGTGGCCCGCTGGGCTGGTTCAGGCGGCCCAGATCTCCTCGATCTGAAGCTGGAGACCCTGGAATGGGGCGCCGGCTTCCAGCAGCTGGAGATTGTTGAACCGTTGGGGCTCACCGTCGGCTGGCCACACCTCCACAGCCCGCTGCTCGGGCAGCAGAAGCCAGCCGAGGCGAGCTCCATTGCGTTGATAGAGGTCCATCCTGCGGCGCAAAGCCGCGATACCGCGTACACCTTCGTCGCTGGGACTCGCCAGCTCCACCACCAGATCCGGACAGAGTGGCGCGAAACCACGCCGCTGCTCGGCGCTGAGCGCCTGCCAGCGATCGAGGGCTACCAAGGAGTCATCGGGGCTCAGCACCCAACCGTCGGGCAGATGGAACCCACTGGAGCTGCCGAACACCTTCCATCCGCCGTGCTGATCAGCCCAGAGAAGCAAGCGCATTTCGAGCCGGGTGTTGCGGGCTCCTGTTTCACTGCCTGTGGGAGATATCACGACCAAGCTGCCGTCGGCAGCGAGCTCCAGTACCGCCTCACGATTCTCGGCGCAGACCAGGGCGAACTGCTCAGGTGTGAGCCGCAGCTCAGGCGGAAGCCATAGTGGCGCGAGGCCATCGGCGCCAGAGGTGGCTACCGGTGCAGCAGGGATGGGGGATAGGGTCATCACCCCAGCTTGGTCCAGCAGGGCTAGGTGAGCTGATCGCTGGCCAAAGGGCAATCCATACCCCCCACCCCC
>DAIQNM010000258.1:0-3824 GCA_036788375.1 Cyanobium sp. CTOTU6536 | reverse complement strand
GATCGGCATAGCGGTGCCGCTTGGCGGCGGGGAGTTCGGGCAATTCGGCACGCCAACCCTCCCGCTGCTCGTCGCCAACCTCGATCGGGCCGAGGTCGGGATCGGGGAAGTAGCGGTAATCGCTGGCGCCCTCCTTGCTGCGCATGCTTTTGGTGAGCTGCTTGCCCTCATCCCAGAGGCGGGTTTCCTGCACCACCGGCTCGCCGGCCTCGTAGGCCTTGATCTGGCGGGCGATCTCGAAATCGATCGCCTTCTGGATCGCCGAGAAGGAGTTCATGTTCTTGATCTCCACCTTCGTGCCGAAGGGGGCATCGGGTCCGCGGCGCACGGAGATGTTCACATCGCAACGCAGCGATCCCTCCTGCATGTTGCCGTCGCTCACCCCCAGATAACGCATGATCCGGCGGATCTCGGCGGCGTATTCGGCCGCCTCCCGACCGGTGCGCAGATCGGGCTTGCTCACGATCTCAGCGAGGGCCACACCGGCGCGGTTGTAATCGACCAGCGAATGGGTGGAGCCGGCCAGGCGATCGCTGCCGGCGTGCACCAGCTTGCCGGCATCCTCTTCCATGTGGAGGCGCTCAATGCCGATGGTTTTGAGGTAGGTCTCCTTGCCCTTTTCAGCCACCTCCACCTCGATCCAACCGTCCTCGGCAATCGGTTCGTCGTACTGGGAGATCTGGTAGTTCTTGGGGAGATCGGGATAGAAATATTGCTTGCGATCAAACTTGCTGTGGGCCGCGATCTTCAGATTCAGCGCCAGCGCCGCCTTCACCGCATACTCGAGCACCTTGGCGTTGAGCACCGGCAAGGTGCCCGGCAGGCCAAACACCACCGGATCCACATGGGTGTTGGGGTCATCGCCGAAGGCGGTGGAGGCGTTGGTGAAGATCTTGCTGGCGGTGCCCAGCTGCACGTGGGTCTCGAGGCCGATCACCGCCTCCCAGGCGGGCTGCCCGGCGGCGGCTTCGGCAGCAGCGGGGGCGCTGGCGGGGGCTGCTGCAGGGGCACTGGCCATGGGGTCTGAGGGGCGTTGCGGGCTGGATTGTCGGGCTGAACCGGGGCCGGGAGGCGGCTTCGCCACCTGATCCTTGCGGTTCGATGATCCTAGGGATCACGCCAAGTCCCGCCCCCCTTCAGCTTCAGCCTGAAGCATCGCCTCGGGTCCGGGGAATTCCCTTAGCCCCAGCAGCCCATAGACATCCACGGGTTCGGGCCAACCCCGGAGGTCATGGGCACCGAGGGGCACCACCTCCAGCCGCTGCGGCAGGAGGGCAAGGATGGCGCCGCTGATCAGGATCGGGGTCTGGGGATAGCGCCGGGTGAGGCTCTCAAGCCTGCTGGCTACATTCACGCTGGCGCCGATGACGGTGAACTCCATCCGCTGGCTCGAACCGAGGTTGCCCGCCATCACCTCGCCGAAATGGAGGCCGATGCCCTGGCGCAGGGTGGGCTGACCCGCCGCCGCCAGCTCGGTGTTGAGGGCCCTCAGGCTCGCTTGCATCGCCAGGGCCGCCCGCACGGCCGCCAGGGCCTCCTCCGCATCACCACGGCTGCGGGGCAGGCCGAACTCCGCCATCAGGGCATCACCGATGAATTTGTCGAGCAGGCCCTCCTCGGCGATCACGGCGGCAGCGATCGCCTCGAAATAGCGGTTCAGCAGGGCAAACAACGCCGGCGGCTCCAGCGCCGCGCTCAGCGGTGTGAACCCCACCAGATCGCTGAACAGCACGGCACAGCGGGCCCGCTGCCCCCCCACCTGGGTCCAGATCGGCCCCGGTTCCCGCAGGATGTCTTGGAGCAGGGCCGGCGACACACGCCGGGCCAGCAGCTGGTGCAGGTAGGTCCGCTCCCGGCCCTCACGCCATCCCTGGCCACCGGCCCGCAGGCCTGCGGCCAGCAGTGGGGTGGCCAGCAGCGCGCTGACCGGCAGCAGGCGGTGGGCCTGGGCCCAGGCCAGCCAGGCCGCCAGCAGGCCCGCGGCGGCCAGGCCCAGGCCGATCATGCCGGTGGCCGCGGCCTGACGGCCCCGCCGCAGGGTCCAGCCCACCAGCACCAGCCACCCCGCCAGCAGGGCCAGGCCCAGCGGCAAGGACAGGGACCGGTACCCCCCATTCCCCTGCACCGTGGCCAGGGCCGCCGCCTGCACCTGGGCGCCGCTTTGGGGACCGAAGGGGGTTTCCTGCAGGTCCCCCAGCCCCGGCGCCGTGGCCCCGATCAGCACCGTGCGCCCCCGCCAGAAGCCCTCCCGCTGCTGCAGCACCTGCCAGGCCGGCACCTGGGGTAGGGCCGCGGCGGGACCGCGGAAGTCGATCCCCAGCGGCTCCGGCGCTGGCGGCCGCCGGGCCGCCACGTAGGCCAGGGGCGGGGGATGGGGCACCGGGAAATCCGCCAGGGATTCCTGCATCCAGTTGCGGCCCGGGATGGCTTCCACCAGACCCTGCGGGCTCTGCAGCAGGGCCGTGAGCCCCTGCCTCGGAACGGCAAAATGGGGCCGCTGGAGCTCGGCCTGCTCCAGCCCCTGCGCCTCACGGCTGCCATAGGTCGCCGCCAGCACCAGCTGATCCCGCCAGGGCGCCAGTCGCTTCTGGAAATCCCGGTCATCGTCCGCCCCGAAGCGGCTGGGACCGCTGAACACGATGTTGAACACCACCTGCCGGGCTCCGCGCTCCAGCACCGCAGCCGCCAGTTCCGCCTGGAGGGCCCGGGGCCAGGGCCAGGGCCCCATCCGGCGCCAAATGGGCGATGCCTGGCGCTCCGCGGGGGAGAGCAGCTGGTCGAGGGCGAGGGAATCGGCATCCACCACCAGCAGCACCGGATCCGCCGGGGCGGGCCGCGCTCCCCGCCAGCGGAAGAACAACGCACTCCAGCCGGCATCGAAACCCTTCAGCCAGGGGCTGAGCAGCAGGGGAAGGGCCAGGGCCAGGCCCCACAGCGGTGGCCGCTTCACCGGGAAGGCGGAGCGGCGGTGGCGGCCGACGTCGGGCTGAGCCCGAGCTCCCGCTCCAGCACCGGCAGGGTCTCCATGGGCGTGGTGAAGCCGTTGAGCAGGATGCTCTGGCGGCGGCGAGCCGTTGCCTCCTCCAGGCTCAGACGCCGGGGCGGCAGCCAGGCCCCCTGCTGGAACTCCGCCTGCTGGCCGCTCTGCAGCTCAAAACGCTGGCCGGTCTCCGTGGCGACGCTCACTTGGCCCTCCCAGCTGAACACCTTGAGGGTTTCGGCTGTGGCCTCGATGAACACGGTGGTGCCCACGATCGAGGCGGTGGCCACCCGGGTGCGGATCTTCAGCGGCGGGCCGAGCCGCTTCGAGCCTGGATTCACCCAGGCGATGATCTGGCCTCCCTCCAGATCGACCCCGCTGGCGGCGAGGCGGGCCACGGCATCACCCCCGAGTCGAAAGCTGCGCCCATCGGCCAGCTGCACCTGCAGTCGTCCGGGTTTCTGGGTGCGCAGCAGGGTGCGGGCGGCCAGCACCTGGCCCGGCCCGGCCGGCTGCTCCGAGCCCCCCGGCGGCCGGATGAAGGCGGGCCGGGAGGGCACCTCCACCACCCGCGGCACCGGGGGAGAGGCGATGGCGGCCAGCGGGGCGGCCACGATCCCGGCCACAATCCCTGCAACGATCAGGACGAGCCCGGAACCCGGGCGGCAGCTCAAGGGCCGCAAGGGCTCGGCCGACCGGGAATCGGAACAGCAACGCGACACACCGGACGCAGTCGGGGCAACGTGCAAGGGAGGCTCCAGGACTGATCCCCACAGTGCCAGAACTGATGCCAAAGTGCCGACAGCAGGCGCGCCTGGCCACGCTGCAGAAACGAACCCGATTC
>DAIQNM010000257.1:0-3858 GCA_036788375.1 Cyanobium sp. CTOTU6536 | reverse complement strand
GTAAAGATCCCCCTCGCCATCGAGGCCGGCAGCGGCCAGCAGGCGATCCAGCAGCTGGCCGGAACGGCCCACGAAGGGCAGGCCGAGGCGGTCTTCTTCGGCACCGGGGGCCTCGCCGATCAGCAGCAGCCGGGCGTGGGGATTGCCGCGGGCCCAGACCACTTGGTTGCGGCCTTCGGCCAGGGAGCAACGGTGGCACTGGCGGCAGGACTGCCCAAACGTGGCAAGGGCGGCCGCGGCCGTTGGCACGCTCGCCAGGCCCCCCAAAGCCCCTTCGCTGTTGCCGCGGCGATCGCCGGCCCCATCCCCGTGGATCACGGCAGCCATGGCGCCAATCCCTGCTCCGCAGCATCCTGCTTCACACCATCCATGCCCGCCGACATCGGAGCAACCATCGCCCCGACCTGCAGCGGCCCCAAGCGCTTGGGCCCAGGCATGGTGCAGGATGGCCCGATTCTCGAATGCGTGCCCGCTGCGATGCCGGCCCCGATCACGCTGTCCGCCCGGGCCGGGGCGCTCCAGCCGTCGCTCACCCTCGCCATCACCGCCAAAGCTCGGCAACTCCGGGCCGAGGGCCATGACGTGTGCAGCCTCTCGGCTGGCGAACCCGATTTCGACACCCCCGCCTTCATTCGCCAGGCCGCCAGCGACGCCCTGGCCGCCGGCCACACCCGCTATGGGCCGGTGGCTGGGGAGCCTGCCCTGCGCGACGCCATCGCCACAAAGCTCAGCAACGAAAACCAGGTGCCCACCAGCAGCGAGCAGGTGCTGGTCACCAACGGCGGCAAGCAGGCCCTCTACAACCTCTTCCAGGTGCTGCTCGACCCGGGCGATGCGGTGCTGCTTCCCTCTCCCTACTGGCTCAGCTATCCGGAGATGGCCCACCTAGCCGGGGCCACGGTGCAATACATCCCCAGCGATGCGGCCAGCGGTTTCCGCCTCGATCCCGCCGCCCTTGAAGCGGCGATCACCCCGGCCAGCCGGCTGCTGGTGCTCAACAGCCCCTCCAACCCCACCGGCATGGTGCTGGGCAGGCCCGAATTGGAGGCGATCGCCGCCGTGGTGCGCCGCCATCCCCGCATCGTGGTGGTGTGCGACGAGATCTACGAATTCCTGTTGGCCCCAGGCCACACCCACCACAGCTTTGCGGCCGTGGCCCCGGACCTGGCTCACCGGACCTTCATCGTCAATGGCTTTGCCAAGGGCTGGGCGATGACCGGCTGGCGGATCGGCTGGCTGGCGGGGGCCAAACAGGTGATCGCGGCGGCCAGCGCCCTGCAGAGCCAGAGCACCAGCAATGTCTGCACCTTCGCCCAGTACGGCGCCCTGGCGGCCATCACCGGCCCGCGGGACTGCGTGCAGACCATGGCGCAGGAGTTCAACCGGCGCCGCTCCCTGCTCAGCGATGGCCTCGTCAGCATCCCGGGTCTGGCCCTGCTACCGCCGGAAGGGGCCTTCTATGCCTTTCCCGATGCCAGCGCCTGGGGTCTCGACTCGATGACCCTCTGCAACCGCCTCTTGGAGGAGGTGGGGCTGGCGGTGGTGCCGGGGGTGGCCTTCGGCGATGACCGCTGCATCCGCCTCTCCTGCGCCGCCGCCGCCGCCACCTTGCACGACGGCCTGGAACGGCTGCGCCGCTTCCAGGCCAGCCTCTAAGGCCGCCGAGCTCTTCGCTGTGCAGTTGTCTGATGCCCACTCCAATTCCCCGCAAGTTGGTGGTGCTCGGCGATAGCGGCGTGTTCGGCTGGGGCGATCCGGAGCAGGGGGGCTGGTGCGAGCGGCTGAGGCGGCACTGGATGGCCATCCCAACAGGCCCGGTGGTTTACAACCTGGGGGTGCGCGGCGATGGCCTGGCGCGCCTGGCGGCTCGGCTGCCGGCGGAGGTGAGCTGCCGGGGTGAACTGCGCCGCCAGCAGCCCCAAGGGATCCTCCTGGCGATCGGTCTCAACGACAGCGGCCGGATCGGTCGCCCGGATGGGCGCTACCAGCTCGATCCCGAGGGCTTTCTGTTTGGCCTGCAGCAGTTGCTCCAGGTGGCCCGTTCCCTGGCTCCCACCTTTGTGGTGGGGCTCACCCCGGTGGATGGGGAGGCCATGCCCTTTGCCGATCTGATCTGGTACGACCTCGCCAGCGTGAGGCGCTACGAAGCCCTGCTGGAGGAGGCCTGCCTCGAAGCCAATGTGCCATTCCTGCCGATGCTGGAACCCCTCCTGGCCGAACACGATTGGTTGCGCTGTCTCAGCAGCGATGGGCTGCACCTCAACGAAGAGGGCCATGGACGGGTCTACGCCCGGGTGCAGAGCTGGCCGGCCCTGCTCCAGTGGGCCGGCCTTGCCCTGCGGCAGGACGCGACCACGAGCCGCTGACGAACCGGCGCGAGATCGCGCTGAACGGGGTTCACCCGAATGGGTGATCGCCAATCCCACCAGCAGGGGATCCGGATCCCAACTGGCTTACCCAACCTGGTTGGACCTTATGGATTGCACCATGGTCCGCCCAGCCGCTGCCATTTCGCCCCAGCTTCTGCGCAAACGCAACGTCCAGCTGCTGCGCCAGCTGGAGCGCAGCCGTGATCTCAACGCCCGCCTGCGCTGGCGCAATGCCCTGGTGACCGCCAACCTGCCCCTGGCCCGCAGTGTGGCGGCCCGCATGCGCACCCCCCGGGGAGGCAGCTACGACGACCTGCTCCAGGTGGCGAGCCTGGGCCTGATCCGGGCGGTGGAAGCCTTCGACACGGGCCGAGCGGTGGGCCTGAGCAGCTTCGCCGTGCCCTACATGCGGGGAGCCCTTCTCCATGAGTTGCGCGACCGGGAGCCGCTGGTGCGGATTCCCAGGTCCCTCTGGGAGCTGCGGCAGCAAGCCTGCCGGCTGCAGGATGAGCGCAGGGGACGGGGCCAGGCGCCGCTCGATCGCCGCAGCCTGGCCCGGCTGCTTCGCTGCAGCATCGCCCAGGTGAGCGAACTCGAAGAGATCAGCGAGGCCGCCAATCCCAAAAGCCTCGATGCCCCCCTGGGCCCGGCCCGGGGCGAGACACAGGGCGCCGAAGTCAGCTGCCTGCTGGAGCAGCTACCTGATCCCCGCAGCCTTGACCCCGGCTGGGGTTACGAGCAAAGCGAGGTCCCCGGCGAGCCCGAAGGGGGCCAAAGGGATGGGGCGGAGCTGATCTGGCTGCGGGGGCAGCTGGCGGGCCTTGATCCCCTGCGGCGGGAGCTGGTCGAGGGGCGCCTCAACCAGGGCTGTACCTGGGTGGAACTCGGCCAGCGGCTGGGGATCCATCCCCGCATGGCCCAGCGGCGCTGCGATGCCGCCCTGGCAGAACTGCGCAAGGCCGCCGCCGCCTGGGAGGTCAATCGGCCGCTCAGCCCAGTCCCCGTGCCGCCAGCGCCAGGGCCAGCGCCGCGGCGACAAGGGTCTGGAGGCCATTGACCAGCTCATTGCTGAGCCAGGAGTAGCGCTGCTGGAGGGTGGCACCCACCAAGCTCTCCAGCAGCGTGGCCACCATTCCCACCACCACCACCAGGAGGAGGGCTGAGGGCGTCTGCAGCAGACCCAGGCCAAGCATCACCAGCGCCATCAGCAACCCTCCCACCAGGCTGGCAGCCGTGCCCTCCAGGCTCACCGCCCCCTCGGTTCCCGCCGGGACCGGCCGCAGGGTGGTGATCAGAACGGTGTGGCGCCCCCAGCGCTTGCCGATCTCACTGCCGAAGGTATCGGCGAGTTTGGCCGTGAAGCTGGCCGCAAAGGCCAGCAGCAGGGGCACCACCCAGACCGTGGGGGCCCGACAAGCCAGGAGGGCCAGCAGGGCTCCCACCAGGGCGGAACCCCAGACATTCTCCGGACCCCGCCTCCCCCCTCGCC
>DAIQNM010000256.1:2769-3862 GCA_036788375.1 Cyanobium sp. CTOTU6536 | reverse complement strand
CGATCACCTGGGTGCTGGCGGTGTCGGGCACCAGGCCCAGCAGGCGGCAGGTGATCGCCTCCACCTGGGGATCGGTGTTGGCATAGGTGCCCATGGCGCCGCTGATCTGGCCCACGGCCACCACCGTCTCCAGGCGTTCGAGCCGCTCGCGGTTGCGTTCGGTTTCGGCCAGCCAGCCGGCCACCTTGAAGCCGAAGGTGATCGGCTCGCCGTGGATCGCGTGGGAGCGGCCGATCATCACCGTGCCCTTGTGCTCCCGCGCCAGCACGCGCAGGGCCTCGGCCAGGGCGTCGAGTTCCGTGCGCAGCAGGGCCACCGAGGCCTTCAGCTGCAGTGCCAGACCCGTGTCCAGCACATCGGAGCTGGTCATGCCCACGTGGATGTAGCGCCCGGCATCACCCACGTGTTCATTCACGTTGGTGAGGAAGGCGATCACGTCGTGGCGCACCTCCGCCTCGATCTCCAGGATGCGGGGCACCTCAAAGGCCGCCTTCTCGCGGATCGTGGCCAAGGCCTCGGCGGGCACCCGGCCCAGTTCCACGTTGGCCGCCGTGGCGGCGATCTCCACATCCAGCCAGCTCTGGAACTTGGCCTCTTCGCTCCAGAAGCGGCCCATCTCGGGCAGGGTGTAACGCTCGATCAAGGCGGTGGCGGCTGGCGATCAGCCCACCAACCTATCGGGCCAGCCCGCGCCGCCGTTCAGGTGGCTGCCGTGAGGCAGAGGTGGGCCACTTCCCAATGCACCGAGGACCCCCACGACTGCTGGCGAACCCAACAGCGGCCCCCACGGCATTGGAGCAGCTGGAAGGGCGGCAGGTCACTGGGATGGTCGTGGAGCCGCACGAAGCTGCCGGGTCGGAGCAGGGCCAGCACCTGGCCCCTCGGCTCCGAGTCGGGCATCTCGAGGCTGGAGAGGGCGGGCTGGGCCATCACGGGGGCCTTATTGGAGCGCCATCCTCCGCTGCTTTCGCGGCATGGGCGCTCAGGTTTGGTTTTTTTTCGGTTTCGCTTGTGGTTCCATAACTACGGTTTGAAGGGGCCCTGGCATGGCCAGCCGGCAGCTTCGTGCGGCTCCACGACCATCCCAGTGACC
>DAIQNM010000256.1:0-2759 GCA_036788375.1 Cyanobium sp. CTOTU6536 | reverse complement strand
TCCGCCGGGTCTGCGATCAGAGCGGTGAGGTGCGGTTTTTGTTCCGTTTCGCTTGTGGTTCGATAACAACAGGTGTGGATGCCCTGGCATGGCCGGCCGTCAACGGCTTGATCTGGAGCTGGTGGAGCGGGGGCTGGCCGCCAGCCGTCAGCAGGCCCAGCAGCTGATCCGCTCCGGCCGGGTGCGCAGTGGCACCACCGTGCTGGATAAGCCCGGCGTGGCGGTGGCGGCCGGACTCGACCTGCAGGTGGAGCAGCCCCCTCGGTTTGTCTCCCGTGGCGGCGAGAAGCTGGTGGCGGCCCTCAAGGCGCTGCCGATCCGGGTGGAGGGGCGGATCTGCCTGGATGGGGGGATCTCCACCGGGGGCTTCACCGATTGTTTGCTGCAGCACGGGGCGGCCCGCGTCTATGGCATCGATGTGGGCTACGGCCAGACGGCCTGGTCGCTGCGCACCGATCCCCGCTTGGTGCTGCGGGAGCGCACCAACCTGCGGCACCTGAGGCCCGACGATCTGTACGGGGCGGAGGATCTCCGCCCAGACCTGGCGGTGGCGGATCTCTCATTTATCTCCTTACCCCTGGTGCTGCCGGCCCTGCGGGGGTTGTTGGCCCCCGAGGCCGAAGCCGTGCTGCTGGTGAAACCCCAGTTTGAGGTGGGTCGCGAGCGGGTGGGGAAGGGGGGGGTGGTGCGCGATCCGGTGGCCCATGCCGATGCCTTGGCCAAGGTGATCCAGGCGGCGGCCGGTGAGGGCTGGCAGCCGGCCGGCCTGGTGGGATCGCCGATCACCGGCCCCGCCGGCAACCATGAATACCTGCTCTGGCTGGTGCCCGGCAGCCCGGATGACAACTGGGAGCGTCAGCGGCTGGAGGCCGTGGTGGCCCAGACCCTCAGCGCCGACTGAAGCCGATGCTCAGATCGCGGAGCTGTCGCGGTCGCCGGTGCGGATCCGCAGGACCGAATCGATGGTGCTGATGAAGATCTTGCCGTCGCCGATCTCGCCGGTACGGGCGGCGTCCTGGATGGCGCTCACCACGGTGTCGACCCGGTCGTCATCGACGACGATCTCAAGCTTGAGCTTCTGCAGAAACTCCACGGTGAACTCGGAACCGCGATAGCGCTCGACCTGGCCTTTCTGGCGACCGAAGCCCCGCACCTCGCTCACCGTCATCCCGACGATGCCCGCATTGACCAGGGCGATCTTGACGTCTTCTAGCTTGAACGGACGAATGATGGCCTCGATTTTTTTCATGGGTGCGGCGGTGTTCGATCGGCGGACCTGCAAGCAGTTTCGCAGACCAACCCCCGGGTTGGAGATGCCCACCCATTAGGCCGGAGCCCTGGCGGCACCGTCGTTACGGTTGTTACCGAGGTCCTGCCGGCCCCGGGCTTCGCGATCGGGCCCTACGGTCGGAGTCATTCCAGACACCAGCACGCTCGATGGCCCCAGCCGATACCTCGGCCCAGCCCGATGCCGTTTCAACACCGGCAGCGCTTGCTGGTTCTGCCACCGTGACGCCGCTCTACGGCGTGCGCGCCATCGCCGAAGCGACGCTGATCTGTTTTGACAACCCCCGCCCCACCAGGCCCTACGAGGTCTCGATCGAGCTGCCGGAGTTCACCTGCACCTGCCCCTTTTCGGGCTATCCGGATTTCGCCGTGTTGCGACTCCTCTATCAGCCGGGGCCGCGGGTGCTGGAGCTCAAGGCGTTGAAGCTCTATGTCAACAGCTACCGCGACCAGGCCATTTCCCATGAAGAGGTGGCTAACCGCATCCTCGACGACCTGGTGGCGGCCTGTGATCCGGCCTGGATGGAACTGGTGGCCGATTTCAATCCCCGCGGCAACGTCCACACCGTGGTGCGGGTCAGCCACGGGCTGCGTCAGCCCTGCTGAACCGGCTCCCTTGCCATCGGCCGCAGCGAGCCCAGATCCGCCAGCAGGGCCGGCAGTTCGGTGGCAAAGCCGGTGAGGCTGCGGTTGCACAGACCGCCCACGTGGAGCCGGTTGGCCTCCGCCACCGCCCAGAGCTGGCGGGTGGCGATCAGGCTGAGGGCTCCGCCCAGCAGGGTCACGGCAAACCCCGTGTAGACCAAGGGCACGCCCGGATCGCGCTTCAGCAGGATGCCGCTGGCCGGCAGGATGCCAGCCACCCGGATCGGCAGACCCCGCACCTCCTCGGCCTCCCCCCCGGGCACCAGCTTGGCCAACGATTGGCCGTCCGGTCCGAACACCTCCACCGGCCCAGCCTCATTGGTCACGCTGAGCAGCACCGGCTCCCTGCCATCGGGCCGGGTGGGCAGGATCAGCCCCCACACCTGTTCGCCCAACTGGGGTAGGGGCTGGAGCGGCAGTTGCAGCACCGGGCTGCGGCCCAGCTGGATGTCGATGGCTACCAGGGCCCAATCGGCCTGGTAGAGGGTGATGCCCCGGGTGCGAAGGGGGTGGTTCACGCTGATTTCGGCCGGCTCGGCCAGCCCCGCCGGGGCCCCAGGCTCGGGGGCGGGAGGCAGGATGCGAAGGTTGGAGGTGAACTGTTCCGGTCGGCCGGCGGGGTCCCGCTGGATGTTGAACCGATCCAGCGCCACGGTGATCTGAGTACGGCCGCGGCTGTCCACCAGTTCGAGTTCGCGGCCTGGGGCGAGGAACTGTTCCTGACGCTGGCCCGCTAGGGCCCCCCAGGCGGCTCCGACCATCAGCAGCACCATGCCGGCGTGCACCAGCAGGGGGCCGACCCGGCCCGCCACGCCCCGCCGGGCCGC
>DAIQNM010000255.1:0-3862 GCA_036788375.1 Cyanobium sp. CTOTU6536 | reverse complement strand
TAGGTGTTGGCCAGCACCATCTCGGCGCCGGTTTCCAGCAGCTGGGGGATGCTCACCCCCTTCACCGTGGCGGCGGTGCCCACCGGCATGAAGCGGGGCGTCTGCACCGGCCCGTGGGGGGTGTGGAAGCAGCCGCAGCGGGCCCTGGTGTGGGGGCAGCGGGCGTTGACCTGGAAGCTGAAGGGGGCTGGAGGCATCGTTTAGCCCGCGCGATCGTGGCCTTCCACCCAGGCCAGCACGGCGGTAGCCGTCGCGATGGCCTGGGCGCTGTCGGCCGGATCAAACAGATCCATCGGAGGCGTGTCATCCAAGGGATAGCGGCTGGTGAGCGTCATGCGGGTGAGGGCTCGCAGAGGCAGATCGGCGAGGGCCTCGCCATTGACTCCCTGCTGCTCCAGCACACTCAGCAGCTGCAGCAGTCCATGGGTGTGGGGCGGCTCCTGACCCAGCTCCACGATCGCCCCCTTCAGCGCTTTCTCCGCTGCCTGGGACGCCAGAAAGCAAGCCTGGGCGTGAAACCCATGATCTTCAGCGATCCGCGCCAGGTCGAGATCGCTGTGCGCCTGACGCCACCAGGCCTGCGGGCGCGCCTGGCTCATGGCGCCGGGAACAGGCGGAGTGCCTGAGCGCGAATCGATCGCCAGTGGGGTGAGGGGGAATGGTCCATCGCCTGCCAGTGGTCGTGATCAAGGGCCAGCACGTCGTCCCCAACCCGGGCCCGTTCCAGCCGTTCGGCGGCCTGTTCCGCCAGCTCACGGCTCGCCGCCACCACCAGCAGATCCGTATCCGAATACCCATCCCAGTCGCCCCGGGCCAGGGAACCGAACAGGTAGACGCTGCACTCCACCCCCCCCAGCGCGTCCGGGAGACGCTGGCGCAGCACGCTGAGCCGCCGCCCATGCTCACGGCGGCGCAACGTCTCAAAGGTGCTCAGGCGCTGATCCATGGCCCAAGCCTATGGGTGGCAGCGCTACGGGCCCCAGGCCCTCTGGCGGACCAGCCCTTCACGATCGCGAACGGAACCCAGGACGACAGCGACAAGACGTTTCTTCTTGAGGGCAATACATGCAACAGGACTCGATTGCATTCTGTACAGCCTGTACAGAATGCCGGAACCCCCGAGAGGCACCCCCTCCCTGCCCTGGGCCCACACAACGATCGCCCCATGCCCCGACCCCCCGAACCCGAGCCACCCGGCGCCCCCGCCTGGCTGCGGGACCTGGCCGGCGCCTGGATCTTCTATTCGGTGCTGCCCGGCTGGCCCTGGCCGAAGCCGCGCTTCCAGCGGATCGCCCGCTTCGCACCCTGGGTGGGGGTCGTGCTGGGGGGCCTGCAGGCCCTGCTCTGGTGGGGCCTGGAGGGGCGGGTGCCACTCCTGGCCCAGGTGGCGCTGGTGCTGGCGGCGGGCCTGCTGCTTTCGGGGGGCCTGCACATGGATGGCGCCATGGACACCGCCGATGGCCTGGCGGCTGGGGATCGGCTGCTGGAGGCCATGGACGACAGCCGGGTGGGGGCCAGCGGCGCCCAGGCCCTTGCCCTGCTCCTGCTGCTGCGCAGCGCCGCCCTCGCCACCCTGGCCGCCGCCGCCCCGATGGCCCTGGTCTGGGCCGCCCTCTGGGGCCGGGTGGCACCGCTGCTGGCGATGGCCCGCTTCCCCTACCTCAGGCCCGGTGGCACGGCGGCCTTTCACCGCGAGCACTGGGCCGGCCTGGCGGCCGAGCTCCGGCCCACCCTCCTGCTGGTGGGCAGCTTGGTGGGGCTGACCTTGGTGGGCGGCTGGCCCCTGGCCGGCCTGGCGGGCCTGCTGCCAGCCCTGCTCGTGCCGCTCTGGCTGGGTCGCCGCCTTGGGGGCCACAGCGGCGACAGCTATGGAGCCTGCGTGGAATGGGCCGAAACCCTGGCCCTGCTGGTCGCCGCCCTGCCCACGGCAGCCATGGCGCACCGGCTGGCCCTCAACGCCCTGACGCTTTAGCGACTGGTCGGGGCGGCAGGCTGAGCTGGAAGGCATTGCCCTCCTGGGGCAACGAAGGCGCCAAAACCCTGGGCGGAATCACGAGCTGCAGATCGCCCCCCAGGCTGCGGGCCAGATCCCTGGCCAGGGCGAGGCCAATCCCGGTGCCCGGCAGCGCCTGAGCGCTGCTGCCGCGCCTGCCGCGCTCAAAAATCACCTCCCGCTCAGCCGGGTCGATTGGCGATCCCCCATCCCACACGGCCAAAACCACGGCCTCCGGCGTGGCCACCGCATGGAGCCCCACCGCCACCCCGGGAGGGCTATAGCGAAAGGCATTCTCCAGCAGGTTGGCGATGATCTCGGCCACCGCACCACTGTCGCCGCACCAGTCGGGCAGCGCCGCAGGGGCCTGCCAGGTGCGGCCCTGCAGCGTGGCCGTGGCGGCGGCCCGCTGCAGCAGGGGGGCCAGCGACTCCACCAAGGGCTGGCCATCCGGCCCGCTGAGCATCGGTGGCAGCAGCAGCGGCTGGGGATCGGCTGCCGCGGCGATCAGCACCTCCGGACCGGTGAGATCGCCGATGGCATCGACATAGCGCTGCAGCTGCCGTTCCTCCGCCAGCAGCCCCTCCACCAGGCTGCGGTTGTCTCCATCCTTATCGAGGCGGCGCAGCAGCAACTGACCGAAAGTGCGCAATGCCGTGAGGGGATTGCGCAGCTGATGGACAAGCAGCCGCAGCTGCTCATCCTGGAAGGCCAGCCGCTGCCGCAACCGTTGCCCCTCCCGATCGAGGCTGAGGGCATCGGCGAGGCAAAGGGCCACCGCCTGGAGGCGCTGGCGCAGGGGCTCCGACCAGGGGATCGAGACGGTTTCCACCTGCAGGGCACCCAGCAGCACGGGGCCATCGCGCAGGGGCAGCCAACGCCGTGCCTCGACGGGCACCCGGAGCTGGCTGGCCCGATCCACCGCCTCCAGGGCACGGCCATCGGCCGGCCAGTGGCCCACCGGCACCAGGCCGGGGGGGGCGTCGTCGATGGGATGGGTCACGTACACCACCAGCGAGCGCACCTCGCCCCCGTCGTCGAACTGGGCGAGCTGGTGGCCTAGGAGGGAGAGAAACCTATCGGAGACTGGGATCACGGCCGGCGTAAGGAGCGGATCCGATGCGCATAAACGCGGATCTTCAGGAAATCTGTGGGAATTCCGGAAAATCGGGTTAAGGTTCTGGTATCGACCACTACTCCGCAGTCCGTGACGAGCGGGCGGGAGGCAAGCGTCGGATCGATCAGGGTGACGACCGCGGCGATCACCAGGTTTTTTGCTCCAGCATCAACCCTGTTGCCGAGTTCAGCACCTGACCATGGCACGGCCCCTAACCGGGTTTTGCCAAGCCACCAACGACACGGCCTCCGTTGCACTTCATTGCAGCAAAGGCTACAGCAGAGGCTGATGGGCCCTTCCGCTGTGCAGGCACATCCCTTCGGGGGAAGCCCGTATCGCCCGGTGACGCCGACCTGCTTCTTCCCAGACCGCTCCAAGGACGACCGACGTAGGGCGTGGATCTCCGGCCTCCAGCCGCCGATTCGCCAGGGCTGCCGCCCGCGCTTCGCTGCGCGATCCCCGGTTCCACCCACTCCCATCACCCCCCACCTTCCCCGCTCAGCAGGGTCCCGTTCCATGTCCAAGAAGCGCAAGCGGATCAGTCGCCGTCGTCTCGCCGGCCAGCGCGTCCTCGCCCACGTCCCCACCTTCAACCTTGAAACCGGCGCCCACAAGCCGGTCACGGCGGCCCGCCGCTACATCGCCGAAACGGCCCTGATGGCTCCAGCCATCCTCAACGTGCGGCGCAACGAACACACCACCGACCGCTTCTTCTGGGGCGAAAAGGGCCTGTTCAGCGCCCAGTACGCCGA
>DAIQNM010000254.1:0-3922 GCA_036788375.1 Cyanobium sp. CTOTU6536 | reverse complement strand
TCGCGATGGGCGGCGGCGACGGCACCAAGGTGATGGGCTTCGGCTTCCCCGATCAAACGATCATTTGGGATGGTCTGGCCCTGCAGAACACCACCGCCACGCTGCTTGAATCCCAGAGCAATCCGATGCCCTTCCGTTCGGCAGATCTGAGCTCCTGCCTCTCCGGCAGCCTGGCGGGCAGCAGCTGCGGCGCCGCCTGGAACACCAGCGTGCGCGGTCCCTGGTGATCAGGCACCCCTCGGGATCCGAGGATGGGATGGCGCATGCATACCGGGCCAGCGTCCCGGGGGTCTAGCAATCTGGTGAATGCAGCGGACTCATAATCCGCCTTAGGCGAGTTCGATCCTCGCGACCCCCATTCCTTCAGCCCCATCAACTTGCCAGCCGCTCGTCGTCCCCGTCCGGGGGGCCGAGCAGCAAGGGAAGGCAACGTGCATCAGCAAAAAAATCCCCCTGATTCAGAGAGAACCAAGGGGCTGAGCAGGATCGACCCGTCGAAATGATGGTGACACCGCGACGGTGGCCAAAATTTGGAACCACCCCTTCAAGCGAGGCTCAATGGTCTGTGATCAAGGCCTGGGGTGGAGTAGGCACCACCAGACGGCGGATCAATCTTCGTCGTCGCTGCTGCCGGCGGGCACCAGGCGGATCTGCTTACGGCCGAGTTTGATTTCAAACTCATCGCCGGGCTTGAGGTCGAGCAGGGCGGTGTAGGCCTTGCCCACCAGCAGGTTGCCGTTGCCTTGAACGGTGGCGACGTAGCTGAGCTTGCGACCACCTTTGCCAGCGGCCGACTTGCCACCGCCCTCACCAAGGCTCACGCCTTTGGCCTCAAGCAGAGCTTCATAGAAGGCGGTGAAGTTCAGGCGCTCGGAGCCATCCTTCTTGGTGCTGACGTAACCGGCGGCGCGAACCAGATCACTCTTGCTGGCGTCGCCGATCTCTTTGACCTTGGCGAGCAGTTCGGAACCGGTAAGCATGGACTTGGATAGAACGGACCCACCAAACATAGCGGTTCGTGAGGGTGTGCGCAGCCCCCCAGTCCAAACCTTGATGTCCAACCACCCCCCGCAGAGGCGGCTGGATCAATCATGCGGATCCGTACCGAGCCCGCTATCGGCTCCCAGCCAAGGAATCAGCCGCCAGCAGCAGCCAATCGGGCCGAGATCGATCGACAGGCCAAAGCTGACCCCACCACGATTGCTGGCTGCAGGTGGGTGCCAACGCCCCAATCCCATCACGCTCCAGGATGAGGACAGCCCCACCACGGCCAGCATCCGCAGCCGCGGCCATACTGCCGAGAGGTCTGAAGCCTTGATTTCTCCATGCGGTACCTGGCGCTGGCGACCTTGCTGGCCCTGATGGCATTTTTTGCCGCGGGAGAGTTTGCCGTGATTCGGTTGCGCCCCAGCCGGGTGCAACAACTCCAGGACGACGACGTTCCCGGTGCCCGCTCGGTGGCCCGATTGCAACAGCGGCTGCGGCGGGTGCTGGTGGCCACCCAGCTCGGGGCGGTGCTCGCCCTGCTGGCGGTGGGCTGGACCGGACGGGGACTGGCCGGCCAGCTGGCCGCTTCGCTGGGGGGCCAGCTCGACCAGGCCTGGATCGATGGGTTGGTGTTCCTGGTGCTGGTGCTGCTGGCCACCCTGATCGGGGGGCTGCTGCCCAAGGCCTGGGTGCTGCACCGGCCCGAGTCCTCGGCGCTGCAGCTGGCGCCCCTGCTCGAATCCCTCACCCGCACCCTGGCCCCCTTGCTGCTGGTGATTGAACGGATCTCAACCGTCTTGCTCGGTCTGCTCGGTCTACCCCGCAACTGGGATGAACTCGTGCCGGTGCTTTCGGCCGGTGAGCTCGAAACCCTGATCGAAAGCGGCGGGGTCACCGGCCTGATGCCCGATGAGCGCAGCATCCTCGAAGGGGTGTTTTCCCTGCGGGACACCCTGGTGCGGGAGGTGATGGTGCCCCGCTCCGGCATGGTGACCCTGGAGCTGGATGTGACCTTCGCCGGGATGATGGATGCGGTGCACGCCAGCCAGCACGCCCGCTTCCCGGTGATCGGCCCCTCCCTGGACGACGTGCGCGGCATGCTCGACCTGCGCCGCCTGGCCGAACCGATCGCCCGGGGCGAGCTGCGGCCCGAGACCCCCCTGGCGCCCTACATGGTGCCGGTGGCCCAGGTGCAGGAAAGCACTCCCCTGGCCGACCTCCTGCCCCTGATCCGCAGCGGCCAGCCCCTGCTCGTGGTGGTCGATGAACACGGCGGCACCGAAGGGCTGGTCACCGTGGCCGACCTCACCAGCGAGATCGTGGGCGACGACGAGGATCCCCTCGAGGCTGCCCAGGATCTCCAACCCCTGCTGGAAGGCGGCTGGTCGGCGGCGGGGGACCTGGAAATCTTCGAACTCAACCGCCAACTCGCCCTGCAGCTCCCCGAAGCCGAGGGGCACCACACCCTGGCCGGTTTCCTGCTGGAGCGCTTCCAGCACATCCCGGCGCCTGGGGAAACCCTCGGCTGGAAAGGCGGCCGCTTCAAGGTGCTGAGCATGGATGGCCCCCGCATCGAGCGGGTGCAGATCCTGCCCGGCAGCGGCGAGGGGGGCTGATCCCCGATAATTCCCGCATCTGTGATCGCCCTTCCATGAACCCTGTGCGCGTCGGGGTCATCGGCATCGGCAACATGGGCTGGCACCACGCCCGGGTCCTGAGCCTGCTGCGGGATGCCGAGCTGGTGGGGGTGGCCGACCCCAATGGGGAACGGGGGCGGCTGGCCCAGGAGCAGTTCGGCTGCCGCTGGTTCGCCGATTACACCGACCTGCTGCCGGAGGTGGAAGCGGTGTGCATCGCCGTGCCGACCCTCCTCCACCACCGGGTTGGCCTGGCGGCCCTCCAGGCCGGCGTGCATGTGCTGATCGAAAAGCCGATCGCCGCCACCCAGGAAGAGGCCACCGAGCTGATCCATGCCGCCGATGCCGCTGGCCGCCTGCTGCAGGTGGGCCACATCGAACGCTTCAACCCCGCCTTCCGCGAACTGCTCAAGGTGGTGGCCGGCGAGGAGATCGTGGTGCTGGAGGCACGCCGCCACAGCCCCAATCCCGACCGCGCCAACGATGTTTCGGTGGTGCTCGACCTGATGATCCACGACATCGACCTGGTGCTCGAACTGGCCGCCTCGCCGGTGGTGCGGCTGGCGGCCGCCGGAGGCCGCAGTGGCGATGGACCGATCGACTATGTGAACGCCACCCTGGCCTTCGCCAATGGCGTGGTGGCCAGCCTCACCGCCAGCAAGATGGCCCATCGCAAGGTGCGGCGGCTGTACACCCATTGCCGCAACAGCCTGATGGAAACCGATTTCCTCAAGCACAACCTCCGCATTCACCGCCGCTCCACCGGCTCGGTGAGCGCCGAGCATGGCGAACTGGTGTATCGCAATGACGGCTTCATTGAGGAGGTGAGCACCACCTCGATCGAACCCCTCTACGCCGAACTGGAGCACTTTCTCCAATGCGTCCGCGGCGTCGAAACCCCCGCCGTTGATGGCCTGCAGGGCTCCCGTGCCCTGCTGCTCGCCGACCTGATCGAACAGTGCGTCGAGCAGCCCAACCTCTGCATGACCCTCGACGAGCCGATCTGAGCCTGTTCCGGGCCCCCGGGATCAGACCGCCACGGGCTCGGTGAGCTGCTGCAGGGCCCGCAGTTGCCAGCGGCGACAAACCGCCGGCGAAGAGCGGTAGAACTGATCCCAGGCCTGGGCCTTGTGGAGGCCGTAGTCGGCGGCGGGCACATCGGGATGGTGCTCCTGCCAGCCCACCCGCACGGCGTGGCCGATCACCACATCGAGGGCCAGATCGTCGTCGACCTGCACCTGGGGGTTGGCCGCCACGAAGGCCATCAGGGTGAGCAGGGCCTCGGTGCAGAGCTGCCG
>DAIQNM010000253.1:0-3971 GCA_036788375.1 Cyanobium sp. CTOTU6536 | reverse complement strand
GGTGACCCCCTCGCTGCCTTGCCAAAGCGATCGTGGTGGCTGACCGGGCTCCACCAGTTCCAGCGAGCGGGTGTAATCGGGGCGGTGGTGGATGAGCAGGGCCCTGCCGCCGGTGGGGCAGTAACTGCTGAGGTCGCGGCTACCGGGAAGAATCTGGCGTTGCTGGGGCTGGCCGGGCAGCCGCATCAGGATCAGGCCTTCGGGATGGGGCACCACCATCGCCCCGCCCTGGGGCACCAATCGAATGGGTCCGCTGGTTTCGACCTTCAGTGGTGAATGTTGACCCTTGGCATCCCAGATTTCGGTCTCCGCTTGCCCGGAGGCATCGCTCGCACTCTGGAGGAGCAGATCTCCGCGCCGGTTGCTGCTCATCGCGGCGAACAGAAGGGGAGAGCGGGAGAGCCGCCGCGGGGAGCCCGGTTGCGGTGGCGCCAGGTCCTGTCTTGAAGGGGACAGATTGCGTTGTTTGATCGGCAGTCGCCACACTTCCAGACGTCCCTGGGCATCGGCACCGGCCATCACGACACCCGAGCCATCCCCCAGCGGCTGAAGGGTTGGAACCGTTTTCCACACCGGACTCAGCACTTGCCAGCTGCCGTCGTGATCCTGCAGCTGGACCTGTTCACCGCCGTCCCTGGAGACGACGGCCACGATTCGGGGGCGAGGATCCCACCACCAGTTCTGAGGAGCTATTGACAGTCCCCGCAGGTCCTTGCCGCGCAGCAGCAGATGGAGGGGCGACTGAACCGTATTGCCGGGATTCAGCAGCAGCCGGGGTGAGGAACCAGCCCCCAGCCAGTGATGGGAGAGAGCAGGTTGCAACTGGCTTTCGTTGGTCAAGCTGGCGATCTGCATCGGCCGGCTGAAGCGCAGATCCAACGCACCAGGGCCGGAGCTCGCCAGGGCCGGTCGGACCATCTCCAAGCGGGGAGAGCGGCGGAGCAGCAGTTGCTGCTGCAGTAGGGCAAGCGCCACCGCGCCGCTGCCGAGTCGATAAAGCGCCTTCATGCCTCAAAGGGCCGCGCCGGCCGTGGGATCGGCGTGATCCTGCTGGGCAGCACCACGCTGTGGGGTTGACCGCCGGTGGTTTCGATCCCCATGACCCCCTCGATCGCCAGCCACTGGTCGGCCTGGGGGAGGGGAGTAGAGGAGGGCCAACGCACGGGCAGCCCGATGGGCGTGGCATCGGCGAGGCAGCAGCGAACCAACAGTCGGGCGAGTCGCGGCGGTTCGCCGGGCACCGCCAGCACAAATCCACTGATCCGTACCGGCTCACCGCTGTAAAGGGCTGGATCGGGCTGGGCCAGCAGCAGCCGCACCCAGTCTGTGAGCGAGCGCTGGGCGGGCGGCAGCACAAAGCTCAGCTCCTCCTGCGGCAGCTGGTCCAGGCTGCGGTTGGCGGCCAGATCCGAAAACGAGGGCTGGGGCGGCACGAGCATCATCGCCAGGGCGATCAGGCCGCCGATCAGCCAGCTCCAGAGCTCGGTTGGTGGAACGCGAACCCCGTGACGACCCCAGCGCAGATCAAGCCCCGCCAAAAGGATCAGGGCAACTCCTGTGGCTGCGATCCAGGGTTGGAAGATGGCTCGCACCAGCAGGTCGAGGCGGCCCGTTTGATAGCTGAGCAGCAGGAGAGCCCCCCAGAGGCCAAGGCAGAGCGAGCGCATGGGAATGGCCATGGTCAGAGCTGCTGGAGATTGACCCACTGGCCGATCAGCAGCACCACCAGCGCCGTCCCGCCCACGGTGATAGCGATGGCGCGCGGACGCAGCAGCACGCTGAACAGGCTGAGGGATTTCAGATCCACCACCGGGCCGAGGATCAGGAAGGCGAGCAGGGCACCCGGCGTGATCTGGGCAGCGAAGCCCAGGGCAAGGAAGGCGTCCACGCTGGAGCACACCGAAACCACCACCGCCAGCAGCATGAGGCTGATGATCGAGAGCGTGGGGGCGCTCCCGACCGCCAGCAGCCAGCTCCGAGGCAGCAGCGTCTGCACCAGGGCGGCGATGGCGCAACCCATCACCAGCAGAACGGCCAGGTTCAGAAACTCCCTCACCCCATGGCCAAGGGCCTCCGCCGCCGGGATGCGAGAAGGCGGCGCCGGCATCGGGGGGGGCTGACCCAGCACGCCACTGCGGCGTTCCAGCAGGCTGACCTCTGACAGGGGCTGACTAAGCCGGCGCTCCTCCAGGAGTGCGGGGGTCAGAAGCTCGACCTCCGGCAGGAGGCGCAGCACCGAAGCCAGCACCATGGCGATGGTCAGGGCGCTAAGGGGCCTGGCCAGCAGCAGCCAGGGGCGATCGGGGAAGGCGGTCCAGGTGCTGGCCAGCACGATCGGATTGAGAACCGGCGCCGCGAAAAGAAATCCGAACGCCGTAGCCATCGGGGCCCCACCGGCCAGCAAACGCCGGGCCACTGGAACGTTGCCGCATTCGCAGGCGGGCAATGCAAAGCCGAGGGCAGCCCCCGTCAGGGGGCCGAGCACCGGATGGGAGGGCAACCGCTGCAACCAACGCCCGCCGGGGCTGATCCAGCGGGCGAAGGATGCGATCGCGACCCCGATCAGCAGAAAAGGCATGGCCTCGATCAGCAGTCCCTGGAAGACGGCCCAGGTGGTCGCGAGCGTTGCGAGGCTCATCGATGCCGTGCGCCGTTCCAATGCCTGGCGTCCTTTCTAAAGCCTGTAGGGAAGGAAGAATCGGCAATTGGTTCCAACTGCCTGCCCCAGCTCCATTCCGTCTTCAAGCCTCAGCTATGGCATTCGCAGCCGCAGCTCGCGTGGCAGGGCTCGCCGGTGGGGTGCCCCTTGGCGCAGGCATCACTACAGAACAGCAAAGCGTCGATGCGGAACGGTGTGTCCGCTTTCACCGTGCAGTGACAGCCCGGGCAGGCGCATTCCACTGTTTCAGGTCTGGTCAGGGTTGCGGTCATGGCTTCTCCTTCCCCACGATGTCTGGCTCCATTCTGATGCTGCCGGCGCCAAGCCGTATCCGTTTTGCAGCTGATCGAGCTGCTGCCCTACTTCTGCAGCTGCTTCTGAATGCCGCCGCCGCCGCCCCTCGGCCGCTGAACGGGCGCTGCCGATCTGCTGATCGGCCGCTTTGCAACGCTCCTTGGTATTCAGCGTGACAGTGAACCATCCGGCACAGGGACCAGAGTTTCCTCCCAAGCGGATCCCGTGATGGTCCACCTGAACGGCCCCATGCTTTTTTCTCGCCAGCAGGGGAGGCGCGCCTACCGGCTCATCGATGCCTTCCTCCAGCCCCATCCCCACCTCGATGGTTGCTATGAGTCGATCGAGGAGGCCATCTCCGAGGCCATCGGCTGGCTGGCTGGGTTCGAACCTGATGCTGGCCAGGCCTCGATCGGCCTGGAGGTGAGCACCAGCAATGGCGAGTGGCGGACCATCCGCCAACCTATGCAGCTGCTCTGCCCGCTGCCCACAACGGCGCTCTGATTCCGTGGCGATCATGGGCAGTCAGGAGCTCTTGCCATGGCCGCCGACGATTCCGCGCCAGATCCCGCGAAAGCAGACACGCCACCAGATCCCGGCAGAGAACCCTCCCCTTCCGACCCACCGCCCGATCGCAAGCTCGCCCTGATCCGCTTTGCGCTGCGGGCCGTGCGGGTCACTGCCAGCACCATCGCCGTGGTGGCCCTGCTGAGGCAGCAATGGGTGCCAGCCGCTGCCTTCACCGTGGCCTGGTTGCTGATCCTCGGCTCGCCCAGGGTGTTCCCCCTGCTGCAGGATCCCGCTGAGGCTCCATGAGCGCAGGGCTCGTAGGCCGTTGTGCTCTGGCCCGCACCCTGGCCCTAGCCCGTGCAGTGCTGCTCTGGTTGCGATGCCCCGATCCCATGCCCATCGTGAGGCTGTTCCTGCACCTGGGCATGCCTTGAGACCGCTGCGCTCGATCACCATCGCCACCGCTGCCGCCACGGGTCTGGTGGCCCTGACGCTGGCGGTTCCCGCC
>DAIQNM010000252.1:1849-4069 GCA_036788375.1 Cyanobium sp. CTOTU6536 | reverse complement strand
GGCCCCTATGACGGGGCGCCACCATGGCCGACTGGAAGGGCTGCTGCTGGCTATCGCCGTTACGGCTGCAGCAGGTTTGGCCCTTGGGGGGTTCTGGAGAGTGAGTGAGGTCGCAGAGCACTCCAGGCCCGAGGTCTGCGAAGCGATCGTCGACGTTCACAAGAACTCCCTCTCGCAAGTCGTCGCCCTGGCTCTGGCCTTGGTGGCACTCCGCCGGCTCGCCTCTGGTGGCCAGGAACCGCCGGGGTGATGTAGCGTCTTCCCGTGCTCGGGCGGGCTTGGCTGTGCCTCTCCCCGCTCCTCAGACCGCGGGCAAGCCAAAAAAATCCCCCCGGCATCGCCGGAGGGACTTCCTACCGGAGACACTATGACACGTCGTAAAGACGCCAGGCTGGTCCGCCTGGATGAACACCCAGTGTTCGTAATGGACTATCCGCCGGCCAAGGAGGAGACGGCCCCGAGCTGCGAGAACCGGCCGGCCATCCCTGACTCCCGATCGCCGCAGACGTTCGTGATTGGTGAAGCCACGGCCATCGGAGTTCTGATCAGGCTCTACGGCTGGTCGTGGCTTGATGCCGGCATCCTCCGGCGGCCGGGCTCATGAGGTGGTTCAAGCGCGCCTCCCTGCTGAAGCCGGAACTCGATGCCCTCGACGATGAGGTGGGGGAGGCGATCATCTACTTGGACGATGCCCTCAGGCGTTCCGAGGAGAAGGGGGCCCAATGGCGGCCCCAATCTCGGCTGGCTCGGGTTGCCCTGAAGGCGATCCACTGGCGATGATCCTCAGGGACCTGTCTCGCTTGCGGGATCTCGTCGCCGGTTGGTCTGCACCTTCGGATGCCGCCGCAGGGGTGGGCCTTCCTGGCGCAAGCTCGCTGGTGTGTGATCGAGGTCACATGGCCCCGCAGGGCTTCGGCCCCTCGGTCGATCCCCGGCTCGTGACCTCCTATTCCCCCCGGGTGTGGTGGGCACCAGCTGAGGCCGGGGACTCTGCCTCCTCGCAGCTCTTCAACACACGCCACGCAGACTGGGCCTGCGATCTGCCGGGCTTCGCCCTTGGGCTTGTCATAGGCCGGAATTCGGACACCCCAGGTAATCGGAACGGGTGGAAGGGCATTACCGACAACGCGCGCCGCTCGATTCACCGTGCGTGCGCTGCGCTCGAAGACCAGCGGGCCCGGCTCGCCTTTTGGACCGTCACCCTGTCGCCGTCCCAGCTGGATTGGATTGAGCGCTACGACAGTTGGCCCGATTTCCAGAGCGCCATCCGCCACCGGCTGGTCCGTGCGCTCCGCCGCCGTGGCCTGCGCCCCCTGGTGGTCGGTGTCGTAGAGCTACATCCGGAGCGATCCGCAGCGGAGTGCCGGCCATGCCCCCACATCCACGTCGCCTTTGTGGGCCGGGCCCATCGGCGCGCTCGGTGGGCGTTGAGCACGGCAGACCTCGACCTGATCATCTGCAAGGCCCTAATCGCTGCGCAGTGCTTCGACCTCGACGTTCGGGCGGCCGGCAACGTTCAGCCGGTCCGCCGATCGGTCGGCGCCTACCTGAGCCACTACCTGAAGAAATCCTCATCCTCTTCTCTGGTCTGCCTTGGCCCGGCCTACTTGTGCCCGCGGCAATGGTTCTTCCAGAGTCGGCCGCTGCTCCAGCTGGTCAGGCATCTCACCGTCCGCTTGCCACTGCCGTTCGTGGCCTTCCTGCATGAGCGGTGGTCGGTGATCAGTGAGCAGGGGTGGGGGGAATGGCAACAGGTTCAGATTGCGGACCCAAGGGCGCCGGCGGTCTTCTCCATCCTGTGGGACTCGGTGTCTGCTGTGGTACAGGCTCTCGCATGGTGGCAGGAATCCCAGTGGCAGGCAGAATGGGACTCGAACTACCGTCTCCTCTATGAGCGCTCTCACCCTGGCCAACATCCCCAGCAGCATCAACACCTACGAACGACTAGCCATGTGGGTTAGCCAGTGTCTTCAGAGCACTGCGAACGGTGAGGAAGTGAACGTTACGCAGAACACTCCAACGCAACCTATCGCAAATTGCCAAATAGGAGTGACGGCGGACGGTAAAACACGGGCGATTTGTGTTCTCTACCTGCCAATTGATTATTCCGCTCTGAACAGTCCCACGGCGAAGACGTGGATGTCTGCACAGGACATAAGCGCCGCTGCTCCACATGCCAACCTTTTGACTAACTCTTGAGGTGGTTGGTCCGCTTGGCTT
>DAIQNM010000252.1:0-1839 GCA_036788375.1 Cyanobium sp. CTOTU6536 | reverse complement strand
GGCCTATCCTTGCCCCGGCCCCCGTCCTGTCTCCCCCGATTGGGCCGATCGGAGGCGGCGGCGGTGCGCCTGGGGTCGATCTTGGGGCGGCAGCAAGGGCAGCAGGTGAGCTGATCTCCGGGGCGGCCGGTGCAATCGGGCGCGCCCTGGGGGAATTGTGGGCCTGGCTGAATGGTCGGCTGCCCTGGCAAACGGAACCGATCGGCCCGGGCTTTGAACAGCAAGTGCGGCCCACAAATGGGCAATTCCGTATCTATTACACCATTACTGAGGCGCGGGCCCCAGCGAAGCGGTGTGTTGATGATGCGCCAGAAACACTTCCACCTAATCAGACTATCCCATATAACGCTATTCTGTTCGGCACTGGGATAAAAGTTCTCGCCACAAGTGCAGAATACACAAAGGCCTGCACCGGATCAGATACAAGGACAAGCGTGTACGTTGGTGCAGCTGCTAAACTAGAGAACGGTTCGGAAAATGGGCGGGTCGGAGTCGCTTGGGGGAGTGGAACCTGGGGCGGAGTCTCTTACTACGGGGGGTTTGATCGGCGGACCTTCAACCTCACAGGGACTGAAGTCGGCGGCGTTCCTGTCCCCCTGCCGACGGCCCCAGACCCGAACTTCTTCCCAAAGCCGCTTCCTGAGCGGCCGTTTGTAGATCCGGCAGTTGAGCCGTTACCGGCCCCTGCGACTCCCAGTCCGAAGGCGCCGCCCAAGGTGGATGATCCTGAGCCTTTGGCCGATCCAGAGGTGGCGCCTGGGCCTCCGGGCCCTGTTGCGCCGCCGATTGCACCACCGGTGGCGCCACCTGGGACAACGCCAGCGCCAGGAACTCCCACAAAGCCGGGAACTTCGCCAGGGACGAGGCCGGGCCCAGGAACTGCGCCAGGTCCAGCCCCTGGAACCGTTCCGGCCCCCGGCACGGTTCCGGCCCCCGGCACGGCCCCCGGCACGGCCCCCTATCCGCCTGGGATCCCTGGTACGGCCCCTAACCCAACGCCTGGGGCTCCGCCAGTTCAGCTCCCACCGCCGACCGCCGTCCAGACACCGCCGGGAACAGAGGTAATTCCCGGGGGTGTGATCGGCCAACCGGGCACCGCCCCGGCTCCAACCCTGGAAGGAATTGCGTCCGAGGTTGGCAAGATCGAACAGAAGGTGCGGGCCCTTCTCAACCGTCCTGAAGTCAGCTCCGATCTGGCGGATCTGCTTCAACTGCTCACGGAGTTGTTCGAGTTCCTCACATCTCTGCATGGCTCTGGAAGTTACTCACTTGTACCGCCCTGTGAGGACGGGGATCCGGTTGTGGCGTCTTGGGACCCCGGGATTGGCACCCTTGCCCTGGTTAACAAGAAGATGGACGCTATTGCCGAGCTGATCCAGGCACATAAAGACATGAGGCAGCCGATCTGCCACGTTCGAGCGCAGGGGCAGCCGGTGACCGTCAACTTCCGAGAGGTCTGAGGGATGTCATCGAGTCCGAGCCGCCTACGTAAAAGGCTCACCTATCGCGATCAAGGCGGCGGCGGCCTGGAGCATCACACCGCAGGATGGGTCGGCTTCGAGTGGCAGGCGGGGCCGGTCCAGGTCCTGAGTGTGGGGAGGTGGGGGAAGGTTCAGGTCTATGCGGCCACGGAAGCCGAAGGAAAGAGGGTGATCAACCACGCCGCGGCGCTTGCTGGCTACGACCTGCAGGGTGATCCGGATCACAGGTGGCTGATCGGCCAGCACAGCGGCGGACGGATTGGGAGGGCAGGCACCATGGCCCCCCTACAGGTTCCCGGGGGCATTGCTGTGACCATGCGTGAAGGGTCTGATGGTCACCCTGTAGTCGTGGTGCCAC
>DAIQNM010000251.1:0-4076 GCA_036788375.1 Cyanobium sp. CTOTU6536 | reverse complement strand
CGCCACCTTCAGCGCCTTTCTGGAGATGCTCATTTCCGAGATCACCATGGCCAGGCTGAACGGGGCCAATGTGCTGGCCCACTTCTCCCATGCCGGTATCGACGACATGGCGGACAACACCTGCCATTTCGGCCTCAACAACCTGTTCGCCGACAACGGTCTCGAAGAAGACCAGAGCACTCGGGTGTACTTCCCGGCCGATGCGTCCCAGATGCGGGCCTGCGTGCAGGCTGTGTTCCACGATCCCGGGCTGCGCTTCATCTTCTCCACCCGCTCGAAGGTGCCGAACCTGCTGGATGCTGCTGGCAAGGACCTGCATGGTGAGGGCTACCGCTTTGAAAGCGGCAAAGACGAGGTGGTGCGTGATGGCACGGCCGGCTATGTGGTGAGCTATGGCGAAAGCCTGTATCGCTCCCTTGATGCGGTGGAACGGTTGCAATCCGAGGGGATCGACGTGGGTCTGATCAATAAGGCGACGTTGAATGTGGTGGATGAAGCGATGATCGCCAAGGTGGGTCGTTCACCGTTCGTTCTGGTGGTGGAATCGTTCAACCGGCGTACGGGCCTAGGCAGCCGCTACGGCTCCTGGCTGCTGGAGCGCGGCTATACCCCCCGGTATGGCTATCTGGGCACCCACAAGGAGGGCTGCGGCGGGCTATGGGAGCAGTTTCCCCACCAGGGACTTGATCCCGACGGGATCATCAGCAAGGTGAAGGGAATGCTTACCTGAGCGACTCAACTGCCGCACTCCCGCTTGATCTAGTCAATATTGAGGCTTCTTGCATTGCCGTGGCAGGCTGTGATGCAGGCTCCTGCTGGCCATCAGAGACGCGCACGGCCAGGGCTATGTTCTTTACGGATCTCTGACTTCCATGGCGTGTGTCGCAGTCGCCGTCCATTGCACCATTTAGGAGCTCAGCACCAGGATCCCCGGACCCAGCAGGAAGTCCCATGAGTTATGCGTGCTTCAGCAACTCCTTGAGCTGTTGTAGGCGGGATTGATCGGGCTCAGTTGTATTCACCTGGAATGTCTTGCATCTGCCGGAGGAAGCCCTTCAGCTGATCGAGGGACAAGGCTGGCAATCAAGGCTGCCGGTGCGCAGGCCCGTCATCTCCTGGTCGACCTGGGCGAGGCGCTCCAGCACCAGGCCGAGATCCAGAGCCGTGAGCTCGCCGTCGGCGCTCCATTTCAGGCAGGTGCGGCCCAGGCAGGAACTGCCAAACCAATCCGTGGAGACGGGCGCAGGGGCGGTGGGTGTTTGGATGGAGTCCGTCATGGCAGACCTCCGGTTTGTTGCTGGATTCAGTCTCCTTCCACGGGCCGATTGGCGATGCCCCCAAACAGGGGCAATCGCCGAACCTGGAGCATCAGAACCAGGCCAGCTGGGCCTGCTCGCGCGTGTTCACCTGCGCCTCGGGTGTGCGGCGCTGGAAATCCAGCCGGATCGAGCGGTGCTGCTCACCATCGGCCGCGATGGCACGGATCGGATACAGCTGCTCGCCATCGCGGAAGGGCACGTGCACGCGGAAGCTGCCATCGGCCTCAAGGGGGACCTGCCGCTCGCCGATGAACAGGCTGGCACTGGGTTCGGTGGCGCCGTAGACGATCAGTTCGGCATCAGCCACCAGCCAGAAGGAGCGCTGACGCAGCACCCCACTGCCCGATTCGTTGCGGCCGCTGGCCCACAGGCCAACCCCCGAGGCGTTGAGCAGATCGCCCTGGTCCTGTTCCTTGATGAAGCCATGCTCATGCAGCACTTCCGAACCAACACGACGGCTGCGGAGACTGCCCGCGGTGGCGAGTTGATAGAGCCGTTCGTGCTCCACACCGCCTCCGCCGCCCACGGACTGGCTGACCGTTCCGATCGGGCCCTCCAGCGAGAAGGGCACAAAGGCATCGGCCACCACGGGGCTGGGCCCCTCGGCCGGCATCCGCGCCACCGACGACACCGCCAGGGGCAGCCAGCCGCCGCCGCCAAGGCGATAGCCGAGCTCGACGCGATAGTCGCGATCGCAGAGCGGTACCGGCAGGTACCACTCGGTGGCGTTGGCCTGCACCACCACCTCCTGCAGGGTGTGGGGGTGAGCGGCGCCCAGGGGCAGACCGGTCACATCAGCCAGCCGCAGACACAGCTGCTGGCCACCGGCGGCGGCGCTGCGCTTCAGGTCTGCCGGGCTGATCGTCCAGAACACATAGGCCCACTGGGGATCGCGAGGCAGGAAGGTCACCTGGCTCAGGCCCTCTGAGGCAGGCATTGGGACGCTGGCCTCAGCCGGCTCGTCCTGCGTGATCGCCTCAGGTTGGGCCTGCGACAACACCGCCACCAGCTCCTCCTTGGCGAGGCGGGTGGAGCTCCGAACGCCGAGGCGTCGGGCCAGCTCCCGCAACTGGGACACGGTCTTGGCAAGCAGGGAGGGAGTGGAGGAGGGCGAGGTCATGCCATCAATGCTTCACATTCCGTAAGAATCGCAGCACCCCCGCCGCTGGGGCCCGTTCTGTCAGCAGACAGGGATCAGCGCGGGATCACGCCAGAGCGCGACAGGTAGGACTGCTTTGCTGATGCCGCAGTGGTTCTGATGCTTCTTGTGCCGTGGGCACACCATTGCGGCGCCCGCCGAATCTGCTCTTGGTCACGGCCACCTGTCCGTGAACACAAACAAAAGATTCGATCGGCCAGGCGTGGCAGGTGGCGCCCGATCTGTGAACGCTTGTAAGGGCATTCACCGATCTGTCGCCTGCAACAACTTGGATGGCATCGCACACCTCCCGGAGCTGGGATGGCGGTCGATCGTCTGAGCGTGGGGGAACTGGAAGCCCATTACCCCATGTATTGCAAGGCCATGCGCATCCTCGTGCGCGACGGGGTCACGATCAGCAAGGCGCGCCGAACCGTCTGCTGGCAGAAGCTTGAGCTCCTGCACCACTGCTTGCCGCGCCAGTACCGCGAGCCGGAGCAGCTCTATCTGCACCTCAAGCGTGCTCAGCCGGATCCACCAACGCTGGCTGGCAGCCGCTGAAACTGGTAGCCCAGGCCGCGGGCGGTGAGGATCAGCTCCGGGTTCTTGGCATCTCGCTCAAGCTTGAGGCGCAGCCGCGCCACATGCACATCGACGACGCGGGTCTCGGCATGACGATCCGGCGTGTAGCCCCAGATCGTTTCCAGGATCTTCATCCGCGAAATCGGTTGACCAGCCTGGCCCACCAGCAGCTCCAGCAGGCTGAATTCCATCGCCGTGAGCTGGAGGCGCTCCGCGCCGCGAAACACCTGCCGTTTGCCCAGATGGATCGTCAGGCCACTGATCTCCAGCGCCAGCGAGCCTGGGGCTGAGGCCCCCGTCGCTCGGTTTTGGGCGTTGTGCTGGACTCGCCGCAGCAGAGAGCGGATCCGGGCCTCCAGCTCCTTGAGCGAAAAGGGCTTGACCAGATAGTCATCGGCACCCAGTTCCAACCCAAAGACTCGGTTCTCGATCCGGTCGCAGGCCGTGAGCATCAGGACGGGCACATCACTGATCGCCCGCACAGCCTCCAGGACCCCGTAGCCATCGAGGCGAGGCAGCATCAGATCGAGAATCACCAGATCGGCCGGTTCGCGGCGGAAGCTTTCGACGGCCTCCTCACCATCGCCTGCCAGAGCCACGCGGTAGCCGCCGAGCTGCAGGCGGGTCTCGATCAGGCTGCGGATCCGCTCCTCATCGTCGACCACCAGGATCAGCTCGTTTCCTTGCCGCTCCGCCACGTCGCTCTGGGCCATCAGGACCAATGGATCGACCCGCAGGGATGGAAGATCCCGCAGACCAGGGGCGAGTGATTGTTGCAGGCGAGCAGGCGATCAGCCCAGCAAATCGAGCTTGAGCTGCTCGATCCGGGCCAGGAGCGCTGCGCGCTTCTGCTGCTGCAGGGCATTCCGGGAGACGAACTGAATCGCCGTGACCAAGCCCACCAGCTGCAACAGCCGACCCAGCATGGGCAACTCATCAAGGCTGCCCAGCATCGCAGCGGTGATCTTGAGGCCAACTCCGGCAACGACAGCCAGGCCGAGAATGCGCAGCGCCGGCAGCAGTTGCTCGAGGGACTG
>DAIQNM010000250.1:2155-4130 GCA_036788375.1 Cyanobium sp. CTOTU6536 | reverse complement strand
CCCCACGCCCCTGCCCACCGAGGCGATCCGGCTGCAGCTGCGCACCTGGCCCGAAGTGGAGACCTACCTCAAGCACTGCCGCGGCGTGATCGTGCCGCTGGGCTCGACCGAGCAACACGGCCCCACCGGGGCCATCGGCACCGATGCCCTCACCGCCGAAGCGGTGGCCCTGGAGGTGGGGCGTCGCAGCGGCTTGCTGGTGACCCCGGCCCAGGCCTTCGGCATGGCCGAACACCACCTTGGCTTTGCCGGCACCGTGAGCCTCCAGCCCGCCACCTTGATGGCGGTGCTCCACGACATGGTGCTCTCCCTGGCCCGCCATGGCTTTGAGCGCATCTACGTGATCAACGGCCACGGCGGCAACATCGCCACCGGCCGCGCCGCCTTCGCCCAGGCCTACGCCACCGCCGCGGCCCGCGGACTGCCGGGGGCGGACCGGCTGCGCTGCCGCCTGGCCAACTGGTTCACGGCGACACCGGTGCTCCAGCTGGCGCGGGAGCTCTACGGCGAGCGGGAGGGCCACCACGCCACCCCCAGCGAGATCGCCCTTACCCTCCACCTGGAGCCCAGCCTGGAGGCGGTCCAGCGCCCCCTTCCCGAGGCGGCCCCGGCCGGACCGATCCATGGACCGGATGATTTTCGCCGGCGCCACCCCGATGGCCGCATGGGCTCCGATCCCTTCCTGGCCCGGCCCGACCATGGGGCCCGCTTCCTCGACACCGCCGCCAGCGCCCTGGTGGAGGACCTGCGCGAGTTCCTCGCCGTTTAGGTTTAACCCACCAACCCAGGCCAGACGATGGGCAAGATTTCGGCCGACGACGTGCGCAAGGTGGCCCAACTGGCCCGCCTGGAGCTGCCCGAAGCCACCATCGCCACCTACACGGCTCAGCTGGAGCGGATCCTTGAGTACGTGGCCCACCTTGAGCAGGTGGACACCGAGGGGGTGCCCCCCACCACCCGGGCGGTGGAGGTGGTGAATGTGAGCCGCGACGATCGGGTCGACCCCACCCCGGTGCGGGAGGAGCTGCTCGACCTGGCGCCGGAGCGGGAAGGGGATTTCGTGCGGGTGCCGAAAATCCTGGCCGACTGATCCAGCGCTTTCCCCTCCGGCGCCATTCCTATCCCGCAAGCCAGCTGGCCCGGCGGTGCCGCTGCGCCCGGCTCAGCGGTGCGGGGATACTGCGGTGCGGTGCAACAGATCGAGCACCCGGCGGCGGGCATGGCGCGTGGGCATCAAGGCCGCCAGGGGCCTGAGGCGACTGCGCTGGCGTTTGTGGCTGCGAATGCCAAAAAAGATGTCGTAGATGAAGTTGAGACCATCGTGGCGGCTCTCAAAAAAACCAAGCCGCTGCGGTGAGCCTTTCGCATCGAGAAGGTGGCGAGTGGCGTGGTAAGCCGGCCGGTATTCAAACCAGGGGATGGAGGGCCAGAGATGGTGAATCAGATGATAGTTCTGGCCCATGATCAGCCAATTCATCAACCTGCCGGGATAGACGCGGGCATTGTGCCAACGGTTGCGGGAGCGGAACGGGCGATGGGGCAAGTAATCGAAGAAAAGCCCCAGGGTTACGCCCACCATCAAGGCCGGAGCAAACCAGCAGTTGAAGACGAAGGGCAGAAAATTGTGACGAGCCGCCAGAACCACGATGCCGATGAAGACCAGGCGGGCCACCAGCCATTCGATCAGCTCATGGCCCCGCCAGAGGCGACGGCGAAAGAAGAAAACCTCGTGGTAGAAGAAGCGCGGCGCAATCAGCCAAAGCGGCCCGAAGGTGCTCACGATGTGGTCGGGATCGTGCTTTGGATCATTCACATGGGCGTGGTGCTGCAGATGCACCCGAGTGAACACCGGAAAGCTGAAACCCAGCAACAGGGCGGCGCCATGGCCCATCACCGCATTGCAGAGGCGGTTGGGATGGGCGGCGTTGTGGCAGGCGTCGTGGATCACGGTGCCCTCCAGATGAAAGGCCAGGAA
>DAIQNM010000250.1:0-2145 GCA_036788375.1 Cyanobium sp. CTOTU6536 | reverse complement strand
CAGGGGGGGTAGGGGCCAGCCGCCGACGAACCAGCCCCAGATGGTGAGGGCCGCCAGGCCGTAGCCCGCCAGGAAAAGACCCACCGTGGGGTTCCAGGGCGCCGGGGGATCAAGGAATTCCCTGGGTACGCTCCGCGGCGGTGCCTCGGCGCGATGGGCCGCTGCGGGGTCGGCGCGGCCTGAGGGGAGGGTGGCTGGCGGCATGCGTGTCAGGGCCTGGGACATCTCCTGAAACGGAACCTGATCACCGGAGGCTCACCAGACTACGGACTTCCGGGCCGGGATTGCAGGCCGGCGCCCCAGGCGGACCGAGCCGATCAGAGCGGAACGCACTCCGGCAGCAGCGGAGCCAGCTGGCCCAGCCGGGAGCGAAGCGTGCTCTCCAGCATGGTGATAGCGGGTTGATCGGCCTGATCCAACCGCACCACCAAGGCGCCGCCGTTATGGAAGGGAGGCTCACCATCCAGCACGCAAAACCCAGGGGTGGCGAGGCGATTGAGGGGAGTGGAACAGGCGAGGCTGAGCTGATCGGCGGTGCGCCCCTCCCAGCTGGCGCTGTCGTAGCGGCGCATCTCGGTGGCCACCCCACCAAAGCCCCTGGCATGGAACAGGGCCCGGGAGCGGAGGTAACCCTCCTCCGGCAGATCGAGGCTAGGAAAGCGCAGCAGATCGGCCTGGCTGAGGCCCCGCTCGCCGGCAAGGGGATGGCACGGATCCACCACCAGCTGCACCGGAGACCTCCAGAGCGGCACCACCGCCAGCTCAGCCGTGGCCGGGGTGGGCAGGTCGTCGATCGCATCGGTGATCCAGGCATCGATCACTCGCTCGCGCAGGAGCTGCAGGGGCCGATCCACGCCCACATGGTCGAAGGTGCCGCCGATCCAGCCCCCCGGTATGGGGTCCAGCAACCAGGTTGACCCGAGCGGAAAGGCTTCGATGCGCAGCGGCCCATGGCCCAGGAAGCGGCCGAGCTGATGCAAGTGGCGCTCCAGGGCCAGCAGGGGGGTGATGTTGCACTCCCACTCCCCCTCGTGACGCCCCATCGCGATGGCAAAGCTCTCGCGGCAGCAGGCCAGGCGGCGCGACACCGTGGCCTGGTGGCACCCCATGGCAGCCGCCGCAAGCTGGCCGGTGCGTCGCCAGAGGAGGTAATCGAGGGCTTCGAGCTGCTCGCGATCAACCATCCCGACCAGCAAATCCCTCCAACAACCGTAGTGAGCTGATCACAGCCGTGGGTCGGGCCAAGGCCACGCCTGAGTCATTCCAGCTACAAGCCAGGACTCGCTCGGGGTTGATCGGGCGTTGGCTGGGCCAGGCAGGCGCCGACAAGGGCCTGCGTGATGCAGATCAATATCGGCGTTTCAACCATGCCCACCGGGGGACTTGAACCCCCACGACCTGAGCCACTGGAACCTAAACCCAGCGCGTCTACCAATTCCGCCAGGTGGGCGTGGGCCGACTTTAGGCAGACGCCGCAGAATGGGGTCAACGTTGGGCGCTGAACTGGCCATGGTCGCCACCCTCGGGGGACTCCTCGCCCTGCCCCTGGGCCTGCTGGTGCTGCTGCTCCCCCTCCTGGCCACCGAACTCAGCCGCCCCCGGGATTCGGCCTGGGGGGCGGTGGTGCTCCTGCTGGGCCTGGTCCTGGTGACCAGTGCGGACCGGCTCACCGGCGCACCGATGCTGGGGGTGGTGTGCGGAGGCCTGCTGATCGGCCGGCTGAGCGCGGAGGTGGGCCAGGCCCGCTGGCGCCAGCTCACCCCGGAGGAACAGCAGCGGCTGGGCTCCCTGGAACGCTGGACCACCAGCTTCAGCCAACTGGGGGCCACCCTGGCCGGGCTGGGTCAGCAGCTCACGGCTGTGGCCGGGGGCCTCAGCCAAGGCCTGGGCAGCGGCACGGGCGGATCGATCAGATCCTCCTTACCAGCCCCAGCCACCGAGAAACCGAAGCCGAAGGGCAAAGCCAAGGGCAAACGCTGGGTGCGGCCCGAGCCCTCCACCACCACCAGTCCAGGGGCTGGGGGCGAGACGGCTGCTCCTCCCCAAACCATCCCCTCGCTGGCCGAAACGGCCGTGGGGCCCTCCGCCGCTGCCGACCCAACCACCGAAACCGCAGCGGAGCCCAGCGGGGCCTGAGGGCAGGCC
>DAIQNM010000249.1:0-4135 GCA_036788375.1 Cyanobium sp. CTOTU6536 | reverse complement strand
CTTGTCGGCCGCGCCATAGTCCCCACCGGCCGTGCCACCGCGTTCATCAGTTCCCCAGGCCTGAGGCGGCTGGTGGCGGGCGCCTTTGGTGCCGCTGTGCTCCGCTTCCGCGCTACCGGCGGCTTCCGGGCAGCCTTGGCCACCTGGGGCCGCTTGGGCGGTGCGGGCTTGACGGCTGCGGGCTTGGCTGCGGGCTTTTGCGCTGGCTTGGCCTTCCTGGTGATCGCCCCCGGCTTGAGGCCTTTGGGCTTGGCGATGGTGCCGCCCATGCGGGCCAGTCGAGCGGTCCGCGTTGGCCGCTTGTTGCCGACCGGCGTTCTCAGGCGCCCACCCCTGGCGGTGGCGCCTTGGCCAGCGCTCGCGAAGCGCCCCCAGTTGTCGCGGCTGTAGACCCGCCCGCCCTTCCTGCCGCCTGCCACTGGAACCGCTGCTACTGCAGTAGTTTTCCCGTTGCTGGGATCCCAGTAACGGGACGGGCGAGACGCCTCAGGCCACCGGCTCCGGCGCCCGCTCGATCCCCGGATACTGCCGCCGCTCGCTGGGGCTGGGCTTGCGCAAGGCCTGCTCCAGCACCTGGGAGGCGCGGGCGAACGGCCAGCCCTTGGCGGCACGGAACTCCTCAAGCACGGCTGCGCGGGAACGCTCCCAGTAGGCTTCGCGCAGCAGGGTGGCCCGCAGGGTGGGATCTTTTTCCTCTACCGCTTCCGAAGATACCGGGGAAAGGCTACATCTGCACCTCGGATGTTGAGTGCCTACCATCTCATCAAGCCGGTAGATTCTGCCGTGCCTTGAGGCGCAAACAGCACACGTCCGCTCATCCTTGGTGGCGATCCACCGGGCATAGCCGAACCCGTTGCGGCTGGCTGCCGCCTTCTGGCCCCCCACGTAAGCATTGGCCAGCTCGCTGCGGGCGATCAACTCGGCCCGCTGCTCCAGGCCCATGCGGTTGTTGAGCCCCTGCGGATCGCGGGCCCCCTGCAGGGCGGTTCTGATCTCCCCCTCCAGCACGCGGGGCCCCTTCCCGCGGCCGATGCCATCGACAACGATGCGGGCGATGTTGTCGCGGAAGGATTCCACCTCGCCCCGGATGTAGGCCGAGGCGGTGTTGGCGGCGGCCTCCACGGCGGCCCTGCTGGCGCCCACGAACGTGCCCTGTGCCGTGGCGTCAGGGTTGGCGATCTGCGCGAGCTGCTGCCCCAGATCGCCCCCGAGGGCCACCGCTTCGGCGAAGTCCTCGCGGAAGCGGTTCTGCAACCATGCCAGCTCCCGATCCGACGCGAAGGCCTGGGCCAGCTCTAGCAGCTTGCGGAACTTGGCGGAGCCATCGGCGATCGAGTACGACCCCGGCCGGCGGGTCACCCCATCGGCGCTCTGCTGATCGGGAAGCTCGGGGTCCACGAACTGGCCGTAGTACCGGCGCAGATCCCGCAGGGTGCGGACCAGGGAGCGGCGTAGGGCCGCCTTGGTGTTGGTGGCTGAGCGATCGGCCAGCTTGTCCAAGGCGGCGGCGTAGTCGTCTGCAAGCTGGAGTTGTTGGTCGCCGATGGTGACGGTGGGAGGCATGGATTCCCTTCGGTGTTCACTTCATGGCGCCGGCCACGGAACTCAGCGCCTGAAGCTGCTCTGTTGCGTGCCGCTTGGCGTTGCTCAAGCGATTGGAGTCAGCGCGAATAGACTCGGCCTCCTGCAGTGTCCTCAGATCAGATTCGGCCCTCCAGCGGGCCTCCTCAGCTTTGCGCTTCTTGACCTCTGAGGGCGTCATGCCAATGTCTTGCATCGGCATCGGAGTTGCAACACCGCGTCCAACAGCCTTGGACTGCGGCTTCTTGGTGGGAGGCTTGCTGACCGCTTTCTTCGCCGCTTTCTTCGCCGCTGGCTTTGCTGCTGATCTGGGCGCCGCCTTTGCGGCCTGTCGGCGCGGTTGCTGTTTGGAGGCCATGCCTATCCTTGGTAGATCGAGCTGACTCAGTTTTCCCGCTGCCGCCGTCAGCTCAGCGGCCGGTGCCGCCTCGCCGCGACACAAACCGGCCGATTGCGCGTGTCTGCCGCTTGGCATCGCGAAGTTGCAGCTTGTTATCAAGCGCCTGCTTGCCGGCGTACTGGCGGTCCTGGACAGAAGATCCGCGCCGCGCCGCGATCTGTCGCTGCTTGTCAAGAGATTTGTATTTCGTCTGGGCTTTAACGCCTCTTTTGTAGCTCTGCAGGCTTTGCCTTGCGTCAGCCGCTGTCAGTCCATCTTTCATCCCCTTCTTTAGGTCTTTAACGGGATTCCGCCGCATTTTTCCGGCAGAAGAACTAGACGCCGCAAACCGGCCTCTGCCATCGCGGGAGTAAGTGCGCTTGCCACGGGGCATGATCAAAAGGAGCCACTGCACCAGTTTTCCCGGCGCCGTCAGCTCAGCGGCAGCCCCTGCGCGTCCACGTCATCCCCGGCGAGGTCGTCGGCCCCTGGCACCGGAGGGTTGAGCTTGGCCTCTTGCCGGGCATCCTCCTCGGCCAGCAGCTCGGCCTCTTTGTTGCCATCGGCACCAGGCCGGAGCATGCCGCGCTTCTGGGCCAAGTGGGTGACGGTCTCGCGCATCAGGAGGCCCCGGTCGTAGAGCGTGCCGGCGAGGGTGATCAGGGCATCGTCCACGGGCTTGTCGGTGACCCCTGGCAGCAGATCAATGCCGGCGTCGCGCTCGGGGAACTCCCCGGTGAACTGGCCCCAGATTTGAAACAGGCTCTCCCACGCGGAGCTTTTGGCCTCAGCCATGGCCGTGATGCTGGCCTGCAGTTGGGCGCTCTCCAGCTCGGCTTGCGTGGCGGTGCGCTCACCACCACCGGAAAACAAGAACGACAGGGTGGAGCGATCGATCAGCTTCTCGATCCCCTCCAGGTGCGTCAGGTGCTTATCCAGGCTGCTGCCGGTTGGCTCGGCGAAGTCCAGATCGCCCGTGCCATCCGGGAACTCCACCACGGAGTTGGGGCCCAACATCAGCGGCAGCACCTCCCCGTTGGGCCCGGTCAGCCGGCGGCCCTTCACCACGGCCACCGGCAGGGCGCAGCGATGCAACAACTCCTTCAGGTCGGAGTATTCGCGGAACCAATCAAGGGTGAGGTTTGCCAGGCTCAGCAGCGGCAGCCCTCCCTCTCCAAAGCCACTGCGGGCAGTGGGGCCGTACCAGACCACCGGGGGGCGCTCCAGCGGCTCGCCGCGGGGGCCCTTGAATGTGCCCTCGGTGACCACCTCCAGGTTGAATTTGGCCGTGGCGCCCTTGCCGCTGTCACCCGTGATCTTCAGCAGCCGCCACTGGCCGCCCTGCATCACGCGGTAGCGGGGCTCCAGCTTGAGGCCATAGTCCCCGTCTTCAACCTCATGCCACTCCAGGACCGTGACCGCGATCGGCACGCGGCGGCCCCCGATCTTGGCGAGCCTCCAGTTGAGGACGTTGCGGCGCTCGGCCATGGAGAACGTGGGCCGGCGGCCTTGGGCCCGCTCGGCGGCGCGGCTATCGGCGGCGTCCGGCGGCATGTCGCCCATCAGCAGGCAGCCGCCATCCCGAAGCGCAATCGCATCGGTCGATAGCCCCCAGGCCTTGAGGCTGTTGCCCTCGCCGTCCACGTCGTTCGCGGCGTCCAGGAGCCCCTGCTGCACCCCGCGAAGCTCATAGCGGCTGAGCACCCCCGCGAAGGCGCTGACGCCATCACGGAAGAACGATGGGTAGGAGCTGCGCTGCACGCGGGCCTTGTACGCCTGCATGGGCTCGCCGGCCTCCTTCAGGAGGTGCCGTTTTTTGGCCTCACCCCGCAGCAGATCCCAGCAGTCGGCAACCAGATCAAGATCGCCCAGCACCTCGCGCAGATGGGGGTGGTGGAACGACGGCAGATCGCCCTTGGTCGTCGGATGGCTGATCTGCTGCTGCTGCACCGCGGCCTATGACCTTCTGCAGGCAGTTTTCCCGCTCTGGCTGGGGGTCAGGGCTGGGGCGGGGGCCAGTCACCCGGCCCGATCCGGTGTTCGCACTCGAAAACGATGATCGGCGGCGGTTTCATCCATTGCCCGCCGCCTGGTGCGGTGCGCCGCAGGCAGTCGTCGCAGCCCTCGCGCCAGTGCTGTTCGCCATCTTCGAAGCTGCCATCGCCAGGGCAGCGG
>DAIQNM010000248.1:0-4150 GCA_036788375.1 Cyanobium sp. CTOTU6536 | reverse complement strand
GGCTGCCGGCACTCGGGGCTTGGGGGAGGGCGCGGCGGATCTGTTCCCGAAGGGCCATCCCCTCCTCCAGCAGCTGCTCGTTGCGCTGTTGCGCCGGCCGGATGCGCTCGCGGAACTTGGCTTCGAAGACCTCGGGCAGATCCTTCAGCAGGGCCTGGTAGCGATCCCGTTTCTGCCGGGCGGCCTCCAGTTCCTCCAGGAGGGCGTCGTGGTGAATCCGGTCGGCGTCGGACGATTCCGGCATCGCGGTGGGCGGCGGAGGGCGGCACAGCCCCTTAAGACTAGGAACGACCGCTAAGGTCCCCGCCCCCTTGCCCAGCTAGGGGTTGGCGGTGGGGCCGGTCGGCGCTTGCGGGGCGGCAGGCGCCGGTTCGTAGTTCACGCTGCAGCGGTATCGGAAGGAGAGGCCCGGTAGGGCCACCTCGCTGCACTGGCTGCCGAGGATGCGGGCCTTGGTCGGCACCCTCGACGAGGCATCGCGCAGGGCGCTGGCCTGGTCGATGATCGATTCCGCCGTGACTTCGGCGGCCTGGGAGGGCGCCATGGCCCCGATCACCAGCAGGGAAAGCAAGGCCCCCAGGCAGCGGTGGCGGGGTGATCGGGGGTTGGAGTCCATGGCGGTCGTGCCGTGAATCCCCAGCTTGGACGGGGGATGGGCCGGTGTCAGAGGTTCAGGGGCGGGCGCCCCGGCTTGGGCGGCGGTTCGTCCACGGGATCGGGCCCTTGCTCCAGCGGCGACTCCCGTTCCGCGCCTGGGGCGCCGCATCGGCGTACAGCGCTTCCGGCCGGGATCCAGCATCCTGGGGAGGCTTTTGCCTGCAACCTTTCCATGGCCGGGGTCCCCAGCACCTCGATTGCGGTGATCGGTGCGGGAGTAGCCGGCTGCGCGGTGGTGGCCCAGCTGCGGCGCGGCGGGTTTCAGGGGCCCCTCTCGCTTTGGGAGAGCGGCCGCGGCCCTGGGGGACGCACCGCCACCCGTCGTTCCAGGGAGGATCCCGGCCTTCGCATCGACCACGGTGCGCCCCTGTTCAACATCACCGCTGCCGCTCCGCTGCCGCTGCTGGACTCCCTGCTGCTGGCCGGTGCGGTGAGGCCCTGGCAGCCGGTCCGGGCCCTGCTCAATGGTGGGGGCAGCCTGGAACCCCTTGATCGGCGCGATCCTTTTGGCGGTGGCGAGCTTTACCGGGGTGTCCAAGGCATGGAGAGTCTCTGCCGCGGTCTGCTGGCCCTGGCGGAGCCTGCGGTGGAGCAGCACTACGGGGTGCTGGTGCGGGACCTGGCGGTTTCGGAGCAGGGGCGCTGGCGGTTGATGGATCGCGAGCACCAAACGCTGGTCGAGGTCGATTGGCTCGTACTGGCGGGCACCCTTCTGGCCCATCCCCGCTCTCGCCTGCTGCTGGCCTGGGACACGGTGCCCCTGCAGGCGGCCTCCCAGGCCCTGGCGGATCCGGAGCTCCAGCACGGCCTGGCGGCCCTGGCTTCGATCCGCTCGGAGGCCCGCAGCAATCTGCTGCTGCTGGCGGAGGGGCAGGCCGCCGAGGCCTGGCTGCGCTGCCCGTTCCGGCTGCTGCGCTTCGATGCGGCGGCGGAACAGCGCTGGCGACTCTCCCGTCTTTCGATCCAGCCCCTCGAGGATGGGCGGGTGGCGGTGGTGGCCCACTCCAGCGCCATCTTTGCCGCTGAGCACTTGAGCGTGTATGGATCGCGCTCCTCGATCGCCCAGCAATTGGGGTTGAAGCCCCGCCAAGACCAGGAGGACGCGGTGATTGAGGCCCTCACGGATGCGGTCCAGGGGGCCCTGGCGCCGTGGCTGGAGCCCTGGGCCGTTCGCCAGGGGGATCGTCAGCTGATGCGCTGGGGGGCGGCCCTTCCCCTCCAGCCCGGGTTACCACCCGCCCTTGCCCTCTGCCGCCGCAGCCGGGTCGGCTTTTGTGGAGATTTCGTGCAGGGCGAAGGCTTTGGCCGGGTGGAGGGGGGCCTCCGCAGCGCCGCCAACCTGGCCGATGCCCTGCTGGAGGTTTTGAGGGAGGCCGATCCCACCAACGACCCGGAACCGCCCCTGCCGGTTTGAAGCGGCGCGTTGAATCCAATCGGTTCTGTGGCCCCAGCCACCAGAAGCCTGCCGAGGTGGTGAAGTGCTGCTTCTACCGCAACCTTGGGCTTGGCGCTGAGTGGGTTGCCGTGGGCGGCTCAGTGGGCCGGATCTCGCATGCGTTGCAGGAAGGCTGCCTCCTGCTCCGGATTGGCCAGGCGACCGTCATCGACGATGATGATGCGATCGGCCACATCGAGGATCTTGTTGTCGTGGGTGACCATGATGATCGTGGTGTTCTGCTCACGGGCCAGCTGCTGCATCAGCTCCACCACGGTGCGGCCCGATTCTTTATCGAGGGCGGCGGTGGGTTCATCCCCCAGCAGAATCTTCGGCTGACTCACCAGGGCCCGGGCGATTGCCACCCGCTGGCGCTGGCCACCGGAGAGGTTGGCGGGCATGTAATCCACCCGGTCTCCCAGGCCCACCTTCTCGAGCATGGCGATGGAGAGCTGATCCATATCCTGGTCGTAGAAGCGGTCGTGCAGTTCCAGCGAAAGCCGCACATTGCGGCGGGCATTGAGGAACATCATCAGGTTGTGGGCCTGGAAGATGAAGCCCACATTCAGGCGCAGGTCGGCGAGCTGCTCCTTGCTGGCGCCATTGAGCTCCTGGCCGAGGATCTTGAGGCTGCCGTCCTGGCAGGAGCGCAGGCCACCCAGCATGGTGAGCAGGGTGGTCTTGCCGGAGCCGGAGGGGCCGGTGCAGATCACGATCTGCCCCGGGTAGATGTCGAGCGTGATGTCCTTGAGGGCGTGCTTGCGACTGTCGCCGCTGCCGAACCAGTGGTTTACGTTCTGGAGCGAAATCACCGGTTGATCGGCTGGGGCAATCGGCGCAGCGGTGGTGGTGGGCAGGGGCTGGGGATCCATGGGCGGCTCAGAAGACATCGGCCGGATCGAGCTGCACCAGCTTGCGGGTGGCCAGGGTGCCCGATCCCACGCACATCACGAAGGTGAGGGCCAGCACCAGCAGGGCGCGGTTGAGGGACATCATCACCGTGAGCTTGGTGACGCCAGCCAGCAGCGCATACAGGCCGCAGGAGAGCAGCACGCCGGGGATGAAGCCCACCAACGCCAGAATCGCCGATTGCTGAATCACGATGGCGATCACGAAGGGGTCGCGGTAGCCCATCGCCTTGAGCGTTGCGTATTGGGGCAGGGAATTCATGACATCGCCATAGAGAATCTGATACACGATGATGCTGCCAACCACGAATCCCACCAGCACCCCGAGCGAGAAGATGAAGCCCACCGAGGAATTGCGCTTCCAGTAGTTCACTTCTTTCTCCGCCAGCTCCTGCTTGGTCAGCACCATCACATTGCGACCGCTGAGGATCGGCTCCATCGCGGCCTTCACCGCCTCGGGGGAGGCGCCGGGCTTGAGGCGGATCAGGCCGACCTGGAGCGAAGTGGGATCGATCTTGGGGAAGAGATGCAGAAAGGTGTTTTCGGCGGTGATCAGGTTGGCTTCGGCCGCGAAGGTGGCCCCCATCACGAAGGTGTCGATGATCCTGAGGCGCTTGTTGTTGACCTCCACCGAAAAGGGCTGGCCCTGGCGGAGCGTGTTGATCACATCGCCGTATTGCTTCTTGGAGTTGCGATCGAACAGGGCATTGCGCAGCACCTGCAGCTGGCTGCGGTTGGCCTCGATCTCAGGGAAGCTCAGGGAAGGCTGGTCGAGGTTGACGCCGTAGACATAAACATCGAACGACTGGCGGCTGGCCGGCGTGATCCAGGTGCCCCGCGCGATTCGCAGAGGCGACACCGCTGCCACCCCATCCACGCCAAGCACCTGATACAGGCGACTGCGCGGAAAATCCTGCAACGAACCCATATTGCTGTATTTCGAGCTCACCATCACCAGATCGGCCTGCAGCCTCTCGATCGGTTTCTTCTGGCTGTTGTAGAGGCTGTCCAGCAGGCCCAGCTGAAAGAACATCAGCAGGTTGGAGAAACTCACCCCGGCGATGCCGATCAGCAGCTTGGTGGGGTTGTTGCTCACCTGCAGCCAGGCGATCGGGGTGCGCTGCAGGAGTTTGCGGATGGCACGCCGCAT
>DAIQNM010000247.1:0-4231 GCA_036788375.1 Cyanobium sp. CTOTU6536 | reverse complement strand
CGGTGGTGGTGGAGAAGGTGCAGGGTTCCGGTCAGTTCCCCCTGCTGCTCTGCCTCACCGACGACAACGTCTGGATCCTGCTGCCCTGCTCGGCCGTGGTGAGCCTCCATGCCGAACTGAGCTGCCTGCAGGTGGCCCAGCTGGAGGCGCCTGAGCTGCGCCACATCGGCGAGTTGCGCCACGGCAACCAGGAGAGTGGCGGCCTGGCCCTGGCGGTGGCCTCGATGGCTCGCCGCCACGACATGCACACCCCCCGCTATGACCTGGCCGGCGAAGTGCTGCAGCAGGGCCAGCTGGTGCAGCAGCTGGAGGAGGAGATCGAAACCCACCCCGCCCACCGTTGGGGCGACCGCAAACAGCTCAAGAAGCACCGCCGCCGCATGGAGGAATTGGAGGTCGAGCTGCAGGAGCGCCAGCGGCTGTTGCACTTCCGTGCCAACCGCCACTGGGACACCTTCCTTTCCCTGATCGACATCCTGCGCTTCTTCGGCGGCCTGGATGGCGAAGCGGGTCTTGATCCCACCGAGGTGGGGCGCACCGTGGCGGCCCTGCGGGGCGACAACGAGCTCTGGCTGGGGCTGGCCCTGATGAGCGGCCACCTCGATGCCCTGGATCCGGCCGAACTGGCGGCGGTACTGGAGGCCATCTCCACCGAGGTGAACCGGCCCGACCTCTGGTGTGCCTGGGCGCCTCCGCCCGCCACCGAAGAGGCCCTCCATGATCTGCGCGGCCTGCGCCGGGAGCTGCAGCGCCAGCAGGAACAGCGGGGCGTGGTGGTGCCGGTGTGGTGGGAGCCCGAGCTCACCGGCCTGGTGCACGCCTGGGCCAGTGGTGCCAGCTGGGGCGAGGTGATCGCCGCCACCTCCCTCGATGAGGGCGATGTGGTGCGGGTGCTGCGCCGCACCGTCGATCTTCTGGCCCAGATCCCTTATTGCGAGGCGATCAGCGAGCAGCTGCGCACCAATTCCCGCCGCGCCCTCAAGGCGATCAACCGCTTCCCGGTCTGCGAGATCGAGGACCTGGTGGCCGCCGCGCCGTTGGACCCCGCCACCGAGCGCCCGACGCCTGAGGCCTGAGCCCGCCGGTCACCCCTGCTAGCGTCCAGCGGCTGGACGATTTCGACGGGATTCCGTGACCCGAACCCCAGGCGAGCAGCCAGCGGAATCCAGCAAGCTTCCGGCCAAAGCTAGGGGTGGCCCCCCAGCCGTTCGCCCCGACTTACGGCGGGCTCTTCGGGGAAAGGCGATCAACGCCCCGGCCACCTACCGCCCCGCAATCGATGGCCTGAGGGCCGTGGCGGTGTTGGCGGTGATCGTCAACCACTTCAGTGCACGCCTGCTACCGGGGGGCTACCTCGGCGTGGATGTGTTCTTCGTGATCTCCGGCTTCGTGATCACCGGCTCGCTGGCCCAGCGGCCCGCAGCCAGCCTGGCTGACCTGATGCTGGGCTTTTACTCCCGCCGCATCCGCCGCCTGCTGCCGGCCCTGCTGCTCTGTGTGGTGGTCACCGCGGTGGCGCTTTGCCTGGTGAATCCCGATCCGGGTCTGATGCTTGGGGTGGGCTGGCGGGCCCTGTTCGGCACCTCCAATCTGATCCTGCACAAGCTGGCGGTCGATTACTTCCGGCCGGCCGCCGAACTCAACCCCTTCACCCAGACCTGGACGCTGGGGGTGGAGGAGCAGTTTTATCTGTTGTTTCCCCTGCTGATCTGGTTCAGCGGCTTCGCCCGCCACGGCCGCGAAGGCAACCGCCGGCTGCGCTGGCTGCTGATCCCCCTGGTGCTGGGGTCGTTTGGGGTCTTCCTGCACTGGCTGAGCGTCGACCAGTCGGCGGCCTATTACCTGCTGCCAGGGCGTTTCTGGGAGCTGGGCGCGGGCTGCCTGCTGTTCCTGCTGCTGCAGAGAGCTGATCCCCTCCCCCTCGGCAGGCCCGAGGGCGGGACCCCACGCCGGGCTGGACTAGCCGAGCCGGCCGCCTGGCCCCTGCCGCCCTTGCTGGCCCTGGCGGCCCTGGTGGCCTTGATGGCCGCGCCGTTGCCGTTTGGGGTGGTGCCGGTGGCAGGTGCGGTGGGGCTCACGGTGCTGTTGCTGGGTTGCCTTCGGCCTGGCACCGCAGGCCAGGCCCTGCTCAGTCAGCCGCCGCTGGTGTTCCTGGGGTTGATTTCCTACTCCCTTTATCTGTGGCATTGGAGCGTGCTGTCTTTGGCCCGCTGGAGCGTGGGCCTGACCGCCCAAACCATCCCCCTGCTGCTGGTGCTCACCCTGGGTCTGGCGGTGCTCTCCTGGCGGTACGTGGAAGAGCCGCTGCGTCGCCTGACCTGGTGGCCCGAGCGCTGGCAGGTGGTGGCCACCGGCCTGCTGCTGGCGGCCACCGGCCTGGTGGCTTTGCAGGGGCTCACCCGCTACGGCAGCGCCGTTCTCTACGCCGGCGATCGCACTGCGGCGGATTTTGATCCAGAAGCCGGGATCCCCGCCCGCGACTGCCAGGCCCCAGGCCAGGGCCGTCTGCTCCTGGTTGGCGATAGCCATGCTCACCACTTCAGCTACGCCGACGGCTACCTGTGCGGCCGCCATGGGCTGGGTTACGCCGAAGCGGCCACCGTTGGCGTGCCCTATCCCACCCTCCACTACACCAATTCGGCCACGGGGGTCAGTCGTGAGGATGTGGTGCAGTACGCCCTGGCGGAGGAGGAGCGCTGGCGTGTGCTCACCAGCGACTCAGCCCTGCGCGACAAGGATGTGCTGGTGCTGTCCCTGCGCTGGCCCGTTTATTTCGATCCGGGATTCCTGGCCGATTCCAGCCTGCAGCGCACCAACCACTTCGATCCCAGCAGCGGTGAGCCGATCAGCCGCCAACAGGCCCTGGCCAGCTGGATCGATGCCATCGGCGCGATCGCCCAAACCCACCCCAAGACCCCCATCGTGGTGATGCTGCCGACCCCTGAATTCGGCGGTGGCGTGCCGATGGAGGTGTGCCGGCCGCAATGGTTCCGCCCCCAGCTGGCCCTGGAGTGCCGCACCGGGGTGGATCGCCGCCCGATGGCCCAGTTCTCCGCCTACCTGAAACGGCAGCTGCAGGCGCGATTAGCGGCCTATCCCCAGGTGCTGATCTACGACCCGCTCGATGCCCTTTGTCCCCCCCGCGAGGGCCGCTGTCCCCGCCAGAAAGGCGGATTCCTGCTCTACTCCGATGGGGATCACCTCTCGGCCTTCGGCGCTTCGCTGGTGTTCGATCACCTGGTGGCCTTTCTTCGCCAGCGCCAACGGCTCCCTCCACCGGCCCCGCTGGCGGTAACAGCTGGGTCTCCCCCCACTGCCCCAGCTGCCTCCGCCGCGGTCGCATCCCCTTAGCGGCCCCTTGTCTCCCCCGTGCCGCCTGCGCCCTCAGCGGTTGCCCGGCCGCAGCACCAGGGCCACCACCGCCAGCAACAGTGCGGTGCTCACCACGGCATACACCGAATCGGCCTGGGCGATCCAGAAGCTGGCGATCACCACAACGCCCGGCATCGCCCGCCCCTGCCGCTCAAATACCCAGCCGCTGCCAGATCACCGCCAGGTTGGCCTGGTGCAGGTCGGTGGAGAAGCAATCAGCCAGCTGCTCGGGGCTGAGGCGGGCCGTCACGTCCGCATCAGCTTCGAGGTTGGCGCGGAAGTCGCCGCCTTCAGTGTTCCAGGCGGTGTGGGCGTTGCGCTGCACGATGCGGTAGGCCTCCTCGCGGGCCAGGCCGCTCTCCACCAGGGCCAGCAGCACCCGCTGGCTGAACACCACGCCGCCGTAGACATTCATATTGCGGGCCATGTTCTCGGGGTAGACCCCCAGCCCCTTCACCACCTCACTCATCTCCCGCAGCATGAAGTGCAGGGTCACCGAGCAATCGGGCAGCATCATCCGCTCCACCGAGCTGTGGCTGATGTCGCGCTCATGCCAGAGGGCGCAGTTTTCCAGGGCGGCCACGGTGTAGCTGCGCAGCACCCGGGCCAGGCCACCGATGCGCTCGCTGCGGATCGGATTGCGCTTGTGGGGCATGGCCGAGCTGCCCTTCTGGCCCTTAGCGAAGTTTTCTTCCACCTCGAGCACATCGGTGCGCTGCAGGTTGCGGATCTCGGTGGAGAAGCGCTCCAACGAAGCCCCCACCAACGCCAGGGTCTGCACGTATTCGGCATGGCGGTCGCGGCCGATCACCTGGGTGCTGGCGGTGTCGGGCACCAGGCCCAGCAGGCGGCAGGTGAT
>DAIQNM010000246.1:0-4231 GCA_036788375.1 Cyanobium sp. CTOTU6536 | reverse complement strand
GCCGCCACCGCCACCCCCGTGGCGCTGACCGCTCCGGCGATCGGTTGATTGGGTCTGCAGGTTCCCTAGGGACCTGCTTTCTTGATGGCTGCAAAGCCCCTGCTTCGGCAGGGGCTTTTTTTGTTGCCAACGTGGCAAGCCATCGACTCAGCCCACAAGCCCCCTGGTGGTGCTCGCTGCCCTGAGCTTTCGGGAACGCCGGATGGTGTGACCTGCTTGGCCATCGAAGAGCAGCTGGATCGAGCCCAGGCCGGTGCCTGTGCTGTCTGATCTGAAACCTCGGCTGCTGGGGACCACGGGGCTCTCTGGTGAGCTTGAAGATTCGTGATCTCCAACAAGCAGTTCAGGCGGCTTGGTTGTGCTCTAGTCCTCCACTACCTTCGCCTTGTGACCGGTAGCGCCCCCGCGGCGTGCCGGCCTTGAGGGCGGTGGGGGCGGGGACCAGCCGGAACCGTTCCATCACGGCGGGATCCCAGCCGTGCAGCTCCAGAAAGGCCTGCACGCGCTCCACGGCCACTTCCGGAGAGGTGAGCCGCAGGGCGCGGCCGGGATCGGAGCTGAAGTGGCCGTTTTCGTCGAGCCAGCGGGGATGGCGATCTCCGGCGGCCAAGAGGGTCACACTCCAGCGTTGGGGGTGCGCCATTGGGGGGGATGGATTCTGAAGGGATATTGCCGTGTCCTTCGGGGCCAGGCCAGCGGCCGTTGCAGCCTGCTGTCTAACTGCGGCCGATCCGCTGAGCATCGATCAGCATGTTCCGATTGGTCATCGCGGCGTGATGGGGGCTGGGGCTGGCTGGGCCGGCTATCCACACCGTTAGCGGCCGGTGCAGGGGCGGTTCGGCGTCGCTTCATCCTGCGCTCAGGGCTGTAGGGTATGGGTGGTTCAAAGATTTCTCTCCAGCAGGTTTCTCTCCAGCGAGCAAGCGACTTTCTTCAGGGCTTTCGGCGGATCGGTTCATAGTTTCTCTCTCAGGTTCATGACGATTTACGTGGGCAATCTCTCCTTCGATGCCGAAGCGGAGGACGTCCAGCAACTGTTTTCTGAATACGGCAAGGTGAGCAAGTGCAGCCTTCCCCTTGACCGCGACACCGGCCGCAAGCGCGGTTTCGCCTTTGTCGAAATGGCCAGCGACGCCGAGGAATCCAAGGCGATTGACGAGCTCCAGAACGTTGAATGGATGGGTCGTGCCATCCGGGTCAACAAAGCTGAGCCCCGCACCGGTGGCGGTGGTGGTGGCGGCGGTGGTCGTGGCGGCTACGGCGGCGGCGGCGGCAACGGCAGCTTCGGCGGCGGCGGCGGCTACAACGGCGGTGGTTACGGCAACCGCAACCGCTACTGATCGCTTCAAGGCAAAGCCCCCATTTCAAGGGGGCTCATTCAACGCCAAGGGGTCCATGGGGACCCTCTTCGCAGCAAAGCCCCTCTTGCGAGGGGCTTTTTTGGTGCGTCAAGCCACTTGGCTTAACGCTGCGATCAGGCAGTGGCTGCAAGTTTCTGCTGCTCAAATTCGCGGCGGAAGAGCAGAAAGAGATACTCGGGAGACTTGTAGCTACGGGGCAGGCTGTTGTGCAGAATCGAAAGCCGATCCCAGCAAACGGTGCGTTCGATCTGTTTGCGGGTGCAACCTTCACGCAGCAATAAGCGCATCGCTTTGCAGTACATCGGGTACTTGGCTTCCAGTTGCCCGATCGTCAGTAATGGAGCTGAAGATTCACTCAAGGTTGGGCTCCAAAATAGATAACGGAAGAAATCGTTGATCTGCGGGAATGTGCTTCTCTGGAATCCCCTGTTTTGGCCGGCACGTTCAGATTCAATCCTAGGCTGCCGAGGGCCCCTCGCTAGCTCCTGCCAAGCGCTCAGCTGGCGTCAGCCGACCGGCTGCGCCGCCGTCTGGCTAGCGATCGTCGTCAGTCTTCCCAGGCTGGGATCCCAGAGGATGTAATCAAAACAGCCTGGAATATCGCTGAGGCGTAGGTGTTTGACCCCCTGCAACAGGCTGGCATTGCGGCGGCTGCAGGCCCGCAGCCGGTAATTGGGGATGGCGGAGCAGAGGTGATGAATGGCGTGGCAGCCGATATCGGCAGAAAACCAGTTCAACAGGGGCGGCAGATCGAGGTCGCTGGTGCCTTCAAGGGCCCCAGCCAGCGAGCTCCAGCCCGCCGTGGTGTGGGCATAGGAACCCGGAAAGTTGTGCTGCACGAAGAAGATGCAGATGAATATGGCTGCTCCGCAGGTCATCACAGGCGCATAGATGGTCCAGAACGGACCGGCCCCAACCCAAGCCGCCATGGCCGCCCAGAGGCTGATCACGGCCAGATTGTTGAGCAGCAGGTCGCGAAACTGCTCCGGGCTATGCCAGTGGCGGCTGCGATGGTTGGCCAGTATCTCGGCCAAGGACTGCGCCGGATTGTGCTGCAGGCTGTTGACGGTGTGGGGTAGGAGGTCGGCCAACCCCAGCAGCAGGGCCACCCGGGGCTTGATCACCAGGTAGAAGAAGCCACCGGGAAACAACATCAGGGGGTGACGAAGCCAGCGGTAGAGCCGCTGCCCTCCCGGGCTAAGCGCTGCATACGCCTCGGTGCTCGACAACGCCGAAGGACCTTGGTATTTCTCCCAGTCGCCGTTGTGGCGGTGGTGGAATTCGTGGCCCATCGACCAGGGCAGCTGGGGGATGCCGCTCACGATCCCCAGCAGAAAGCCCACGCCGCGGTTGGCCCGCGCCGAGCGGAACAGCGCGTTGTGGCCGCAGTCATGCATCAAGGAGAAGCAGCGGGCCAGGAAGAGCACTTGCAGAGCCAGCACCGGGATCAGCAACCAGGGCTGACGATCGAGCAGGATCAGAGCCAGCCACCAGAGCAGGCCGTAGGGCACAAGGGTATTGACCAGCTGCCAGAGGCCCCGGCGATTGGAGGGTGTGATGAAGGGCCGAAGTTCAAAATCACGACGGCGCACCGGGCCGATTGGGGCTCTCAGCGGAGCAACCGCTGGTGATCCATGAGCCAAAGGGTGGGCCACACATTGGATCTCAAGGTTAATCGGCTCACCTGTCGGGATGGGCCTGAACAAGGGCCTTGCCATGGCGGCAGGATTCCGGCACAGCAGGCGGAATCACCGCTTGGCCAGGGCCCGTTGCAGAGAGGGCGCAAGGGGGCGCCGTTCGCCAAGCCTGGGGCTCCACACCATGCCGCTGCGTAGCTCATCAAAGCTGGCCAGCACCATGTCCTGTCCCTCCTGCAGCACCAACCGCTCCAAGGGCACCGTGAGCGGGCCTCGGAAGACATGGAGCACCCGGTGCGGATCCTGGTGCTCAAACCAGGGGGAAAGGACCCCGGCTTCCCAGCTGATCTCCTCAAGCAGTTCACGCCGTAATCCCTGGTCCGGCGTTTCGCCCGGATCCAGGTGGCCACCGAACAGTCCCCAGGTTCCAGGGTAGACAATGCCGGCGATGTCATCGCGCAGCTGGAGCAGCCAGTTGGCGTCGCGCTCCAGCACGGCAACGGCAATCTGCAGGGTCATGGGGCGGCAGCGCGGCGGTTCAACGGGGTTGGCTCCGGGCAAGTCTGTGGGATGCCGTGCCCGGCCACCTCTTCCCCTGGGCTGGCCAGTCAGGGAGCGAAACCAAGGGGCGGGCCCGAAAGGTTTAGGTCATGTGTGGATGAATTGGGCGAAGTGAGGTAAAAGGGATGCAGTACAAGCTCCCCGTTTTGGATACCGCAAGCCTCAGCGACTCTGGCCAAAGGCAGAAGCGCAAGCCCCAGCGCAAGCCCCAGCGCATCACGATCACGATTTCGGCGGCTCTTTACGACCGCCTGATCGAGGTGAGCGACCATGAGGGCCGCTCCCTCTCCAATCTGGCTTCCCACTGGCTGGAGCGCTACGCCGATGAAGCGAGCCCTAAGGCTGGTTAAGTTTTTGCTGGAGTCCGCCGCTGGAGGTGCCGGGGGGGAGCTGTTGCCGGATCAGCCCGTTTCTCCCCTGCCGGCACAGCCTTCCCCATGGGGATGGCTGTGGCCTTCAGCAGGCGGGCTTCAGCTGGCGTGGCGGCGTGGGCAAGCGGGTGCTGACCAGAAAGGCCGCAGCCACCAGGGCGGCTGAGGTCCAAAGACAGGCTTGCATCCCGCCTATCAGGAACATCCCCCCGGATAGCAGGGTTCCCACCAGCCGGCCGGCGGCATTGGCCATGTAATAGAAGCCCACATTGAGGCTCACCGCTTCGGCATCGGAATAGGC
>DAIQNM010000245.1:0-4264 GCA_036788375.1 Cyanobium sp. CTOTU6536 | reverse complement strand
CTCTCCCCTGCGCCGCGGGCCGTGGGGGGTGGAGGCGATTCACCGCACCCTGCTTGCCGAAGCCGCGGCTCCAGCGGCCTGGCCCGAGGGTCTGCCGGTGCTCTGCACCCGCAACCTGCCCGATTTGGGCCTCGCCAATGGTGATGTCGGGGTGCTGGTCGGGGCACCCGGCTCCCAGGAGCGGCAGCTGGTGTTTGGGGGAAAGGAACCCCTCTGGGTGCACCCCGCCCAGCTGGCCGGCTCCGCCGAGCCCGCCCTTGCCCTCACGGTCCACAAGGCCCAGGGCAGCGAAGCCCGCGAGGTGATCGTGCTGCTGGGCGGCGACGAGCCAAGCCCCCGCCTGCTCTACACCGCCCTCACCCGCGCCCGTGAACGGGCCCTGCTGATCACGGCACCGTGAACCGGCCAGCGCAGCCGCTGCGATGCGCCTGGCCCAGACTGGCCAGAAAGTCTTGTGATGGCTGTCTCTGCTGAAGGCTCTCCCTCCGCCGAAGGCTCCCCGAAAGCCTCTCCAGTTCCCTGTTGGGAGCGGGTGCTGCGGCCGTGGGGATGGTTTGAAACCCTGGTTTCCGGCCCGTCATCAACGGCCGATGGGGCCCCCGCCGGCTACGGCGTCAAGCGTCTATGGATCGCGGCCCACTGCCGCATCAGCCTCCAGCGGCACCACCACAGGAGCGAACACTGGGTGGTGGTGGCCGGCTCCGGGGAGCTCTCCTGTGGGGATCACCGCATCGCGGCGCATCCCGGCACCAGCCTGTTCGTGCCGATCGGCGCCATCCATAGGGCCAGTGCGGGCGCCGATGGGCTGTTGATCATTGAGGTGCAGCGGGGTGATCAACTCCGGGAGGATGACATTGAGCGCTTTGAGGATGACTTCGGCCGGGTGGTAAGCTAAACCTTCAGCCTTTGAACAAGGGCAAGGCAGCAAGTCCTCCGCTTCCACTACCCGCCTCCACAAGTCAGTGGATGCACGGTTTGGAAGCACGGTTGGAAGCCATCGGGTCGCTGCCGGCCTGCGGAGAAGGATTCACCCAGGCCAAACCTTGACCCAGATTCTTGAAGGCGGCACCCGTCCCGGTGCCACCGATTCCGCTGCGGACCTGCAGTCCCAGTCCACCACCGCCACGACCGACGCCCCGGCGACCGTGGTGACGATTGCCACGACGGACGAGCCCTTGCCTGCCCTGCCGGAGCTGGAGGCCACCCTGGCAACCACCACCGACACCACGATCGAGGCCAGCCTGTCGCTGACTTCGGCGTTGGCCTCCCAGCCCGCCTCCGAAGCTGAGGCGCTCACAGAAGTGCTGCCCGAGGTGCTGCCCGAAGCCATCGATCCAGCCCCCGTCTCGGGGTTTGCCTCCTTCGGACTGGGCGACTCCCTGCTGGAGGGTCTTGCGGCCCTGGGCTTCCAGGAGCCCTCCCCGATCCAGAAGGCCGCCATCCCCGAACTGATGCTCGGCCGCGACCTGGTGGGCCAGGCCCAGACCGGCACCGGCAAAACGGCGGCCTTTGGCCTGCCCCTGTTGGCACGCCTCGACCTCAGCCAGCGCAACCCCCAGGTGCTGGTGCTCACCCCCACCCGCGAACTGGCCCTGCAGGTGGCCGATGCGATCACCTCCTACGCCGCCCACCTGCGCGGCGTGAAGGTGCTGGCCATCTATGGCGGCGCCGATTTCCGCGACCAGATCCAACAACTCCGCCGCGGTGTCCACATCGTGGTGGGCACCCCCGGCCGGGTGATGGACCACATGCGCCAGTCGACCCTCGACCTCTCGGGACTGCGCTCCCTGGTGCTCGACGAGGCCGATGAGATGCTCCGCATGGGCTTCATCGACGACGTCGAATGGGTGCTCGAACAGCTCCCCAGCGAGCGGCAGGTGGTGCTCTTCTCCGCCACCATGCCCAACGAGATTCGCCGTATCTCCCAGAAGTACCTGCGCGATCCGGCCGAGATCACCATCCGCACCAAGGCCTCCGATGGCCGCCGCATCCGGCAGCGTTTTTTGATGGTGAATGGGCCCCAGAAGCTCGAAGCGCTCGAGCGGGTGCTCGAGGCCGAGCGCAGCGAAGGCACGATCATCTTTGCCCGCACCAAGGCGATCACCCTCGCCGTGGCCGAGTCCCTTGAACAGCACGGCTATGAGGTGGCCGTGCTCAACGGCGACGTGCCCCAGGCCCTGCGGGAACGCACGATCGAGCGCCTGCGTGATGGCCGGGTCGACGTGCTGGTGGCCACCGACGTGGCCGCCCGCGGCCTCGATGTTGAGCGGATCAGCTTGGTGATCAACTACGACATCCCCTTCGATGGGGAGGCCTACGTGCACCGCATCGGCCGGACAGGCCGGGCTGGCCGCAGTGGTGATGCCATCCTTTTCCTCACGCCGCGGGAGCGGCGCTTCCTCGGCGGCCTTGAGCGGGCCACGGCCCAGCCGATCGAACAAATGGAGGTGCCCTCCAACGCCACCATCAACCAGCACCGTCTCGACCTGCTGCGCCAACGCCTCACCGAGAATCTGCAGACCCCGGTGGGCAGTGAGGAGGAGCGGGCCTTGCTGGCCGAGATCCTGCAGCGGGTGAGCGGCGAACAGAAGACCAGCCCCGAGGCCCTGGCCCTGGCGGCCCTTCAGCTCAGCCTGCGGGGTAAGCCCCTGCTGCTGCAAGGCCAGCAGAATTGGTCCACGCCCCGTTCGGCGCGGGACCGTGATGGTGACCGCAGCCGGCCCGCCGGTGCTGATCGGGCCGGGGGACGCCGTCCTTCGCCTGAATTGGCCGATGGTCCGCCCGAGGCCCACATGGAGCGCTTCCGCATTGAGGTGGGCTGGCGCGATCGGATCAAACCCGGCAACATCGTGGGCGCCATCGCCAACGAGGCCGGTCTCAATGGCCGCTCCATCGGTCGCATCCGGATTTTCGATGCCCATAGCACCGTGGATCTCCCCCGCGGTATGCCCGAAGACGTGTTCGCGAGTCTGCGGAGTCTGCGGGTGATGAATCGGGAGCTTCAAATTACCCGTCTTCCCGACTGATCCCACCCCTCAGGCCAACCCTCAACCAGTCCCGTCCTCCAGCCCATTCCCCCAGCGCCCGATCACCGTGCCCCGCAAGCACCCCATCACACCCGCCACCCTGGCCCTGGCCATCAGCGTTGCCATCACGGCACCCTGGGGCCTGCCATCCCGCGCCGATGGACTCCGCGACATCGTCATGGCGGTCTGCCTGTCGGCCTTCGAAAACGAGATGAGCCAGGTGGGCAAGGTGCCGCCGGCCGGCATGGCCAGCTACGCCTGTGCCTGTGTTGAGCAGCGCATCCGGGCCGGTGGTGGCATCGAGTCGGCCCGTACAGCCTGCAAGGAAGCCACCGCCCAGCGCTTCCCGATCTGAAACGGTCTGGGGCCTTGGCCCCAAACCGTCAGGTGTTTGTTTGGAATGGATGGCCGTGCAGGGATCAGCCGAGCCGGGATCAGGCGTAGATCCCTGTCACTTCGGCGCTGCTCACCACTGTGAGATCAGCCAACGCCATGCTTTCGACCGAAGCGATCAGGGCCGACTGCACCTCCAGGTTTTCACTGCTGATCAGGGTCTGCAGCAGGTCAAAGCGATCCTGGGGGGCCAATTCGCCGTCCTCGCACCAGGCGAGGCTCCAGAGAACGGGAATCTTGGTCATCAAAGGCGCCGCGCTTGGGATCGCGGAAATCAGGGTTTGCTGACAATGGAGCATTTTGTCGCGCACCGCCAGCTTCTTCATCATTTCTTCCTGGTCTCCGCCGGCCTGCAGCGTCCTTAGGCCAGATGGGTGGGTCCAAGTTGTAAGCTTGCGCCGATTCCAAGGCGTTCAGGCTTCCCTTCGGCTCGACCAGCCGGCTGCGACCCCATAGGGCTCGACCTCCTCCAAGGCTCCGACCTCCGGTCTTCTCCGTTCACTGGCTTTCCCTGGGTACCCAAGCATCAGACGAATCAGTTCCAGGCTTTTCAGTGAATGACCATTTACGTCGGCAACCTCTCGTTCCAGGCCGAACGCGAGGACCTGCTTGATCTCTTCGGCCAGTACGGCGAAGTTCGCCAGTGCAGCCTCCCCCTCGACCGTGAAACCGGCCGCAAGCGGGGATTCGCCTTTGTGGAGCTGGCCGATGACGCCGCCGAGCAAAAGGCCATCGACGACCTCCAAGACGTCGAATGGATGGGCCGCATGATCCGCGTCAACAAGGCCACCCCCCGTGAGGGCGGTGGTGGTGGCGGCGGTGGCGGTGGCCGCGGCGGTTACGGC
>DAIQNM010000244.1:0-4287 GCA_036788375.1 Cyanobium sp. CTOTU6536 | reverse complement strand
CACCATCACCGCCCGCAGCCGCCGGCTGAAGCTTCTGCAAAAGATCCGTCGCCTGCGCGAGGACATCAGCCAATCACTGAAACCCGATTGAGAGCGCTGACGTTAGGGAAGAGCCAACCGCTGCTGGGCAAGGATCAATTGGCAACCCACCACCCCTGCTAGAAAAATAAAAGCAGGCCAAAGGCCAAGCCTGCGCTCGATGGCCTGGCAAAGCGACTCAAACAGGATCGCAACAGCAGGCAAACAAACAAGAAAATAATAAGGAGTTGAAAAGGGAGTGATCAAAACATCGACCCCCAGAGAAAAAAGATAAATCAGACCGATAATCAGGCCCAGATAGACTCGCCGATCGGCTAGCAGCTCGCCAACAACCTCCGGGGAAAATTGTTTACCGAGATTGTTGAGCCTTAACGGGGAATCGCCGAGAAGCCGACCACGGGAAGCAGGTCCTGAAACCGCCTCTGACCAAAAACCAGAGCCCACATTAGCGAAAAGACCAACAAAAAGGCAAAGGAAAACAAACATCGAAAAAACGTAAGCGGGCTGCTTTGAAAGCATTAAGGAAGGGAAAGTACCCATCAGAAAATTATTAAAAGTGCTAACAAATGGAAAAATCTTTACCCAGAGATTTGACTTTGCCTGCACTTCAATTGAGCCCAGCACCTTCTGCAACACGGGCCAAGCAAGCAGCAGCAAAAAGACCAACGAACCGGGAACCCTGGACCAACTGATTTTGCGCTCTAAATAGTCGATCGCCAGCAGAATGGCGGCATACAAGGTGCCGTAGTAATGGGTTAAGCCCAGCAGCAGGCACCCGAGGTAGAAGACCCAGCGCATCCCAGCCACGGAGGGCTCACCAGCTTGAGGCGAAGTCCAGCGCGCAGACCGCCTCAGCAGCAGGGCAGCCAGGGTAACCAGCGAAGCCAGGGCAACCACCAAGGAATAGGGGCGAACCGTGGCGGCATAGTAAGTAAAAAGCGGATTCGTTGCCAGAAAAACCAAAGGAATGAATAACGATAAAAGCTTAAAACGAATAGAAAAGAATACAAATGCCGCAACGGCTAGCAGGGCAAACAAGTAAGACAGAAACCGCACATGGGGGATAGAGAATCCAACAAGGCCAGCCCATAACTTCGCCAGGATGTAATAAAGGGGTGGATGATTATCCTGGCGCAACACAAAATCCACTAGTTCGCCGTAACTTCGCCCTAGGGCATCAAGGGTCCAGACCTCATCGCCATGGTCGACCCGGGGCACCCGAAAGCCCGAGCTCAGCTGCAAAGCCAGGAAAATCAAAAAGGGGTAAACAAACCCTGAACTGACCAAGGGGTCACGGGTTTTCATGGCCAAGATCTAATTGAAACAGATTTTACATGCCATGTCATCAACCCGATGCGCTTCGCGGCATCAATCAGCGCATCACCATGCCGCCATCCACCTGCAGCACCTGGCCGGTCATGTAGGCAGCAGCAGGCGCCATCGCCAGGAAGCGAACGGCACCGGCTACTTCTTCGGGCTCGCCCATCCGCCCCAGCGGAATCGCCGCCAAAACCCTTTCCTGGTCGAGGTCGCGGGTCATTTCAGTGGTGATGAAGCCGGGGGCCACCGCGTTGACGGTGACTCCGCGGCTGGCGAACTCCGCGGCAGTGCTGCGGGTCAGGCCCAGCACACCGGCCTTGGCGGCGCTGTAGTTGGCCTGGCCCGGATTCCCCATCAGGGCCACCACCGAGGTGATGTTGATGATGCGGCCGGAGCGGGCCTTCAGCATGCTGCGGCTCACGGCCCGGGTGCAGAGGAACACACCCGTGAGGTTGAGGTCCAGCACCTGCCGCCAGTCGGCGGTCTTCATCCGCATCAGCAGGCCGTCGCGGGTGATGCCGGCATTGTTGACCAGCACATCCAGTCGCCCCTCCCGCTCCAACACCGCCTTCACCATGGCTTCCACCTGATCTTCCTCGGCCACATCGGCCCGGATGCTCCAAGCCCGGCCACCCGCCGCCGTAATCGTGGCCACCACCGCTTCGGCGGCCTCCGCCGACGTGGCGTAGTTGACCACCACGTTGGCGCCGGCGCGGGCCAGTTCAAGGGCAATGGCCCTGCCGATGCCCCGGCTGGCGCCGGTGACCAGTGCCACCTGCGGCGAGGTGGGGGCAGAGGTGGTAGCGGAATCGGCCATCGCGCCAGGGAAGGGTTGGGGCTGATCGTATGGCGGCCGGGAACCAGGCCCAGGCCCCCACTCCCCCGCCTTTAGGCCGTCATTTCCCCCACATCCACCAGGGCCTTGCCGAGCAGGTCGGCAAAGCCGCTGAGCTGGGCCTGGCTGCCCAGCACCACGAGCAACTGGCCGGGGGCCAGCCGCACCTCACCGCCAGGGTTGGCGATCAGCCGCGCTTCACCGCGGCCCTGCAGCGGATCCGGCGTGCGTACCGCCAGCACAAGGGCCCCGGTGCGGCGTCGCAGCTCAAGCTCCGCCAGGGTGCGACCGGCCAAATCCCCCAGCAGTCGGGGATCATCCGTGAGCTGGAACTCGTCCACCTCGCAATCGGAGCCTGCCAACAGCTCCATGAAGCTCACCGCCAGGGGCCGCAGGGCCGTGGCGGCCATGGTGCGGCCCCCCGCCACGTAGGGGCTCACCACCTGACTGGCGCCGGCCTGGCGCAGCTTCCTCTCTCCCTCCTCGCTATCGGCCCTGGCAATGAGGCGGCAGGAGGGCGCCAGCCCCCGGGCGCTGAGCACGACATAGAGGTTGGCGGCGTTACCGGTGAGGGCCGCCACCAGGCTGCGGCAACGGTGGATGCCCGCCTCCAGCAGGGTTTCATCGAGAGTGGCATCGGCCATCAGCACCGGCAGCCCCCGCTCTTCAGCCGCCTCGCGGCAGTCGGGGTCGGTTTCAACCACCAGCAGCGGCACCCCTTCACGAATGAGCTGCTCGGCGATCTCGCGGCCGATGCGGCCGTAGCCGCAAAGAATCACGTGGTTCTGCATGCGTTGCAGTCTGCGGCGGAAACGTTGCTCACGAAGCTGGCGAAAATAACCGGATTCGCTCAAGGCCAGGAATCCCTGCACCGTGAGTTGCACCACCAGGAACCCTGCCACGATCAACAGGGTGGTGATGATCCTGCCATTGGCCGAAAGAATTTTGGTGTTGGAATCACTGAACCCGAGGGTGCTCAGGGTGATCACCACCATCCAGTAACAGTTGCCCCAGTCCCAGCCTTCGAAGTAGCGGTAGGCCAGGGCCGCCAGGTTGACCACGGCCACTAGGGCCAGCAGGGGCCTGCGCCAGGGATGGCGGGTACGGCGAACCGCCGGACCGGGAAGCCGAGGGCGGCCTGGGAAATGGACTCCCGGCTTGGCAGAGCGGGGCATGGGAGTTCCGCTAATAGTCGATCAGGCCGCCAGCCCGAGGGCCTGGAGCACGGCTTCGTCGGCGAGCTGGGCCAGCTCACCGGCCGCCCCCAGCCCCTGAACCCCAGCCCTGGCTGGCAGGGAGTCGGCGGCCCTGCCAAGGGCAACGACCGGAGTGCCACAGAGCAGGGCGAGTTCCACCGTGGGCTGATCGCTGGCCAGCACCACATCGGCGGCGGCCACCAGGGCGGCCCGGTTGGCGGTGGTGGCAGGGGTCAGCGGGGGCGCCATGGCGGTGCGGAGGGCCGGCAGGGTGGTGCGGATGCGGTCGGGAAGTCCTTGCCAGCGCTCAGCAGGCCAGTCCGCTGGCCCTCCGGCCGGGGCGAGCAACAGCATCGGTCCCTCGCCGGCGGGCAGGGCCGCAACGCCCTGTGCCAACAGTGCTGGAGCCAGGGGTAGGCGGAACGCCGGGGCATCGAGGCTTACCCCAATCGGCCGCAGCAGGCTGGCCAGGGCCTGGGCTGGCCAGAGGCCCTTGGGCAAGGCCACGGTTTCGGTGGCGGAGAAGCCCGCGCTGGCCAGCCGGGTGGGGATATGGCTCATGGAGAGCATCAGGTCCATCTGCCGCCCGGGGGCCAGGTTGATGGCTGCCTGGAAATCCGGCTCCCGGACCGAGCCGAGCAGGTTGGCCCAGTCCGCCAGGGTGGCATCGCCATAGGCGAAGGGAATCACCTTCTCCACCGCCGGCAACAGCGCCCAGATCGGCGCCTGCGCGGCCAGGCAGGCCACCTGGATAGCGAAGCCCAGCTGGTCTGCGGTGGCCGCCACCGCGGGGAAGGCCTGCAGCTGGCTCACGCCGTCGCCCGGAATCAGAAACAGTGCACGCACGGGGCGGGGGTCGGCGGGGGCGGGGGTCTCCTGGGCCTGATTGTATGGATT
>DAIQNM010000243.1:0-4292 GCA_036788375.1 Cyanobium sp. CTOTU6536 | reverse complement strand
CCCCCCAGCCGCTCCGCAAGGGGGAAGGCCCCCGGCTCACGGAGGCCCAGAAGCAGAAGGTGTTCCCTGAAACCCGCTCCCTGGCGGTTCAGGATCACCAGGCCCGGATCGCGATCCTCCAGCAAGGGGAGCGCTGCCTTACCGCCGCCCCCAATGGCGATGGCCTGCGCAGCTGCATGCGTCAGGAGCGGCAGGCCATCGAGGTCCAGCGCCAGAAGCACCGGGAGGCCCTAAGGCAGGTCTTCCAGCGCAACGGCATCCCCGTGCCGGATTGGAGCAAGCGCCAGGGTGGTCGCTTCGCTCCGCCTTCCGCTGGCTCCTATGGCTGGGATCAACCCGTCCAGCCGGGCCAGCCGCTGCCGTTGCGCTGAGGCCCATGCCGCCCAGAGCCCTCGGCCGATCCTGGTCGGGGGCTGATGGCGGCGGGATTCAGCTCTCCAGCGCCCGCTTGAGCAGATCCGCTAGTTCCACCAGTTCGTCGTGGTCCATCATCCAGTCCCCTTTGTTGTCCTTGGTGACGTGGCTGGTTTCGACCATCCAGCCGTCTTCCAGCTGTTCCACCACGAAATGCGGGGACTGAACGCGGATCGACATGGGGGCGTTGGGCTGGTGGGGCGGCCGTCTCTGGCCGGTTGGCTTGCAGATCCGGTTGGCTTGCAGGTTAGGGGTGAACCGCCACCGCGATCGGGGGCTGACCCCCAAGGGTGGCTCAGGGTTGGGACGCGGCCATGTTGATCAGCCGCAGAGGCAGGCCCGCAGGGTCGCTCACCGGGCTTGTCGGTGTGATCGGCTGGCCCTTGACCCAGCGGAGCAGCAGCGCCCGCAGGGGCCCCCCATTGCTGGTGGCGCTGGCCGGCAGGTTGAAGTGGGTTCCGCCTTCGGCCAGCACCAGTTCGTTGCGGCCCCGGGGGTAATCCCCATAGGGGAGCAGGGCCTCTGGCCGGCTGGGAACCACGAAGTCGCGGCTGCCGCTCACCAGCAGCACCGGCGCCTTGAGATCGATCAGCCCCGCTGCAAACACCAGGCCCTGGGGTGGGCTCACCGCCGCCACCCGAACGATGCGCGGATCGGCCAGGGAGGCATCGGTGGCCGCCGGCAGGAAGCTGCATTGGAGCACCCAGCTGATGTTGCGTTGGGGCGTTGAGCCTTTCGCGCAGTCCTTCCACAGGGCCGTGGGCAGACTGCGCGCCCCGGCCAGCTGCAGGGCGGTGGTGCCCCCCCAGGAGTGCCCGATGAAGGTGATATCGCGGGCCCGGATCGCTTCGGCGTCCGCCAGGGTGCCGGCATCCAGGGCATCCAGCACACGTTTCACTTCTTGGGGGCGCCGCAGGAATTCCCTGGGGTCCGGCGGGGCGGATTTGCCGGCGAGCATCTCGGCCTGCTGGCTGATGTCGCTGCCGGGGTGGCGCGGTAGGAACACCGGCGCCCCGTGGCTGGCCAGGTACTGGGCCCAGCCCAGAAAGCTGGTGGGTGAATCCCAGAGGCCGTGGGAGATCAGCACCGGCGGCAGGGTGGGCATGCCGGTGGGCCGCACCATGGTGACCTCCAGCGCTTCGAGGCTGGTGGTTGCCGGGATTGTGAGGGTCCGGGTCTGGATCGGGTAGGGACCCGGCCGCAGCGCCTCGGCGCTCGCTGCCGGCAGCTTGGGATAGGTGAGGATCACCTTGTCGAGCTCCCGTTGCTGGCGTTCGAGCTGCCGCAGCAGGGGCACGGCCCGATCGAGCCGGATGGTCACCTTCTTGCCCGGAAGCTCGCGCAGCAGAGCCAGCAGGGTGGCTTCGCGGCCCGACGCCTTCAGGCGCTCCATGGCCGTGCGCAGCGGCTCGGGATCGGGGTTGTTCGACGGTTTGGCATCCACCTCGATCAGTTGCTTCAGCAGCACCGCCATCTGCTGCACCATCGGACTGCCTTGGTAGTCCTGCTGGGGGAGGGGGTAGTTGACGAAGTCTTGGATGCTGCCGGCGAAGTTGCCCTCGGTGGCGCGGTTCAGTTCGGCCAGATCGCTGTTGCCCGCCCAGAGGGCGTCGGGATTGGCCAGTTCCGAGACCCTGGCCGAGAGGGTATCGCCGAGCAAGGGAAGCCGCAGTTGCAGCACCTCCACCGCCCGGGCCGGCTGGAGATTCAGGCCGATGCTGCAGCCGGTGAGGAAGGCAAGGCCGACTCTCCGCCCATCCGATCGGAAACCCAAGCCCTTGAGCTGGGCCGCCAGGGGCCGGGGAATCAGCGATCGCAGGTGCAAGGCCGCAGAGTGAAGGGGGAGAGGGGCCCTGCTGGGGTTCAACGGTGGCATCGGCCTTTTACGCCTCGTGCGCCTAGGGGACGTTGGCCTGAGCTTTGCCGAGGCCCCGTACAGCATTGGAGCCCAGTGAGGTTATCAGCAGTGGCTGAAAAGCTTTGCCTTGCCGGTCGGCAGCTCACGGGGGCTGGCTCCCCTCAGGGCGCCTTCACGTTCGGGCAGGTCGCGCCCTTGAAGTGGCTGGCCACCCGCTTGCTGCCTTCGGCATAGATCTGGCGGGCCTTGCCCAGATCCCCGCTGGCCACGGCGTTATTGACCTTGCCACCAAATTTGGTGCAGGCCTGGTCGAGGGTCATGGCGGCCCGGGCAGGGGTGCCCAGTAGGGCAGGGGCAATTGCGGCGCCAAGGCCGACAGCCAAGAGCAGGGCAGAACGGAGCATGGGTTTCGAGATCAACGCAGCCCCCTGCGGTTCACAGGGCCGCCGAGGTTGGGGCCGACGCCGGGGCCCGCCGCGGGTCGCACCCCCACCCCAGGGGCGCCGTAACCCACCCCCGGGGATGGGTTCACCACCGGGCCCACCACCGCCCCCCCAGGAGCGGCAACGGGCCGGCGCACCACACAGCCGTTGGGCAGGCCGACGGTGTTGCAGTACACAACCGCCCGGGCCGGCGCCGTCATCAACAGCGTTGCTGAGCCCAGAAGGGCAGCGGGGACAAGGCCCTTGAAGAACGACATGGGCAGGGGGCGATAGGGAAGGGAAGGGCCGACGCGTGGCATGAGTTGCATTCTGCGGTGTTTTGCGGCGGGACTCGTCGGGTCCTCAAGGGTGATACCCGCCTTTGGGGGGCGTTGGTTGAACCCCCTGCTGCTGGTTGGAGCGTCGGAAGCGCTGGTCTGGCACAATCGGCGCCGCCTCCCAGACCACCCTTCCGACCCCTTTGCGATGCTGAGTTTGGCGAACCCAAAGGCCCTCAGGGCGTCGATGACCCGCTGGCCAGCGGTGGCTTTGCTTGCGTTCCTTGCCGCCCTGCCGGCCCAGGCCCGCCCCCGGGTTGTGCCTGGCATTCCTCGCGCTCCGGCTGCGGCCTATGGCTTTGCGGTGCTGCATCCCGCCTGGTTGCTCGGCAGTTACTGGGTGGGCCGGCCCTGGCCCTGGGGCTGGTATCGGACCACGCCAGCCACCTGGTCGGTGGAGGGGCTTGCCTCGGGGGCGGCCATCACCGAGGCGGTGAATGGTGCCCTGGCCCAGCGTCAGCCAGCGATTGAGGTGCCAGGCACCAACAGCTGGCTCAACTACGCCTCCGTGGAGGCCCTGCCCAATGGCCGCATCTCCTTCTATTTCAGCAATGCAGGAGTGATGCAGCGCGGGGTGGGTGAATGCCAGCTCGGTCTGCTCAATGGGCGGCAGGCGAGCGGGCTTGGGGTGCACCTGCTCAATGCCGCCTGTGTGGTGGCCTATGGCCGCGGCGCCTGAGTCTTCCCCCGGCACCGCGGTATAGCCCGGCGAGCCCTAGGGCCCGATCAGGCTTCGTCCAGCGCCGCCACGCCGGGCAGCACCTTGCCTTCGAGCAGCTCGAGGCTGGCGCCGCCGCCGGTGGAGATGTGGCTCATGCGGTCGGCCAAACCGGCCTTTTCCACGGCGGCCACCGAGTCACCGCCGCCAATGATCGTGCAGCAGCCTTGGTCGCTCAGCTCGGCCAGGGTGGTGGCGATGGCGTTGGTGCCGTTGGCGAACTTCTCGAACTCGAACACGCCCATCGGCCCGTTCCAGATCACGGTCTGGCAGTCGGCCAGGGCGTCCTGGAACACCTTCACCGAATCGGGGCCGATGTCGAGGCCCATCCAGCCGTCGGGGATTTCCTCCACCTTGGCGATCTGGCTGTTGGCATCGGGGGCGAAGTTATCGGCCAGCACCACATCGGTGGGCAGCAAGAACTGCACGCCTTTGGCTGCCGCCTTGGCTTCGAGTTCGCGGGCCAGCTCGAGCTTGTCTTCCTCCACCAGGCTCTTACCTACGGCCAGGCCACGGGCCTTGTAGAAGGTGAAGATCATGCC
>DAIQNM010000242.1:0-4359 GCA_036788375.1 Cyanobium sp. CTOTU6536 | reverse complement strand
ACGACGCGGGTATCGGCGGCGGGTCGGGGCGCGGGGGCCATTTCCGCTTCGATCGCGACCAGGTCCACGGCGGTTAGGTCCATCACGGCCGCAAGGTCTACCCCCTGTTCCTCCTGGCAGGTGCTGATCGCCTCGACCAGTTCCTCCTTCGATTTGCGGCTGTAGAGGGAAACACCCAGGTCGCTGGCCACCTGACGCAGCTGTCGCAGGGTCAGCAGGGCCAGGGAGGTCAGGGTCTTCTGGCTCACAGCTGATGGTTTCGTTGAAGATCAGTTTGCTGGTCTTTCCCCTGCCCATGCTGCCCGGGACTCGCCGGGTCAGCATCCACTGACCCCAGCAGGTCAAAAAAAAGCGGTGCCGCAAGGCACCGCAGGTGTTGGCAAGCGATCGAAGCTCAGCGGCCGATGCTGCGGTAGGGAACCTTCGAGAGGTAATCGATGCTGGTACTGCCTTGGGGAGCGCCAACACCGCGCAGGGCGGGCAGGCTGCGCACCCAGGGGAGGTAGTCCTCGGGGAAGCCGCCGCGGCGTTGCTGGGCCCGGGCCGGGAAGGCCTTGGCAGTGCCGGTGTACACGATCTGGGGGAAGCCCAGGATGCCGCGGTAGTAGGCGTCGTAGCGGGGGGAGGTGAGGTTGAAGGGGGTTTCACCCACTTCGCGGGATCCCACGACCCGATTGCGGTGGTAAGGAACGGTGTCGTAGCCGAAGTTTTCGAGGTATTCCTCGGAATCCAGGATCTGATCCACGGCACCTTTGATGCCCTTGGTCATGATCACGGCCGACCAGGCGATCTCTTCGGATTTGCCGAAGGTGGGCCGGCCCAGCAGCTTTTCCACCAGGTGGCGGGCCACCTTGTAGTTGCTGTTGAGGTTGTAGAAGCTGCGGGTGAAGGTGTCCGAGAGGCACAGCGAGCGGATGAAATCCCGCACCGTGATCTGGCCGTCACGCACCTGGGACTCCAGGGTGCGGTCGCGGTCGACCTTGAAGGCATGGAAGAAGATCTGCCGATAGGCCGCTTCGATCACGAAGTTCTGGTCTTCCCGGTCCATGGCTTTATCCATGGATACGGCTTTGGGGTCCTCGTCGGAGCCCACCCGGAGGGAGGCCACCCGGGAGTTCTGGGTGGTGGGGGCGTACTTGAGGAGGGGAAGAGCCACGCGGGGTCCGGCATCCGTCGGTTTGGATCGTAGAAGTATGGCCGCACCGGGCTTCCGCCAGCCCCGTCAGGGCTTACAGACCGTAACGTTGGCGACCGTTGAAGGGGGGCGCTGCGGCTGGTCTGAGCGCTGCTGCGGGCTCACCAACCCAGCAGTGAGACGCTGGCCCCGCTGGCGCCTCCACCGGCCAAAGCCGCGGTTGCGTCCCCTTCCGCCGGCGCGCTGGGGTCATCGACCAGCCGGGTCTCGATGCAGAACGAGGCGGTGTTGGAGAGCCCCTCCACGGTGCTGGTCCGTAGCCGCACATCGCGGCCGGCAAAGCTGAAGCGCTCCAGGCTGTTCATCGTTTCGTAGCTGGTGGTCAGGACCAGACCGTCCCGCTCGTCCATGGCGAAGTGGCCGGCCACGGGGGCGGTTTCGGCGTAGCCGCGGTCCCGCAGCAGCAGCCCTTGGCGGCCCACCCCGTCGGTGGGAATCAGGCCAAACACGCTCTCGCCCTCATGGGCTTCACCGGCCTTGTCCCAGGCCATCGAGCCGCTCCAGCGGACGCGGCATCCCCCCACCAGGGCGGCGGGGTCCTCTCCGTGGAGTTCGGCGATCGCTACCAGGCGGGGATCGTCCGGGGGGATCTCCACCACCTCAATGAAGGAGTTGCCCGGTTCCGCCTGGCGGTGCAGCAGATGGTGACTGCTGCGCTGGGAGCGCCAGCGGCCGCAGCTGAGCCGGAAGAAACCAATCGCATCGGTGATCGCTAGCGATGCGGTGTCTGCTCCGCTTGTGCTGCCTGGGGTGGGGAGAGGTTCGCTCACGCAGGGCTGGCCATGGAAGTTCTGGGGTCATGATCGCAAGGGCCGGTGCCGCCCTGCGCGGGCCATTGTGGCGGCCATGTCCCAGGCCATCTCCCCAGCCCAGGCCGCGGCGGCGGCCCTGACGGCGGCCCTCTGTTGGACCCTGGCCAGCCTCCTCTGGCGCCGCCTGCCCACCTCCCTCTCGGCCGCCCGCCTGAACCTGCTGAAGAACCTGCTGGCCCTGGCGATGCAGCTGCCGCTGGTGCTGGCCCAGCCCCTGCAGGCTTCCCCCCGCTCGCTGCTCCTGTTAGCGGCGAGCGGTGTGGTGGGGATTGCGCTTGGCGACAGCTTTTTCTTTGCTGCGCTGCGCCGCCTGGGCAGTCGGCGGGCGCTCACGATTGATGCCGGCGGACCGGCGGTCACGACCCTGGCGGGGGTGGCCCTGCTGCAGGAGCGGCCCGGCTTCCAGGCGGTGCTGGGGGTGGTGCTGATCAGCCTGGCGGTGGTCCTGGTGGCCCAACGTCCGGCCGCGCCTCAGGCTCCCGCGGCAGGCGATGGGCCGCCGGGGGCGGCGATCCCAGCCGCTGCGCTGCGCCATGGCGTGCTTCTGGCGCTGGGGGCTCTGCTCTGCGGCAGCTTGGGGGCCCTGCTAGCCCGCGCCGCCCTGCTGCAGGGCACCATCTCTCCCCTGCAGGCTGCCACTCTGCGACTGGCGGCGGCCAGCCTGGTGCTGCTGCCCCTGCTGCGGGGCATGCCCTGGCCGGGTCGTCGGCCCCGACTGCCGCAGCGGCGCTGGCCCGGGCTGTTGCTGGCCACCCTGCTGGGCACCAGCGCCGGCATTGCCCTTCAGCAGACCGCCCTGGCCGGCTTGCCTGGTGGACTGGCGGTGGCCCTGCTCTCCACGGCGCCGGTGATGGCCCTGCCCCTGGCCTGGTGGTTCGAGGGGGATCGGCCGGGTTGGCGCGGACTGCTGGCGGCCCCGCTGGCCCTGGCTGGGGTGGGCCTGGTGGTGCTCAAACCGCCGGTGGGGTGGTTGGCGCTGCTGGCCCCTTAAGCCGACCATCGGCGCTCCGTTGGGCCCAGCTGACCAGTTGGGGGATGTCGAGCTCCAGGGGCAGACATCCGTTGGCCGCCGCGATCGCCTCGAGCTGGCTGCCAAGCCCCTCCAACTGGGTGAGGAAGGCGGCGCTGAAATGGGGATCGGCGGCGAGGCTGGGCTGTTGGCCGGCCCAGGCAGCGATCTCCTCAGGCGGCGGCAGTGCCCCCGAGGAACGAGGAGCAATGGCCTGGAGGGTGCGCAGGCCATGGGCCAGCAGGCGGAGGTGGTGGCGCTCCAGGGCGGGCAGCAGGGTCGACTCCAGCTGCGCCAGGTCGTCCTGGTCGATCACGCTGGGGTGGAGGTGGAGGGTGTGAGGCGGAAGCCGCAGGAGTGGCCCTCCTCCAGTCGCCAGTGAACCCGCTCGACGCGGCAGTCGGGAAAGGTGTGCTGGATCAGTTGCAGTTCCTGGTCGCAGACCATCGGAAAGGCCTCGGCGATCCGGATCACCGAGCAATGGAACTCACTGATCACCCAGGCGCCCTTGTGGTCGGTGTCGGGTCGGCATTCGGCCAGGTAGCCCTCCTGGCGTCGCAGCTCCACGAGCTTCTCCAGCCGCTGGCCCAGAACCCCCTCACCGACGCGGCGGTGGTAGTCGGAGGCCTTCTCGATCGCCTGCTGGTTGAGCAGCTGCCGCAGGGCCTCCGGGGGAAGGCTGCCGGCTAAGGATTGGAGCAGGCCGAGGGCAAAGTGGTCGCTTCCATCCGGAAAGTGGCCATGGCCTGCGCTGGTGAGGCGCCAGCGGTTGCTGGGCCGGCCGGGACCTTCGGGGGTGGGGCTGGCCTCCACCAGCCCTTCCTCTCCGAGGCTGCGCAGGTGGCGCCGCATGACCTGCACCGAAACCGCGAGGCGATCAGAAAGCTCGGCAGCGGTGGCTTCCCCCTGGCGCAGGAGCAGGGCCAGCACCGCCTCCCGGGTGGGGGTTGCATCGGCAGGGGCGACCGGCACGGTTTTCCTGCTCTGGTTGGCGTGGGTGGGGGAAGAGGTCGGCATCATTCCACCGGTCCGGCACCAACGATGCCACGGGCGATGGGTGAGTGGTGGGGTGGGGGGGGATCGGTGGTCACCATGGCCAGCACGGCGGTGGCTGTCGCGGTGCCCTAGGCTCAACCATTAACGAAACCATGGGGCTTCCTAATTCATTGTTTCCGGGTTCATCGCCTGGATCGATAGGTTGCTTGTTGGTTCCTTCTCTGGGCTACTGGCGTTTTTAGGGGCAACCACTGGCGTTCGGTTCGCTGGATCTGCACCAACTTTCGCAAATCCAACCCTCCCCTACCGCCAAAGCCACCGCCAAGCCCCACCGCCAAGCCCCACCG
>DAIQNM010000241.1:0-4378 GCA_036788375.1 Cyanobium sp. CTOTU6536 | reverse complement strand
GGGGTTTGGGGGGCAGGGGGCATCGCCCAGCCACCAGCTCGAGCCGCAAAACAAGTTAGGATCGATCGGCATCACGTATGACGACCTTGCCATGGATGTCACAACCGTCTCCCCTAAGTTCCAGGTTGTGATTCCCAAGCGGGTCCGCGAGCAGTTCGGCCTCAGCCCTGGGCAGACCCTGCAGGTGATCGCCTTGCCGGGGCGCATCGCGTTGGTGCCCACCCAATCTCCAGCGGCGTTGCGCGGTTTTCTGCCGGGCAAGAACACCTTCCAGCGCGAGGGGGATCGCCTGTGACGCTCAAGCGGGTGGTGGTGGACTCCTCGGGCTGGATTGAGGTGTTCACTAATGGCGGGCAGGCCGAGCACTTCCTGGCCTTGATGGCCGACGAACCTGCGCTTGTGGTGCCGGCGATCAGTATTTATGAGGTGTACAAGTGGGTCCTGCGGGAGCACGGGGAGGCCCAGGCCGTGCAGGCGGCCGCCGTGATGCAGGGCGCTCAGGTGGTGGATCTCGACAGCCGGCTGGCACTGGCGGCAGCCCAGCTCAGCTATGCTCTGCAGCTGCCAATGGCGGAGAGCATCATCCTGGCCACGGCCAGGGATCAGCAGGCCAGGCTATACACCATGGACAGCGATTTTCGAGGCATCGCCGATGTGGAGTGGCTGGGTTCGGAGTAGCCGGAATTGGACGATTGAAGTCTTAAAGCAGTTGAGCGTCAGCTGCATTGAAAACGATAAGCTCACCGAACCTCTGCTTCAGGTTGTCAGCAATATGGTCGACGGATGCTTGGCTGTCTTCTTTGCGATAGTTGACGAAGATCACGATGTGGACCAGTATGTGGATCACTATGTGACTCCGCGAGTGCACTAATTGAATCGCTTCTGGTGGTATTAATGCATAATTCGAAGGTCTGGAGCCTTACGCTCGCCATCACAAGCCTTCAGGAACATTTGGATCTGCAAATCAAGGGTGAGGCGGCGATTCTGGTGCATGGCAGTGTTTGCTGCTCGGCACCTTCGCTCGCGGCGATGGCGCTCCACGCCATAAACCCTCCACGCTCAGATCCTCATCAACGTCTGGCCAGTGGATCCCAAAGCCAGCGGCAGCAATCTGCCAATGTTCACGCTCAAGGGAAAAGTCCCCACGCGCCGGCGCAGCCCAGGTGACGTGTGGCATCATCGGCTTCTCCGCGCTTGCCCATCCAGCCGTCAGGATACAGATCAAACTTGGCGAACTCTGCATTGTATTTCGCGGTTAGTGCGGCCAGCGACTGCTTGTCCCAATTCGGCTCCGGGAACTGGTCGGCGCTGTTGGCCTGGATGACAAACTGATCCTGCAATTGGTTGACCAGCGCGATGTCCGCCGGGTCATCCGGGAGCAGCAGCTGGATACGAACATTGATGGCGGGATACTTGGTGTCCTCGGGCAGTTCGTGCGTGCCCGACGTGTAGATGACGCCCGGACAATAGTGATCGTTATCAAGCAACAGTACCGAGAAATAGCGGCCCGCCGGCATGTCAGGCACCGTGATGGTGGCACCCTTGGACGTATCTACTAAGGCCACCCTGTAAAGCGTATCCTTGTTCATCCTGACCACCGTTTGCCTGTCCAGCGGCGTGACATTGCGAAAGCTGAACGCATACTGCAGACCTTGGCCTCGCAAACAACACTCATGCAAGCTCTGCCACCTCAGCAACTTCCTTTGCACTTGCACTTAACTTGAGGCCCAAAGCTGAGATGACTTTCAGGATCGTGTCAAAACTTGGACTTCGATCCCCAGAGAGTGCTTTGTACAGACTTTCACGAGACAGACCCGTCTCACGTGCGATCTGGGTCATCCCTTTGGCACGAGCAATATCTCCTAAAGCCTTTGCGATGAAGGCAGAATCTCCTTCCGATTCCTGAATACAGGCCTCCAGATAGGCAGCCATCTCTTCAGGAGTTTCCAGGAACTCAGCAACGTCATATGGTGCTGTCTTGGTCTGCATCATTCATCCTCCTTGAAATTGCGAGCGAGGTCCTGCGCAGATTGAATATCTTTCGCCTGGGTGCTCTTGTCACCACCAGCGAGAAGAATGATCAGCACCGACCCTCGATTTTGAAGATATACCCTGTAACCAGGGCCATCGTTGATCCGTAGCTCAGAAACTCCAGCCCCAACGGGCCGGACATCGCCTGGATTGCCGCTGATGAGGCGCTCAATTCTGGCTTGAACGAACGATTTCGCCTTGAGATCCCGAAGACCCCTGAGCCAACGCGCGAACTCCTCCGTACGGCGGACTGCAACCACTTGGACATTGTAGCCCTCTGGCTACGGAGAGGCCAGTGCTCCGCTCCCCAGCCTCAAAGCGGCCCCCCTCACCCCAGCCGCACCTGCCTTTCCTCGCGCACCTGCAGCGGAATCTCCAGGTGGGAGCGGCCGATCATCTGGGGGCCATCCACCGAGAAGATGCGCGCCTCGATGCCGAATTCCCTGAAGGATTTCTCCATCTCCTGGATCAGGGCCTTCTCCACCTGGGCCTCCGCATCCACCACCTTGCCGATCAGGCGGCTTCCCAGGGGGCCAATCCGCTTGCGCAACACCTCCCGCGCATTGGTGACCTCGATGACCAGCACGGCTGCAGGGCGGTGACGATCACCCTATCGGCAATCCCCCCGATCCCCGCCAACATCGCTGCCAACTGGAACGTGGGGCCGGGGCGGCGGCCAGCGATCCGCTCAGGCGTAGGGAGCCAGCAGTTCCTCGAGATCGCGCAGCTGGCCTGGGGGGATCAGCCTGGCCAGGGGAAGTCGGGTGGCGCCGCCACCGATCGCCACCTGCACCGCCTCCAGCGCCTGGCGGGCGCAAACGGCGGCCCCTTGGTCGAGGCGGGCGGCGCATTCGCTGGCCAGTTGGTCGGCCAGACCCGCATCGCCCAGGTAGAGGTGCCAATTGGCCACCTGCAGGTACAGACGGTCGGCGATGGCGCTGGTTAGCTCAGCGAGGTCCTGGGCTGACAGGCTCATGGCTGGGGATGGGGCCGCTGCACAACAACCAGGCTGGCATGGACCAGCAGCAGCGCCGCCCAGGGCAGGGTGAGCCATTGCAGGTGGGGCCAGGGGTGGCGCATCCCCTGCACGAACCAGAGGCCGCTGTTGACCATCGCGAACACCATGGCGTGCAGGGTCAGGTTCACGATCCGCGCGAAATGGCGGTAGGTGGGGTCGGCGGGGTCGGCGGGGCCGTACCAGCGGATCGGCATGGTGCGCGGTCGGGCGCGGGGGGATTGCTTGAAGTTAGCCGGATCGGCGGGGCCGGCCCGCCGGCCCGAGGCATCCCCGCGGCCCCACAGCGTCGACTGCCCTCACCCCTCCCCGCGCCTCCCGGGTGGCGAAACCAGGCCCGGCCCAATCCGAGGGCGATCCCCGTGGGCTTGCGACAAGGCTGGCCAACGCCCCTGAGTTGACGGATGGGCACCCTGTGCGGTGAGAATGAATGGGTAGGCGCTTGTAGCTCAGCGGATTAGAGCATCTGACTACGGATCAGAGGGTCGGGAGTTCGAATCTCTCCAGGCGCGCTTTTCAGGTCACCCCACTGGGGTGGCCTTCTTTTTTGGCCCACCTTCAGCGGGTTGGTTTCGGCCCCGTTTCCCGGCGGGGGGTCCGCACCGAATCGGGGTTGGGCTGCATCGGCTGCGGATGTGTCCGTACGATCAGAGCATCAGTAAGGGGCTTCCGGATGCCACCGCTGGCGCCCTTGTGGCCCGCCTGCGGCCGCGATCTGGGGCCCTGAACCTGCTCCGGCCCCCTCCACGCCCGCTCCACCGATCCAGGGGCTCCACCCTCCTTGGGGTCCGATCCCCAGCCCCAGCTCCGCCCCCGATCCGCCGCTTCCTTCGACGCTCCTGCCCGCCGATCCCATGCCCTTCTCCTCCCCCTCCTCCCCGGCTGCGATCGACACGCCCCTGGCTGCGGCCGATCCGGCCATCGCCGCCCTGATCGATCGGGAGCTCAACCGCCAGCAGACCCATCTGGAGTTGATCGCCAGCGAAAACTTCGCCTCCCGCGCCGTGATGGAGGCCCAGGGCTCGGTGCTCACCAACAAGTACGCCGAGGGGCTGCCCGCCAAGCGCTACTACGGCGGCTGTGAGTTCGTCGATGGCATCGAGGAGCTGGCGATCGAGCGGGCCAAGCAGCTCTTCGGTGCCGCCTGGGCCAACGTGCAGCCCCACAGCGGCGCCCAGGCCAACTTCGCCGTGTTCCTCGCCCTGCTCAAGCCCGGCGACACGATCCTCGGGATGGACCTCTCCCACGGCGGCCACCTCACCCATGGTTCGCCGGTCAACGTGAGCGGCAAGTGGTTCCAGGCCTTCCACTACGGCGTCGACCCCGACACCC
>DAIQNM010000240.1:0-4400 GCA_036788375.1 Cyanobium sp. CTOTU6536 | reverse complement strand
TCTGCAGCAGATTGCCCTGATCCATGGTGGTTCTCGCTGGAGGGTCCGCTGGAAGGGAAAGTGCAGACCGCGAACACGAGGTTGCCCCTCCCTAGGCTCCGGGGCCATGGGAGATGACCGGCACCTGCCCCTGAAGATCGCCGCCGCCGGCCCCCTGTTGCTGGCGGCGGCCGGGGGGGCGTTGGCGGGAGTAGCCCTGCCGCCTCTGGGCTTTCCACCGCTGCTCTGGCCAGCCCTGGCGGTGCTGTGGGGCCTGGCCGGTGATCCGCCCGTTCCCGGGGCTGCCGATCGACCGGCGCAGCGACCCCTGCCCTGCCGGGGTCTGGTCTGGGGAATGGCGGCGGTGTTGGTGAGCCATCGCTGGCTGCTCTGGCTCCATCCCCTCGACTGGGTGGGGGTGCCGGGCCCCCTAAGCCTGCCGTTGTGTGGGCTCTTGTGGCTCCTCTGCGGCCTGATGGGGGGAGCTCTGGTGCAGATCTGGCTGATCCTGGTGGGCCGCTGGGATCCCCGCCGCGGCAGCACGGCGCTGGCCGCCGCCTGCCTGTGGGGCCTGGCGGAGGTTGGGTTGGCCCGGGGGCCCCTGTTCTGGATTGGCCTCGGCGGTAGCGCCCTGCCGGGGGATCGGGCCCTGGCTGGCGTGGCGGCCTTGGGTGGGGCGGGCTTGGTGGCGGCCCTGCAGCTCTTCATGGGCTGGTGCCTCTGGCGTGCCGTAACGGCGGTCGGAGCGCGTCGCCGCTGGCTGCTGGCGACCGCGCTGGTGGTTCTGGGTTCCCATCTGTTGGGCATCGCGGCGTTGGCGGGCCCTGAGCAGGAGCTCGGGGCCGCTCGGGCGGATCTGCCACCGCAGCAGCAACGGCTGCTCGTGCTGCAACCGGCCATCCCAACCCGGCAGAAGTTTGAGGCCGACCAGCAGCGGCGCCTGCTGAGCCAGCTGGCTGATGCGGAGCGGCGATTGGCCGGTTTGCCCACCGATCAGCGGGTCGACGCCCTGCTGCTGCCCGAGGGTGCCCTGGCCCTGGATCAGCCCTTGCCTAATCCTGCTCCGGTGGAGGTGCTGAGCGGCGGTTTCCGCCGGGAGGGCGAGGGGCTGCGCAGCAGCCTGTTGCGGTTTCCCCCAGGGGGGCAGGATGCGGCCGGCTGGATTGATAAGCACCGGGTGGTGCCATTGGGGGAGTGGGTACCTTTCGCCGAGCTCTGGCGCTGGGGAGGCCTCTCCGCCGTGGGGGGGATCGGACCGGGTTCTCCTTCCCGCCTGCTGCAACGGCCGGGGGGGGCGATCGGGGTGGCCATTTGCTACGAGGTGGCCGATGGCACGGCTTTGGCCCGGGCCAGCCGGGAGGGGGCCGGATGGTTGCTGGCCACGGCCAACCTCGATCCCTATCCGGCGCTTCTCCAGGGCCAGTTCCTTGCCCTGGCCAGGCTGCGGGCGATTGAAACGGGCCGTTGGCTGGTGAGTGCGGCCAACACAGGGCCCAGCGTGGCCGTGGATGCCTCAGGGCGCCTACGGGGGCAGCTCCCGGCGGGCCGCGTTGGGGAGGGGGTGCTCAGCTTGAGCCGGCGAACGGCCCTCACCCCCTACGACCGCTGGGGGGAAGGACCGTTGCTGCTGCTGCTGACGCTCGGGGCTGGAGTGCGCCTGGGCCTGTTCAGGAGCCGAAGGCCACCTGGCAGGCCGCATTGAGCAGTTGGGCCTCGGCGGCACTGGCCGGCTCATTGCCGTTGAGGCTGCCGTTGCGGCAGTCGGCGCTCCATTGCCACGAGCTGGTGCCATCGCTCACCACGAAGCTGACCACCTGATCGCCACTGGGTTCGATGCTGTTGTAGTAGAGCTGATAGGTCGTTTCCGGCACCACGATGGTGGTCTGGCTGGCGGCAATGGCATCGCTCACGGCGTTGTTGATGGCGGCGGCCGTTGCCAGGTTGGTCAGGCCCCAGGCCACCGAACGAACACCCCACCAACCCCAGGGTGGATTGGCCCAGCCGCCGTACCAGCCCCAGTTCCAGGGGCGGGCCAGGCCCCAACCCGGGCGGGCCCAGCCGGGCCAGAAGTTGTTGTAGCGGTCGAAGGCGCGATCGGCCCGGTTGCCCAGGTCATTGAGATTGTTGTTCCAGTTGTCGCGCCTGGAGTTGAGGTTGTCGCGGGCGGTGTCACGCCGCTGATCCCAGCCGTTCTGAAGACGGTCACTGGCCCGATCCCAGTCGTCGCGGTTGATGGCATTGGCCCGATCCTGAAGGGCATCGCGGTTGACGCTGCCCACCCGGTCCTGGACGGCCTGCCGGTCGATCGTGGCGGCCCGATCGCGCACCGCATCGCGGTTGACGTTGGCCATGCGGTCCTGGACGGCCTGCCGGTCGACGGATGAGGCCCGATCACGGACGGCATCGCGGTTGATGTTGGCCATGCGGTCGCCGCGGTTGATGCGGTCGCCGCCGCGGTTGGCCGCCCGGTTGGCATCGAAGCTGGTGCGATCCAGCGATGGCCTGGCCCGCTCGGGCCGACGGCTCACATCGCGACTCCAGCCGCCGCTGGGGGCCCGGTTGCCGCGGTCGAAACTGCGGGGGGTGCGGTCGAAGCCGGTGTTGGCCCGCTGGGCCCGACCAGCGCCGCCGGCGCTCCGGGCACCACCACCGCCGCCCCGGCCACCGCCGCCGCCGCGGGCCAGCAGCTGGCCATCCAGCTGCGACGACCCCTGGGGCGCCCCGGGGCCGGGGGTGTTGGAATCGATGGCCCGCGCTTCGGCGGGGGGCAGCACCAGCAGGGCTGCCAGAACGAGGGAGAAGCGTCGCATCGTGCTGTCTCCTCAGTTGGGGGTGGAGGGGCAGCCATCGTCGTAGCAATAGGCGTTGATGCGCCCGTCGCTACCGAAGGTCACCTTGATCAGGTCCCGGCCGTTGAGGGCAGCACCCTTTTGCTGGCGAAGGCTGTTGAGGTAATTGGGATTGACCGCGCAGAGATCGGTGCCGTTGAAGCACACGGTGTTGGAGGAGAGGCGCGCGGTGGCGGAGCGCAGGGGCTGCCAGGTCTTGCTGGCCGGATTCCAAAGACCCATCCGCACGTAGGGATCTTCACTGATGCCGATCACTTGTTCTTGCCGGCCGATGCGGTGGCGGTAGAGGGTCACCGTGCCCTGATCCACCGCTTCGATGCTGCAGGCGGTGGGCGCTGCGCCTGCGACGCTGCAGCTGGTGGCGAGGGTGTAAAGGGTGTCGGCTTGGACTGGCGCGCTGTCCAGCACGAAGAGGGCACCACCGATCAGGGCAGCGCCGCCGATCAGGGGGAGCAGGGAGGGGCGAAACATCGGCCTTGGGAAAGGGCTTTGACCGTTCTTACTCAACCGCGGCCCCGCTGTCAGGAGGATGTCATGGCTTGCAGCGCATTTTGCAAGAGTTTTCGCCTGCTGATCCCTGCTGACTCCCCCTGCCCTCGGTTCAGCAGGGGCAGTTGCCTGCATGGCTGCCCTTCCCTACTTGGCTTGACGCATTCCCCTTGGGCGCTGGCTACTGGTCGGGCTCGGTTCCTTCCGGCAGGGGCGTGAGGGTCGCCCCGAAGACCCAACCCCGCTCGCGCTTCTCGGCCAAGATGAAGTGCTCCGAAACAATCTCCGAACCATCACTGCAGCGGGTGCTCAGCCGCAAAGGATGGCCCAGCACGGTGGAGGAGCCGCTGGCTTGGAAGCGGCTGAAGCCCAGCTGGTGCGACATCAGAAAGGCCTCCGGCAGGATTCGACCGAGAGAGGTGCCCACAAGAACCTCGGGTCGCCAGCCATAAACCCGCTCAAAGGCCGGGTTGATAGACACCACAATGCCTTGGTGATCCGCGAGCACGAAAGGTTGGTCGCTGCGCTGAAGTTCATCAATGGTGGGGACGCTGCTCTCCGACATGACGTGAAAAAGGTTGATGAACCTTAGGCCTTTCCTGATGTGCCCAGACGCAGCTTCGACAAAACACTGGCCCACGACCACCAGCCGGAAGCCCTCCTGAACCTGAGCCCTCCGGGCGCTGATCAAGACGGAGCACGGCTGGATTGGGCCTGGCCGAGGCCTATGGCCTGATCCAGTCGGCGCCGACTGCGGAAACAGGCCGGCTGGATTGGGTGGTGGTGGTGCAGAAGTTCCTGCTCTCCCGCGAAGGGCGCCGGGAAACCACATGGCGGGATCTGCGCACACGCATGGCGCGAACCCTGGAGGTTCTTCAGGCCACGCCGCGGCCCCGTGATGGTCGGGCGTTGATGGGGGCCTATGCGGCGCAGCATTTCGAGCGAGAGCCGAGTTGATGATCTGGTCGAAAGAGCCAAGGCTCGCCTACTGGTCGAACATCCATTTCGCATGATCTAGACGAAGTCGGCCGGAGTCCATAGCAGCAGTTCGGATTTCAGAAAACCTGCCGACGCGGCATGCTC